>JAFVCA010000006.1 GCA_017479705.1 Bacteroidales bacterium
ATTACAAAGATACGAAGATTCCTCCAGTTATTCTATATTTAAAACGTTAATAATCAATAAAATGTATTAATATTTCTGGCGTTTTTTCCCCCCGTCAAAATAACCACATCGTTACAACTTATTTTTTAATCATCACTAAAGGAACGATGGAAATACTCGTCACACGCGAATTCAAAAAGAACTATAAGCAGCTGTCTCGCAAATATCCATCTCTTCCCGAAGACCTAAGAGAGTTTCAATCTCAACTGCTCTCAAACCCATTCCTTGGTGTAGAATTGGCAGGAGGATTCCGCAAAATAAGGCTATCCATAAAATCTAAGGGCAAAGGCAAGAGTGGTGGCGCAAGAGTGATTACTTTCAACTATCTCGTTGAGAAAACATGTGATCGAATTGTTCTTGTTAAAATGTACGATAAGAGCGAGGTTGAAAATATAAGCGATAAGGACATCCGACAAGCATTCGATACATTGTAGCAGCCTGAATTGAGATTCATTGATAAGCAAAACAACGTCTGCATACATTAGTATGCAGACGTTGTTGTATTATGCTAAAACAATATTGATTAGTAGGCGCGGGCGAAGATTACGCGGCGGTGGGAGGGCTTGCCGGTGAGGATGCAGCGGCCTTCCTCTTCGGGAGCGTCGTAGGGGATGCAGCGGATGGTGGCTTTGGTGAGCTCCTTGATGCGCTCTTCGGTCTCGGTGGTACCATCCCAGTGGCAGAGGAGGAAACCTCCTTTTTCGATTTCGACTTGGAAATCCTCCCAGGTGTCCACCTTGCGGGTGTTGGCGGCGCGGAAGTCGGCAGCGCGCTGGAAGAGGCTCTTCTGTATCTCGTCCATCAAGCTCAACACGTGGTCGGCAATGCCTTCGATGGGCATGGTAATCTTCTCCAATGTGTCGCGGCGGCAGACCTCGCAGGTGCCGTTCTGGAGGTCGCGGGGGCCGATGGCAAGGCGCACTGGCACTCCTTTGAACTCATATTCGTTGAACTTCCAACCGGGTTTGTACTCGGTGCGGTTGTCGTACTTGACGGTAAGACCCTTGGCACGGAGAGCGTCGATGATAGGAGCGATGTGGGCATCGAGTTCGGCCATCTGCTCGTCGTTCTTGCAGATGGGGACGATGGCTACCTGTATGGGTGCCAGCTTGGGGGGCAGGACGAGGCCGTTGTCGTCGCTGTGGGTCATGATGAGGGCTCCCATCAGGCGGGTGGAAACGCCCCACGAGGTGGCCCAGACATATTCTAACTGGTTCTGCTTGTTGAGGAACTGCACTTCGAAGGCTTTGGCAAAGTTCTGCCCCAGGAAGTGCGAGGTGCCGGCCTGCAGGGCTTTGCCGTCCTGCATCATGGCTTCGATGCAGTAGGTGTCGAGAGCACCGGCAAAGCGTTCGTTGGGTGATTTGACACCGCGGACAACGGGGACGGCCATCCAGTTCTCGGCAAAGTCGGCATAGACGTCGAGCATGCGGCGTGCTTCCTCCTCGGCCTCCTCGCGGGTGGCATGGGCGGTGTGGCCTTCCTGCCAGAGGAATTCGGCGGTGCGGAGGAACATGCGGGTGCGCATCTCCCAACGGACGACGTTGGCCCACTGGTTGCAGAGGATGGGAAGGTCGCGGTAGGATTTAATCCAGTTCTTGTAGGTGCTCCAGATGATGGTCTCGGAGGTGGGGCGAACGATGAGTTCTTCCTCCAATCGGGCTGCGGGGTCGACAACGACACCGCTGCCGTCGGGGTTGTTCATCAGGCGGTGGTGTGTGACGACGGCGCACTCTTTGGCGAAGCCTTCCACATGCTCGGCCTCACGGCTGAGGAAGGACTTGGGGATGAAGAGGGGGAAATAGGCGTTCTGGTGGCCTGTGGCCTTGAACATATCGTCGAGGGCGCGCTGCATCTTTTCCCAGATGGCGTAGCCATAGGGTTTGATGACCATGCAGCCGCGCACGGCTGAATTCTCGGCCAGATCGGCCCGTACAACCAGTTCGTTGTACCATTCGGAGTAGTTTTCTGAGCGTTTTACAAAATCTTTTGCCATTATAATTAAGAATTCTATTTTTGAATTAAAAATTAATAATTAAAAACCTTACGAATTGAAAATTGAAAATTGAAATGCGACAACCACGTCCGCTCCCCGTTTCAATTTTCACTTTTCACTTTTCAATTGGATTAGAGCGTGTAGATGAAGCCTATTGTGAGGAGTTGTGAGGTGAGGGAGTTGATGCCCGCGGTGAAGTGGGAGGAGGCAGTGGTGTTGTCTATCACGGGGTCGTAATTGTTACCGTATGATATTTTCTCTATCGTCTTGTACTTGTCGGTGACGGAGTAGGTGTAAAGGAGCGACAACAGGTCGACGTGCGCTTCGGCACTGAAATGGTCCGACAACTGGTAGCTGAACACGGGAACCAGTTTCATGGCCAACTGGTGTGTGCGGAAGGGCGACTCAAACACTACGGGGAAGTTGCCGCTGCTGAGGTATTGAGTGTCGCGCACAGCTCCGATGCCATAACTATAGGTTGCTGACAGTTCCATGCTCATGGAGAGATCCTTGAACTCGAAACAGCGCAGCCTCAGAAAGAGTCCTCCGCCAAAGGTGGCAAGGGTCTTGCCTGTGACGACGGTCTTCTGCCACTCCTCGGCATCGGTATTGTAGAATCCGTTGGTGTAGAGATACTGCTGGTTTGCAATGTGTAGCTGCACTCCCATCTTCACGCCGGAGGAGAAGGCGTAACCCACCTGCGGGGTGAATTGCAAGGCCATTCCGTAGGGCTGCGTGGGGTCGAAGCCCCCAGTGCGGTTGTAACTCGCCATGTCGAAGCGGAAGTTACCTCCAAAAAACATCTGGGCACTCGCTTGCACAGTGCAGAACAGAAGCAGGGCGGCAAGAAAGGTCTTCTTCATGAACAATTAAAATTAATAATTAAAAACCTTACGAATTGGAAATTGAAAATTGAAAATTGAAATGCGGCAACCACGTCTGCTCCCCGTTTCAATTTTCACTTTTCACCTTTCAATTGGATTAACACATTAACACATTCAAACAATTCTCTCTTAATTCATCTTCAGTTTCTTGAGGGTGTAGGTGGGATGAAGTTTCAGGCCGGGGACGTACTCCATGATGCCAGCCACCTTCTCCTTGTCGGTGTATTGCCAGATGGTGTAGCGGGTGTCCGGGAAGCGCAGACCGTTGCTGACGATAAGCACATGGTAGGAGGCATAACGCTCCAAGCTGAAATACTTGAGGTAGGCTTGTTGGTTAGCCATGATAAGGGGTTTGACCCCGTAGGCCTGTTCGAGCAGTTGCAGCAGCATGTCGAGCCGCTTGACGTTAATGTCAAAGGGGCTGTCCGGCACTACATATACCACAGGAGGGAGATCCAGATGGTGCCCCTTGACGGCAGTCTGGAAGTTGTCGAACTGTCCCTGAGCCGAGTAGTGGCGGTCGTAGCGGAGCACGGCACCCACGGGCATTCCCACTTTGTGGGCCTGGGTGAGGTTGAAGGCGCAGCGGGTGTCCGTTACGGCGGCTCCCGTTGTAGCCATGACATACACAAAATCAAGGTCATTCCCTTCGTTTACCGTGGGCCAGTCTATGGTGTTCTGATCCTGCGAAACCAGTATGCCCAACGGGGCAGTTGTCTGTGCTGTGGCCACGAAAGGAAGAGCCATCATCAATGAAAGTGCGGCGGCAAACCACCTTGAACGAGTATTGCTATTGTTCATCATTATGTTGATTTTATTGAGGTGGAAAAGACCACCATACATGTTTTATTTTTTTTGCAAAGATACGTGTTTTTTTTGATTTGGGAAAAGTAGCGCGATCAATTATTTCTCGCCGCCTTGCCCAATCATTGTTTCATAATCTGATTCACTGATAATTGCAACACCTAATTTCTCTGCTTTTTTCAGCTTTTCGGGACCCATGTTCTCGCCCGCAAGGAGGTAGGTTGTTTTGCCGCTGATGCTGCTGCCGGCCTTGCCTCCATGTTGCTCTATCGAGGCTTTTATCTCGTCGCGGGAGAAGTGTTTGAACACTCCGCTCACCACGATGGTCATGCCCTCCAGCTGGTTTCCCACGCGGGTATCCACCGCCTCCATCTGCAAGCCCGCAGCCCGCAGCCGCTCCACCATCTGGCGGTGCGCGGCATTGTTGAAGAAGTCGAACACTGCCACTGCCGTCACCTCGCCCACATCCTCCACCGCGGCCAGCTCCATGACATTGGCGGCCATAAGAGCGTCGATGTTGCCGAAATGGCGGGCAAGCTTTTTGGCTCCCACTTCGCCCACGTAGCGGATGCCCAAGGCGAAGAGCACCCTCTCAAAGGTCACCTTCTTCGACTCCTCAAGGGCGCTGAGGATGTTTATGGCACCCTTCTCCTGTATCGACGATGCCGACCCTTCCCCAAGGCCTATCAGCTGTTGCGCCGTGAGGTCATAGAGGTCGGCAGCATTGTGTACCAAACCTGCGTCATAGAGCAGCCTGAGCCGTTCCGAACCCAAGCTGTCAATGTCCATAGCCCGGCGACTGACAAAGTGTTCCAGGTGTCCCAATATCTGGGGCTGACAGCCGTCCTGGTTGGGACAGTAGTAGCCCGCCTCGCCCTCGGCCCGCACCAACGGGGTGCCGCACACGGGGCACACCGTAGCATACGCTATCGGCTTTGCCCCCTCAGGGCGCTTTTCGAGGTCCACACCCACTATCTTGGGGATAATCTCGCCACCTTTTTCCACCAGCAGACTGTCGCCCTCGTGGATGTCCAATTTGGCTATGAAGTCGGCGTTGTTCAAGGTGGCGCGGCGCACGGTGGTGCCTCCTAACCACACGGGCTCCATGTTGGCCACGGGGGTCACGATGCCTGTGCGCCCCACCTGGTAGGTGACTTCCATCAGCGGGGTGCTCACCCTTTCGGCTTTGAACTTGTAGGCTATGGCCCAGCGGGGCGACTTGGCGGTGGTGCCCAGTCTGTCCCACAGACCCGTCTGGTTCACCTTGATTACCACGCCGTCAATGCCGAAGGGCAGGTTCCAGCGTTCTTTGTCCCAATAGTCAATAAAATCCTTTATCTCCTTGATATTTTGGCATTCCCTGATGTAGGGCTGCACCTTGAACCCCATCTCCTTTGCTGCCGCCAGCCGCCCGGCGTGGGTGGCGTAGGCGGGGTCCGACTGGTAGGGAGAGTCCGGCGGAAGCATCAGGAAGTACATGCAGAACATCAGCTTCCGTTTGGCACACTCGGCCGAGTCCTGCAACTTCAGCGAGCCGCTGGCCGCATTGCGTGGGTTGGCGAAAGGGGCGTCACCGTCGGCCTCGCGCTGGCGGTTCATGGCCTCGAAAGGTTCGAAGGGGTAGACCACCTCGCCGCGGGCCTCAAAATCCTCGGGCCAATCGCCATGCAGCCGCAGCGGGATGGTGCCCACGGTGCGGGCGTTGGAGGTGATGTCGTCGCCCACGGTCCCGTTGCCGCGCGTCACAGCCTGCACCAGCTGCCCACGCCGGTAGGTCAACCCTATGGCCACACCGTCGTATTTCAGCTCGCAGGTGTAGGAGAAAGGCACTCCGTCCAGCAGCTTGCGCGTGCGAGTCTCAAAATCCTCAATTTCCTCAATGCTGTACGTGTTGCCCAGCGAGAGCATCGGATACCGGTGCGTCACCTGCTTGAACTGCTTGTTCACCTCGCCGCCCACGCGCCGTGCCGGCGATGTAGGCAGCGACAATTCAGGGTACTGCCGTTCCAGGTCCACCAGCTCACGCAGCAAGGCGTCGAACTCATAGTCGCTCACCAACGACCGGTCGTTCATATAATACTCATAGTTGTAGTGGTCTATCAGCTTTGTCAGTTCGGCCACGCGCTGGCGTGCGCTTTCGGGTGCAGGGGTAGAAAAAAGGTCCATGGAGGGAATGTGTTAATGCGTTAATGTGTTAATGTGTTAGTGCTTGAATACGCAATTTTCAATTTTCAATTTTCAATTTAATCGGTGCGCCGCTTTCAATTTTCAATTTCAAATTCGCCTTCGAAATTGAGTGACACGGGGCCTGTCAGCCGCACATGGGCGAAGGCTTTGCCAGTGGGGGTAAAGTCCACCCTGAAGTCGCCGCCGCGTGTGCGCAGCAGCCTGTTGCCCGTCACTATGGCACAAGCCGTCACTCCCGTGCCGCAAGCCCATGTCTCGTCCTCCACGCCGCGCTCGTATGTGCGTACCATCAGCCGCCCGTCGGGCAGGTCTTCCACAAAGTTCACGTTCGCCCCCTCATGTCCTAATTGCGGCAGATGGCGCAGCCTTCTCCCCTCACCCACCACGTCGTAGTGTTCCAAATCCTCCACACGCTGCACATAGTGCGGCACACCCGTGTTCAGCAGCCATCCCTCCATGCAGCGCACCACCCCTGCCGCCTCGACATCCTTCATGCCGAGGCTCACAATGCCTAACCGTGCGCTGCGGTCCCACATCACCACATCGGCCTCGTGGGGTCCGTCGTCGGCCACAAAGCGCAGCCTTGGCCGTCCCTCGGCCGTGGCTCCCAATCCCAAGCGGTGGGCAAAAGCGGCAATACAGCGGCCACCGTTGCCGCACATGTCGGCGGGATAGCCGTCGGAATTATAATACCGCATGGCAAAGTCGTAGCCACCCTCGGCCTGGCACAGCAGCAACAGCCCGTCGGCACCCACTCCGCGCCGTCTGTGGCACAGGTGGGCTATCTGTTCCGCGCTGAGGGCCACATCGCCGCGCCGGTTGTCTATCACCACAAAGTCGTTTCCGGCTCCGTCGTACTTGCTAAAGGTTATTCTCATCCTGCAACAGATTTGTCTCCGCCTCGGTCTGTGCCACCTCGGCAGCCGAACGCACCAACCGCCTGCTGCTCAGCAGCACCAACGCCGAGCAGATGATGATGGAACAGAAGATGACGGAATAGGTTATATGTTTTATCGTCTCCGCGCCGGGCACTACCGTGTAGCCCGCAGCAGCGTTCACCTGTTCGGGCATCGAGGCCAGCACCGCCGACACCAGTCCCTTGGGTATCATCATCGACACCGTCAGCCTGTCGTCCGGCGTGTTCTTCCGGCCCACCAATGCCACCAACCCGAAACGCACCACAAACAACGCTACGGCGATAACCAGTCCGTAGGCTAACGCCATCACATTGGTGAACGGGATGCAGATGCCAATATAGACAAAGAAGTAGGTCTTCAGGATGAAGACAAACTCCTTGAAGAAACTCTTCTCGCTCTCCTCCAAAGGGGTCATGTCGTGCAGGTGCAGCTTCTTCAAGAACGACATCTCGAAATACTCCGGGTTGCCCAGCACCAAGCCGAACGACAGCGTAGCAATGGCCCCGCTGTAGCCCAGCAGCTCCGCCACGCCATAGATGACAAAGACGAAGGCCGGCGTCAGGAACATAGAATTCTGCAACTTGCGCACCCGCTCCATCAGCGACGACCATACGATGCCTCCCACCACGCCGATGATGAGAGCCATCAGTATTGAGGCCAGCACCCGTCCCAGCATGGAGCCGATGCTGATGTTGCCCAATTTGTAACCCTCAATGAAGGCTAAAGAAATAACAATACACAGCACCCCGGAGATGGCCGACTCCAGCGTCAGCGTGACGCGCGTCTTGTCGCTGACGCGCATCTGCTTTACCAGCGGTATGACGATGGCCGCCGCCGTCCCCGCCACCATGGAGCCCAGCATCATGCTGGCCTGCAACTCCAACCCCACCAAGAAGTAGGCTATCAGCGTCACCGTGGTCATCGACACCAAGAAGGAGAGGAACGTCACCTGCACCACCCCGCTCCAATAGCGGCGTATCATGTCCAACCGCATGTCTATGCCGCTGTCGAAGAGGATGAACAGCAGCGTCAACGATGCCAGCACGGGTCCCACCTCGTCCAAATGGGCCGGGGTTATCCATCCTGCCACCGGCCCCACCAGTATGCCTATCAGCATCAGCAGAAGCACATCGGGGATGCGCCGCCGGCTGAACCAGGCGTTGAACAAGTGGGCGCAGAATATCAAAACTCCAAGAAATATAAAGGTCATGGTCTGTTGTTAATTCGTTAATGTGTTAATTCGTCAATGTGTGAGTCGATTTTTAATTATTATGATTATCCGCAATCAGCCTAATATTCCTTGTAGCGTCTCTCCGAGACGCATACAGACATGATTTTCAGACACCCCACACTGCGTTCCTTGTGTGGGGTTAATAAGATTATGCCTCTTCGAGGCATTCTTGTGGTAATTGCGGACAATCATTTCATTAATTTTTAATTATTAATTTTTAATTGTCAATAGTCCACCTCCGGGAAGAGCACCTTGAACATGCCCAGCGCGGGGTTCTTGGCGGAGAGGGCATCATACTTGTCGCGGGGCGTGTAGATGATGGCCTCCTTCTCCTCCCACTCCACCTCGATGCCGCAGTTGAGCTGCGGGCGGCCCATGGCCGGGCGCAGCAGACTCAGCAGTTGCACCAAGTGGGGCTTTATCTCCGACTCGGTGTACGAGTTGTTGACCACAATCAGGAAGTGGTCCTCCCCGTCCACGCGCACCTCGCGGCTCTCTACCGTGTCGGCCAGCTTGGGTTGCTCCGTGCGCAGCTGCTGCAAAGCCTTTTCCCAGTAGGGCTTCAGCATGTCGAGCGTCAGCGGCGGCTGGTCCTTCTGTGGCTCAGCGGCCACCATTGCAGCCACCGTGGCCGGAGCCACAGGCTCGGTGGGTTTGATGCTGATGCCCCCCACGCGGCGCACCCTCCCCACGGCCGCCGGCCGTTCCGACTCCGGGCGTTGGGGTTCTGCCGCCTGTGCAACCGATGCCGACGGGGCGCCGCTGTCGGCATCGGCCGCCGACACCTGCGGCTGCTCCCCGCGTGCCTTCTCATCCGTCGGGGACGGCTTTTTCACATCCGCAGCTTCTTGCTGCCCGTGCTCCGCCTGGGGCGATCTTGCTATCTATGGGTTCGTCACCGCCGTGGCCAGCTTCATCAAGGCCACCTCGATAAACAGGCGCTTGTTGCCCGCCTCCTTGTAGCGGTACTCATAGTCGCTCGATATGTCCAACCAGCGCAGCAGCAACGCCAGTCCGCAAGCCGCGGACTGCTGGCCGTAGCGGGCGCGCAGGGCGTCGCTCACCTCCATCAGCTTATGCGTCGCGGGGTCGATGCTCACCATCAGGTTGCGCAGGTGTTCGCTCAGCCCCGTTATGAAGTGCTGCCCCTCGTAGCCCTTCTCTATCACCTCCTGGTAAAGGAGCAGGGTGTTGGACAGGTCGCCCGCGCGGAAATAGTCCACCAAGCGGAAATAGTAGTCCGCATCCAGTAGGTTCAGATTCTCATTGCACAGCTGCCGGGTCAGGTTGCCACGGGTGAAGCTCACCAGCTGGTCGAACGTCGAGAGCGCGTCGCGCAGACCGCCCTCGGCCTTGCGGGCTATGATGTGGAGCGACTCCTCCTCGTAGCTCACACCCTCCTTCTCGGCAATGCCGCGCAGGTGCGCCACGATGTCCTCGGCCTGTATGCGCTTGAAGTCGAACACCTGGCAACGGGAGAGGATGGTGGGCAGGATTTTGTGCTTCTCAGTGGTGGCGAGGATGAACTTGGCATAGGCCGGCGGCTCCTCAAGGGTCTTCAGGAAGGCGTTGAAAGCCGCTTGCGACAGCATGTGGACCTCGTCGATGATGTAGACCTTGTAGCGGCCTGTCTGGGGCGGGATGCCCACCTGCCGCACCAGCTCGCGGATGTCCTCGACGCTGTTGTGCGAGGCTGCGTCGAGCTCAAAGATGTTCATCGACCCGCCGTCGGCAAAGCTGCGGCAGCTCTCGCACTCGCCGCACGCCTCCGTCTCCGCGGTGAGGTTGGTGCAGTTGATGGTCTTGGCCAGGATGCGGGCGCAGGTGGTCTTGCCCACACCGCGGGGGCCGCAAAAGAGGAATGCCTGTGCCAGCTGCCCCGTGCGGATGGCATTCTTCAGGGTAGTGGTGATATGCTGTTGCCCGACGACACTGTCGAACGTGGCCGGACGATACTTTCGCGCTGATACTATGAAGTTTTCCATTTTCTTAGAGACTATAATCCGATGCAAAGATACACATTTTTTTTCAATAAATGAAAAACTAAATGTGTTTATTCAGCGGGCACCCCTCCCCTTTTCACTGCGGGAGTGCTGCCGCGGTCGGCCTCCTACATTGGGTATGTTGGCCTCTTCCGTTGGATACTCTGTTGTGGCTCGGCTGGCTGCCCCGACCCGCCACCGCGGCCTCCCCTCTTCAGTGGGGTCGGGGGTATGCCACTATCTCTACTACCTCTTCCTGCTCCTCTTCATACCCCAGACCCCTTTCTAAAGGGGGGTGCTGCCGCGGTCGGTCTCTTCCGTTGGGTAAAGGGTTGTAGACACCCATGTCGGTTCCACGACGCCATCGTGGCCTCCCCCCTTCGGAGGATGGGAGCAACTTCGCTCCTTGTCATTTCGGTGAAAAATTCTTGTTCCACAGTTCTCCCTTGTAAGAAGGGAAAACAAGTAGAGAAATGATGGACAAAAAAGTGCTACGGAACGACGGAAGACCGAGGGGAGAAAAAAAAACATCCCTCCTGAAAAAAAATGAAAAAAAAGTGTATATTTGCAACAACGACATTTGAAACGCAATATATATAACACATTCATATTAAATTATTAACAACAAAATCCTATAAAATCATGAAAGAGCTATTTAAAAAAAGCATCCTAATTTTGGGTATTTTTATATCCAATTATTACCTTAACCAATCGTATGCACAGATACCTATTATTAAAACATTTCCAAACTCGATTCAATGTGACACGTCCATTATTCGAAATTGGGATAAAGACCATTCTATCATCTTCATTCAATCCAACCCTCATGGATACTATTTTTATTTGGTAGATAACTTAACCTTGAGCTATAAATATTATCGCACTGATATTAAGGTTAAAGACATGGAGGTTGTTAAGGATACACTATATTTTTGTGGTGTGGACGACAACAATATGTCTTTTATTGGTTTTTTTACAATAACAGACTTAACGTCCTCCTCTGTTGTCGAGAATAGAGTCCAATTACCTCCTCATATAGATTCATCAGACACTTTATATTTCTATCCGAAGCGGCTTGAAGTATATCACAATTCTAACGACCTCCATGTGGTAATGGTTTGTGACCTAAAGTTTCCGTCCGACTCCATCAAAAGAGTCATGGCTGACGCAAGAAAGTTTTATTCATCCACTTCCTGGGGCATATCCTACGAATCTCACGACTGCATATACTGTGAACTTGCCAACATTTTTTATCCTGACGATGTGGCTGTCACTGACAATTATGTAGTATTTATGGGCCATAAACATGGTAGTGCAGGAATCTATATGAAGCATTACCTCAAATCGCCCACAATGACAGATATCTTTATGCACACATATACTTATTCTTTCTCGCTTTCACAAACGATGTATTCTTATGCGAGCCCTATGAACAATTTTTCTGTATTAGGTCAAAGTGACGGTGAGCATCCTGTGTGGTGTACTCACATGAAGGATGATCAGATTGCAATTGCATGTATGAGCAGATTCGATGATGGAAACATAACTTATGGATCCACTATAAAAGTTGTGGATTTAAATTCTATTCCTATGGGTACAAAGGACTATTTCTTTCCATACTCTGGAGGGCTAAATCGTAGGTGGTTTGTAAAAGACATTCGATACGATGATAATAATGATAATATTCTCATGCTTTATGATGCAGATAATCCTACTGATGGCCATTTAAACAGTATGTCACTACATATCAACAACTATTACAGCAGTCCCTATGTAGAATTACACTATACAAGCATTGACATTATCCAACATTCTCAAGACGCATACGTTCATCCTATTTCGAATAATATTGCCTGCGGCACCGACCCGGCCAACCAGTGGTTGACATCTACATACTACAGCAATACCTATGCATTCGTCTGTACTCCGATATCCAAACCAGATTATAAGAGGGTTGATTATCTGTTCGTTTCATTTGAATACACTCGTGATCACGATAGCAAACAAACGTCTCAATTACAATCCACATACACAGTCTTTCCCGACACATCAAATCCTCTTTGTGAGTAAAAGAAATGACACAAAAACATAGAAAGTAATTATAAACCATAAAAATACAAGCCTTATGAAGAAATGTTTAATAATAGCAGCAATGCTGCTTGGATACCTCGGTGCGACGGCTCAGACGCCGAGGGTGATGGACACTATATACGGACGCAACCCCACATACATGTACCCTAAAGGATGGACAGACCCATTCGATTCCATCCAACATCCCCCCTTATGGGGTACCCCAGAAGTCATGGATGGATTTGGATTATTGTATACGGCGGTCTCGGCGCTTGAACAGGCCACAAAATTCTACACCGACACCACGGTAAAAATAATTGGGGCTGCCGCTGCTGCTGGTGTGAGTGACATGGACGAGGGCTATGGAGAAGAATATGCAGACACAAACCGGTACCATTGGTATGAAACGCTAAAAATTTATAAACATGTACATGACTCGATGGTCATGGTGCGCGAAAAGGAATTCTACTACATGGATACCACAAGATGGACCTATTCCTACCCTGGAAGAAGACGTGAATGGTACAACTCCGTGTCTCATTATTTTACGACCCGTTTCTTCCCCGTCTATGAGGTGTATTTCGACAAGCCGTACGAAGCGCAGGACTCCTTTTATGTCGCCATCACCTTCGATGCCAGACAGTACGACTCCGTGTATAACGACCATGACAGCCTTGTAGCGGTCCGTCGGAGACCGTCTTGCAATCCTTTCACACTATATTACGCGGACACGAACCTGTATCATATCAGCACTGCCGAATACGACAGCCTGTACAAGCAAGGCACAGGCACTGCCGCCTTGTCATTGGATCATGAAGGAAGCGGCTATAAGTGGATATTCAACAAAGACTGCGTAGGACCACACCTAAACACCGACGACCCACGCACCAATAACCATCCAGTAATTGGTAGGCAATTCGTCTTCCCCATCATCGACACCACGGGCATGGGGCTGCCGCCGCACAGCGGCATCCCTTGCCACAAAGTGACATCGCTGAGAGTGCCGTCAATATGGGACAACCATGTTCTGTTCACCTGGGAGGGCGACTCGCTCCACAACCGATACGAGCTGGCCGTCGGCAAGGCCGATTGGGACCCCTCATTGTGGACCACATACCGCTGCAACACTACGAGCAAGGTGGTCGACTATTTGGACAGCAATGTGACCTACGGCGCCCGCGTCAGGGCCGAGTGCACACCCAAAGGAAACTGGAGCGACTGGAGCGACACCATCAACTTCTCATTCGGGACGCAACAGCAAGAACAAAAGATTGAAAACCTGGCCGACAGGTACACTTACTTGATGCCCAACCCCGCAACCGACAGGGTGCAGGTGTTGTCGTCGGTAGGGCTGCAACACGTCACCCTCTACGACATGAAGGGACGCATGGTGCTTGACGAACCCGCACATGGTCTGGCAACACAGTTGAACCTTGCCGGATTGCCGGAAGGCACCTACATGATGGTGATTGTCACCCCGGCCGGAACGGCAATGAAGAAACTGGCCATTGCGAGGTGAAAGCGGCGCACCGCCTTATCTAAATTGAAAGGTGAAAAGTGAAACACGACTCACACATTGACACACTCAGAAAATTGAAATGTGAAAATTGAAATGTGAGTCGCTCTAGTATAGAGTATGACTGATTTTTTACCTATAGAATCAATGTAGCGTCTCTCCGAGACGCTGAGAATCGGGGATTTCGTTGACCCCACACTGCGTTCCTTGTGTGGGGTTATTGAGATTCAGCCTCTTCGAGGCTGTTTGAAAATCAGTCACATGTTAAACTATAGCCATAAGATTAAGCCTCTACGAGGCTTCTTCGGAATGATGCGGATAAGTCATAATATTGAAAAGTGAAAATTGAAATTTGCGTATTCAAGCACAACACATTAACACACTCAGAAAATTGAAAGGTGAAAATTGAAAATTGAAATGTGACTACCTTACTGGCAGCCCGTTTCAATTTTCAATTTTCATTTTTCAATTGGATATAGGTGGGTGCGGCGTGGGGAGAGTATTATTCATAAAGAATCTTAAAAATAATTTTGCAGTTTTGATTTTATTTCGTATTTTTGTAGGGCGAACAAATACTTTTCTGCGCATGAAAAATATGTATAATACTTTCAAAGAGAGCGTAAAAGAGATAACACACTACTATCTGCTGCTGGTGGAGGAAACGAAGTCGCAGCGGCTTGTGGGCAGCACCAACGAGTGGGTGCTGGACAATTTCTACATGATTAGCGAGCAGGAGAAGGTGCTGAAGGTGGACCTGAAAAGCCGGGATTTCCGCCGGATAGAGGGGAAAAGGCTGCAGCAGCTGTCGGAGGTGATATACGACTGTCTGAACCGAAGCCATTTCCAGATAGACAAGGGGCTACTGTTCCGCTTCATGACGCAACTGCAGTCGAAACAGAAGGACTACCTCTCCTACCCCGAGGTGTGCGCCATGCTGCCCATGGTGAAAACCCTGCTGATAAAGGAACTGGCGGACTTGTGCCGGAAGATGGAGGAGAAGCACGCCTACCACTACTCACTGACGGACAAGTCGCAGGCGGACATGGAGCGGTTAGATGAGGCCGCACAGGAGAACCTGCTGATGATGAACATCTTCAACTCGCTGAAGAAGATGACAAAGCTGCCCGTAGCGGAGGTGATAGACAGCGTGAGTTTCTCCGAAAAGATGCTGAAAGGCGAGAAGGCGGGTATGTACGACGAGATGTACGACCGCACGAAGGACGACTACCGCGCCAAGATAGTGCACCTGTGCCGAAAACGGAAGATGAAGGAGTACGACTTGGTGAAGGAGCTGGTGGAGCGGGCCGACGAACGTGGCGAGCACGTGGGTTGGCAACTGTTCCCGCCCAAAAAGTGGGAGTTACGCGCCCACCTGTATGTGTGGATTGTGGTGCTGCTGACGGTGGGCATCAGTTTCCTGCTTGCCAACTGGGCCAACTTCAGCGGGTCGCTGTGGCTGACGGTGGTGCTGACGGTGCTGCTGTGGGTGCCGTTAAGCCAGGTGGTGATAGACCTCTTCAACCAACTGCTGTACCGCATACACCGCCCGCAGAACACGTTTAAGATAAAGTTCAAGGACGGACTGATACCGGAGGAGTACGCCACGATGGTCATCATGCCCACCATCCTGAAGAACAGGGCCAAGACCATAGAGCTGCTGGAGCAGTTAGAGGTGTATTACCTGTCCAACATCAACCGCGCCAGCGACGGGCAACGGTTGGAGAGCCGCCCACAGAACCTATACTACACCCTGATAGGCGATGCCGCAGCAGGGCCTACGGAGGATATGCCGTGGGACAACGAGGTGGTGGAAGCCGGATTGGAGAAGGTGAGGGAGCTGAACGAGAAATACGGGGCCCATATCTTCAACTTCGTCTACCGCCGCCGCGCCTGGAGCGACGGGGAGAACTGCTGGTTGGGCCACGAGCGCAAGCGTGGGGCTATCCTGCACTTTAACGACTTGGTGCTGGGTCAGACCACCGAGGCCGAGAAGGCCAAGCGGTTCCGTTGCGAGACTATCAGCCAGTGGCTGCAAGGCCCTGTGCCCCCTATACAATTTATTATCACCCTTGACACGGATACTGAGTTGGTGCTCTACTCCGCACAGAAGCTCATCGGAGCCATGGCCCACCCGCTGAACCGTGCCCGACTGAGTGCCGACGGGCGCAGGGTGGATGCCGGCTACGGCATCATGCAGCCCCGCGTGAACGTGGATGTGGAGGTGACCAACAAGAGCCGCTATGCCCAGCTCTTTGCCGGATTAGGCGGCTTGGATGTGTACACCACTGCGTCGTTTGAGTTGTATCAGGACATCTTCAACGAGGGCTCGTTCTGCGGCAAGGGCATCTATGACCTGAAGGTGTTCCAGAAGGTGCTCAAAGGCACATTCCCGGAGAACTTGATTCTGAGCCACGACCTGATTGAAGGCTGCCACATACGCTGCGGCCTGATTAACGACTTGGAGCTGTTTGACGACAATCCCTCAAACTATATCGACGACGCCAAACGCCACCACCGCTGGACCCGCGGCGACTGGCAAATCATTGGCTGGCTGCGCAACAAGGTGCGCAACGAACACGGGGACGAGGTGAAAAACCAGGTGAACACCATTGGACGGTGGAAAATATTCGACAATCTGCGCCGCTCAATGCTGAGCCTGTCGCTGATTGTGGTATTGCTTGTTGGATTCAGCGGATGCATCCCTGTCCATTCGGCATGGTTCCTGTTGGTGGCACTGGCTGCTGTGGCAAGCCCCATTGTCTATTTCATTCTGGGACAAGTCACCAAGCTGCCCAACTTTGGCAAACGCTATCACTATTACGCCACCTTGATGCGTGGATTCAACGTCATTGTGTACCGCTCGCTTGTGCAGTTTGCGCTGCTGCCCAAAGAGGCGTGGATGTACACTGACGCGGCAGTGCGCGCATGCTACCGCATGTGGTTCTCGCACAAGAACCTGCTGAACTGGGTGACCAGCGACGAGGCCGCCAAGAGCACCAAGGGCACCTTGGGCGACTATATCAATAAGTTCTGGTTCAACTATGTGATGGCTGCCGTCATGGTGCTTCTCTTCATCCTAGTAGGCGACTCGACCATCGACCTTATAGCAACGCTCTTCTGCGTGGTGACATGGTGCGGAGCACCGTTCCTGATGTTCTGGTTAGGCAAGAAATTCCCCCAAAACAAGCAATCCCTCACCGAAAAGGAGACGGACGAGATACGCCAACTGGCCAAGGACACATGGAACTTCTTCGACAGCCTGATGAACGAAGAGAACAACTGGCTGATGCCGGACAACTACCAGCTGAACCGCGAGGTGAAGACGGACTACAAGACTTCGCCGACCAATATCGGATACTCTATGACGGCCATTGTCAGTGCCGCCAAGCTGGGTTTCATCACCAACAAGGAGGCCGTGGAACGGTTGGGGCACGTGATAGACACCGTGTCGCGGCTGGAGAAGTGGAACGGACATTTGTTCAACTGGTATCATGTGAAGAAACTGATAGCCCTGCCCAACTACTTCATCTCCACTTGCGACAGCGGCAACTTTGTGGCTTGCCTGTATGTGGTGAAAGGATTCTTGACCTCAATCGAAAGCAATCCCGACATGGAGACCCGCACTGCGAACACCATACAGAACCTGAAGAACAATGTGCAACACCTCATTACGCAGACGGACTTCTCCAAACTCTATAACCACGATTTGGATGTGTTCAGCATTGGCTATGACCACAGCACTTACACGCTGCTGCCCTACCATTACAACAACTTTGCCTCTGAAGCACGACTAACCAGCTTTATGACCATTGCCCAGGGCGATGCTCCGTACAAGCACTGGTTCTGCCTTGACAAGACGCTTGTGCAGTACAAGGGCTTCAAGGGTGTGGCCTCGTGGTACGGCACCCTGTTTGAATACTTCATGCCCCTCATCTTCCTGCCCACCTACAAACACACCCTCATGGACGAGACCTACAGCTTTGCCATACGGGCCCAGAAGGCTTTTGCCGAACAGGTGAAACGGGGCAAGGAGGTGCTGCCTTGGGGCATATCGGAGACGGCCTACAACGAACTCGACGACGCACAGAACTATAAATACCACGCCTTTGGTGTCCCCTACCTCAAGTTCCAGAACACCACGCCGGACCGTATCGTCATTTCGCCCTACAGCTCGCTGATGACCATCGGGATAGACGACCGCGCGGTGTACGACAACCTGCAACGGTTCAAGGCTCTGGGCATGTACTCCTCGCCACACCGCGTGGAGGGTGCCTTGGGCAGCTTCGGCCTGTTCGAGAGCTATGACGAGGAGGACCACGTGGCAGTGCAGGCCCACTATGCCCACCACCAAGGCATGATACTGGCCAGCCTGACAAACTACCTGGCCGACCACTGTCTGCAACACTATTTCATGCAGGAGCCGACGATGCAAAGTATGGAGACCCTGCTGAAAGAGAAAGCACAGGTGAAACCGTACATAGACCTGAAGGTGACACAGTACAAACGCTACCAGTACTCGAAGGTGCAAACGGAGAGCGACGCCCGCGACTACGACACCATTGCCAACGTGCCGGAAATTGGCGTCATCAGCAATGGGCAATACACCGTATTGCTCAACGACCGCGGTTCCGGATTCTCCCGCTTCCGCGACATCATGCTCAACCGCTACCGCAAAATCAGTGCCGACCATTATGGCACGTACCTCTATATCCGCAACCTTAAAAACGACAAGTTGTGGAGTGCCACCTACTCTCCGCTCGATATTATGCCGGAAAACTACCACGTCAGTTTCGCCAGCGACAAGATCTGCTACACCCGCATTGACGACGGCATTGAGACCAAGACAGAGGTCACAGTGTTGAAAGATCGCTCGGCAGAGATAAGACGGTTCACCTTCACCAACAACACGGATTCCGACATAGACCTTGAGATTACCACGTACGGCGAGGTGGTGCTTGCCCCCGGCATTGAGGACGAGAATCACCGTGTCTTCAACGGCATGAAGATTCACAGCGAATACGACCAAGAGCACGAAGCCCTTATCTTCAGCCGTCCCGCTGCCAACGAGAGCCAGCAATTCATGCTCCACAAACTTTGGGCCATTGAGAACGCCGATGCCACGGAAAAGAGCGACTGGTCGTCACTTATAGAGTACGAGACTTCACGACTCAAGTTCTTAGGCCGTGGAGGCAGTCTGCGCCATGCCGACATCATTGAGAGTCACCGCACCCTGACGGGCACCGTCGGCACTACGCTCGACCCCATCATGAGCATGCGCCGCAGAATCCACGTCGCTGCCGGCAAACAGAGTTTCGCCTTCATCATCACTGGCTTTGCCAAAGCCCGCGAGCATCTGCTGCAACTCACCGAGCAATATCAAAGCCCTGTGGATATAGAGCATGCTTTCAAAACCTCCTCAGTATTCAACAACATGCGCAACAGCATGTCCCTACTCAAGGGGGCACAAATGCGGCTCTACAACAACATCTCCAAATACATGGCCCAGACAGCCACCCTCGGCAACAACCGCCAGGCTATCTTGGCGGAGAACACCCTCTCGCAGAGTGGCCTGTGGCGTTTCGGCATCAGTGGCGACCTTGCCATCCTGCTGCTCGAAATAGACCGTGCCGACCGCTCTGGTTTTGCCAAGGAGCTGCTTCGCGCCTTCGAATATTTCAAGGTCCATGGCTTGTTGCTTGACCTTGTCATCATCAACGACGTGAAGAGCAGCCCGAATGCCGGTGCCAACGAGGGCAACAAGGACCGCGACGGCCTCACCCACTTCATCCGCAACATGGCCAACACCGAACACCTCTGGGCCTCGCACTCAGAAGCCGGTCATGTATACGTACTCAACGGTGACGAAATAACTGATGCCGAGCGCACATTGCTCCGTACCGTTGCACGCCTCAGCTTCAACACCCGCGAGGGCCTCACCATTGAGCAACAGCTCCACAACCTCGAAGCCGTCAACCTCCACTATCAAGACAAAATCGAATACCCGCTGCTCCAAACCAGCAAACAATTCCGCGTGTGGAGCAGCCTTGAATACTACAATCAATACGGCGGCTTCGACAACAACGGGCGCGACTACGTGGTCACCAATACCAACACGCCCATGCCGTGGGTCAACGTCATCTCCAATCCGCGCTTCGGCTGCGTGGTGAGCTCCACCATGGCCGGATTCACCTTTGCCCACAATGCCCAACAATTCAAACTCACCGGCTGGAGCAACGACATCGTCCGCGACAACGCCAGCGAGATGCTCCTCATCAACAAGCAGCAGTTTGTCCCCGCCACAGCGCGCCACAGCCAGGGCTACTCCGCTTTCGATGCCGACTACGACAACATGGAAGTAAAGGTTCGCACCTTCGTTGCCCTTGAACGCATGGAACGCTACTACCAGATTCGCGTACACAACAAAACTTCCGAACCCCTCCCCTTGCAACTCGACATGGTCTACAAGCTCGTCCTCGGCATGTGCGAAGAGCAGACCGCACGCTACCTCCACTCCGTGTGGGACGAGGCCACTGGCAGCATCCTCACGCGCAACGTGTACCACCCCATCTACAATGACCAGATTCTTCAGCTCAACGCCATCTCTGACAACAAGACTCACGGAACCCTCGACTACAGCCTTGACTACCCCAACCGCAAACGCCTTGGTATCAAATTCACCATCCCTGCCGAGACTGAGAGTGAGGTGGCATTCATTATCTCCCTCCACAGCCGCGAAGAGGCACCCGCTTGCAACTTCACCATCGACAACATCAACCAGGAGTTCCGCCTTGTAACCAACCGTTGGGACGACCGCCTCAGCAATATCCAAGTGGAAACCCCGGACCGCTCCTTCAACCACATGCTCAACCACTGGTACCTCTACCAAGTCTACTCTGCACGCCTCTTTGCCCGTGCCGGATTCTACCAAGTTGGCGGTGCCACCGGTTTCCGCGACCAGCTGCAGGACGTTATGAGCATCCTCTACAGCGACCCCGACTATGCACGCCGCCAAATCCTCGACCATGCTGCACACCAGTTCGCCGAAGGCGACGTACTTCACTGGTGGCATGAGAGCATGCACCTTGGTGCCCGCACCACTTTCAGCGACGACTACCTGTGGCTTGTCTTTGTCACCTATCAGTACCTGCGTGTCACTGGCGACGAAAGCATCCTCACCCAACGCATAGCCTTCTGCCAGTCCGACCAACTCGGACCCGGTGAAGCCGAGCGCTGCATCAACTACGCCCTCCCCGACGGTCCAGACAACTCCAACTTCGAGTATGCCACGCTTTATGAGCATCTGCGCCGCTCCATCAATCGCGCCATGCACCGCATCGGCATCCATGGGTTACCCCTCATGGGCTGCGGCGACTGGAACGACGGTATGAGCCGTGTGGGTGTCGAAGGCAAAGGCGAGAGCGTCTGGGTGGCACTCTTCCTTGCCGACCTTCTGCCCAAGATGCAAGAAATCACCCAGCGCACACCCGGTGCCGACCTTTCCTACTGCGAGGAGCTGTCCCGCTTCCACACTCAGCTTGTCCAGTCCATACAGGACAACGCATGGGACGGAGCCTGGTTCCTCCGTGCCTACTACGACAACGGCGACCCCATGGGCAGCCGCAACAACACCGAATGCCAAATCGACCTCATCACCCAGGCTTGGAGCATCCTCACCGACGTGGCCACACCTGCACAGAAGGAAACCATCATGCGCGAGACTGACAACCGCCTCGTCAACCGTGAGCACGAAATTATCCAACTGCTCACGCCCGCATTCCAACACTCGCAACCCTCACCAGGCTACATCATGAACTACCCCGTGGGTGTACGCGAAAACGGTGGCCAGTACACACATGGTGCCATGTGGTACATCATGGCTCAGCTCAAAGAAGGACGCTATGACATGGCCTACTTCCTCTACTCCCTCATCAACCCCATCCACCGCACGCAGACGCTTGCCGATGTCCTCAAATACAAAGTGGAGCCCTTCTGCATTGCAGCGGACATCTACAGCAATCCGCAACATCCCGGTCGTGGCGGCTGGACATGGTACACCGGCTCCGCCTCTTGGGCCTACAAAACTGGCATCGAAAACATCCTCGGCTTCCGCAAACAAGGCAGCCAACTCACCCTCGATCCCCGCGTACCCACCGAGTGGCAGGAGTTCACCATTCGCTACCGCTACGGCAGTGCGCTCTACATCATCCGCTACCAACGCGCCGAATCGCCCTCTGCCTCGTCCAATGTCATCAACCTTGTCGACGACGGCCAGACACATGAGGTTGTCATCCACTAACCTCTTGTACATACTAAAAGCGGGCGGAGCCAAACGGCTCCGCCCGCTGCATTTTTGTGATTCCAGTACTGTCAATGGGCTCATTTTGCAGTTCTCACTGCTAATTTCAGGACCGAGCAACCCTCCTCTGTAATCACCTTGATATAATACATACCCGTCTGCCAGCCACTCACATCAATCTTGTATTCCAAACTATAGGGAATGTACTGTGCCACACAACGTCCAGCTGCATCCATGCACTCAATACTCTTCACCAAAGAACGGCTTCCCACCATTGCTATTCCTGAAGCAGGATTAGGCCAGACGGTCACACCTTGGTCGGCAACATCATCAATTCCAATTATCTCTTCAAAGTGAGCTGTCAGTACGGTATCTTGTGTGAGAACCACACGGCGCGGATTATCACCGTTACCATCATTCCAATTGGCAAAGCGCACGCGGTCACCGAAGGGTCTTGCCTCAAATACTATCACACAACCCTCCGCATAAAGTCCTTCCAAAGCTAAGCTGTCACAACCTTCCACGCACTGCCACTCCACCTCACCCCACTGCGGGTTGTCGCTCACACCACGCGCTGTGTAATAGTGAATCTCATCCAGTGTGGTCAAACAGGTAGGTCCCGTCCAACGGCTGTGATAGCCATCAAACTCACTTCTCACCCACACACAATAGGTTGTTGCCGGCTGCAATCCCTGCATCGTAAACTGACTAACATCATTCACAAAGAAGAGAGAATCATCCAAGTCCCAACTACTCACCAAGACGCTATAACCCAATGGCACATTGCTATCCACAATACTCAACACAGCCTCATGTGCAAGTACAGACTCCACAACGACAGCCTCTGGCGCAGGGATGGCTGACAACTCCACATCATCAATACGGAGGATGTTGCCCGAAGAGCCAAGAGCTTTTATGGCAATAAAACTATGGCCCTCGGCTGGCATCTCATAGTGTGTGAAAGGAATCAAGTAACGAGCATATTCGTCAGTCACTGCCACGGTATCCAATGGCGTGAAGGTGATGGTATCGTCGTCCGACGGAGAACCTCCGCTGGTAATAACGGTGCCAACAACCAAGCTTCCATCTGCCCCATCTGTCCTGACTGCCCAGAGGGAGAGCAGCACCGAGCCCAAATCAATCTGGGTGGTGTCCACCTCAGGCAGCACGGCAAGAGGGCTGCTTGCCGAGTCGGCATAAAGTCTCAAACAATAACCGCCCGTACGGGGATTGGTTTCCGACAGTCTGGACGAAAGATCTCCATCGTCAAGCAACTGCCAACAGTGTGGCACATGCAAGTAGTCCCACCCAGCATTCTCGAATCCATCAGCAAAGGGCAGCTCATTAATCTTGCTGCAAGGTGTGGCATAAAACCCCATCACGCCCTCTGTCAGTTCGCCGGTACTGCACAGCGTCTGCACCTCTATTTGGTATACTTTCCGGGGCAGTAGTCGAGATAGCGGCATCGTGGTCAGATTGGTAATATACTGGCCGCCGTCCGTCCCGTCCAACGACCAATAGCTGCACTGGTACAACGAGTCGGCAGGGTAGTGACCCCATACAAGAGACTCCGCTCCCGTCGAATCAGCCTCAACATGCAGATTGTGCGTCGGCAGACAGAATGGCGGTGCAATGGTATCCACAGCCATCGAGAAGCGGGCTATGGGCATGATAGGGGCGCGGTTGCCAGGGATAGTGCCGGGATGTGAACTATAGCTCGCATCGCTGTCGTGACCCCTGCGGAGGTAGTAGTAAGGCATATTGCTATAGTAGGCAAACTTCCAGTCAACGGTCCAGTTCGTAGCTTGATAAGAGATGGCAACAGCCAGATTGTCCCTGCCGTTATACTCGAAGGGGGGATTCAGCACGATGGGAAACCATCCCGTGTCGGAAGGAAGCACCGAGGAGCTGTGGTACACCTGGGTAAGATCTGAGGCCTGTAGCCATGCCGAGTCTGAGGGGTGCGAAGCCAGCGGGGTGTGGCCCATAAAGATGGTGACACTGGTGTCGAAGGCCTCGGTGCCCACCTGCTCGGCATAGTACCACAACGTGTCGATATAGCCATACGTCCCTATCGAGTCGGCCTCGTATATTGTCTGGCTCCATCCGTGCTTCCAGAACACCTCTATCGGGGCCGGTCCACTGATGTGCGGAGCGTTGAGTTTGCCCACCTGAGCCAGGTGGTACATGATGCCTGTGCCTGTTGTCCGGAATGTCAGTGTGGGTGAGTAGGCGCTCGTGTCGACCGTCCCGCAGACTCCCTGCACTTTCGCAACGTAGTATGTGCGGGGCAACAGTCCCGAAAGGGTAGTCTGAGTGCCTGTCACAGCCATCGTGTCACCCCACGAGCCGTCCGCTGCATATACCACAATCTGACCCTGCTGCGTGGCGGACATACCGTCCCACACAAGTGTGGCCGAGCTGTCGCCCACGGTCATCACACTCAAGTTGTCCGGCTGTGGGCATGACACCACATGGCACGAATCCAATCCATAGAACAGGCCTGTGTCTGCCGTGTCGCACACCGGCCGCACGCGGAACCAGTACTTCTGGCTTCCGAACAGGGAAGTGATGGTGGTCTGCGGTGCACCGGACACCATCACCGAGTCGCGGTAGCCGTCCTCGGCCCAGTAAACCACCTGCCACTGCTGCTCGTCGCCCTGCGCATGCCATGCCAGGGTCACACTGTCAAAACTGGTCGAGACCACCCGCAAGCTGTCCACATTGTGACAATCGCTTGTGTAGAACGAAAAGCGTGCCACGGGCAAATTAGGATATAAGGTGCCATTGCGGCTGCCTATGGTGCTGGGGTACTGGGCAAAGGTGGTGTCGGCACCAGCGCGATACATCACCACTCCCTGCTGCTTATAGCTATAGTGATAACTGTCGAAGCTGTAATACTGTTGATGGAAACTGCGACTGAACACCAGTGCCAGAGCACCCTGGCCATCATAGTAGAATGCCGTGTCAAGCACTATCGGCACCCACATATTGTTAGAGTCCGCCGTAAGAGTACGTCCGTGCCAAACCCGGTGCAGACGCTCCTCCGGCACCCAGTCATAGGGACCCTCAGCATGGTCAAAATCGCTGATACCCATATACAGCGTCACCGAAGTGTCTTGATCCACATTCAAGTTAATCCTACTGCTGGAGTGGAACCACACAGTGTCTATCCAACCAGCCGTGCCATATTCCGTCATAGGGTAAAGTATCTGTGTCCAGGTGTGTTTGTTTGTCCTGTTGAAAGGCTGATAGGTGCTGGTTGCACTGCCCAAGGTATCAGTCTCAATTCTCAACGCTGTGTGATGCTCGTCGGGGGCAGTGCTGAATCTGCCCTGTACAGGCAAGCTGGTGTCGCCGCCATGTATAGCACACACAGAAATATTATATGTGTTTAAATCCAATGCCGAGTATGGCTGCAAGCCACTGATGGTTGCAGGTTTTGAGGTGGCGACAAAGGCCGTTTCCACTCCATCCTCCTCGCTGTAGCAGCGCACCAACCATTCTGTGGCTTGCCCCTGCTCAGTCCAATCCATCGTTATAGAGGTGGGCGTGCAAGCCGTCCTGTGCAAATCTGCCACGGGGTGTACCGCATTGTGCTCCACAATCAGCGTGTCCAATCTGAACACAGCATTATTTGACACACAGAATGCTATATGGCAACCATACCGCACATTATTATAGAAGACATTGCGCCACGCCACCGTCTCCAGTGAATCGAAGGGGACAAAGGATGTCAAATCCGAGGCATCGTCCATCAGCCCCACCCTCAACATCGCGGCATGGGTGTAGCCATAGTCCACCGTCAACTTCAACTGGTCCATCCTCACTGCCGTTGTGTCAAAACGTGGTGAGATAAAATACTTCAGGTTCGTCGCCGTGTCCGTCACCTCTGTCCAGCACGGCATCTCGCCTGATGTGTACTTCTTCATGGTGGCATCCATACGGTAGGGCAACCGGTCTATGGGTCGGCACTCCGTAAGGAACTTCAGCGTGTTTCGGGCATAGCCACTCATCACCGAATCTTCACACATAGTCCTGACATGCAAATAATAATAGCGTCTTGGCAGCAAACTGTCAATCTGCAATGTCGTCGTGTCTGTCACAACAGTTGTGTACAGTCTGCTATCCGTGGGATGCGTGGAATATGACACTACCCACTGCACTGTATCCTGCACACGGTTGCGCCATGACACATAAGCCGTCGTGTCCACCACACTATCCACCATAACTTGATACGGCGCATAACATCCCGGCACCGTGTCCACCGTCACGTTGGACAACCGTCCAACACTGCCATTCGTTGCTCTGTGCCACCTCACCGCCACTCTCCCCTCGGGGCCGTGGTAGCGGCTGAAATCCGTCTCCACCCCCCAGTCCGAGAGGTCCAATGTATCGTATGAAATAAATGTCGACGTGTCGTATGCATCTGTCATCACCCCCAATTCAATCAAGCCCAACCTGCCACCATAGGTGAAGTTCAGTCGGTTTATCGGAGCGTCAAGCCTTGGCAGCACAGCCACCGCAGTGACCACCACCCCAGAGTCCAACTCATCCTGGCTCAGCGTCCTGGGTTCAATACCCGCACTTATTCCAACAGCATTGTACAGCATCCAGCACGAGTCCAGCTCATATACATTCGTCGCTGCATGGAAATTATAAGGTAACGGCTGCACTCCACAAAAAGTGCTGATAGTATGTGGCCCCGACCACAGCGAGTAGTAGTCACCGCACCGCTGGCGCACGTAGATATCATATTTCGTGTGGGAGTTCAACATGTCGTACCGCACCGTGTCGTCCCACGCCAACCAGCTGCGCGGCGAGAACATTCCCACAGTGTCGGGCTGGAAACCCACCGAACCCAACACCACATGGTACAGACTGTCATGCTCGCCCAGATGGACGGTAATGCTGTTCTCCGTAGCCGTGAACTGCACCTCAGGGCGCGGACACACATCCGGCCCTGCGCAGGCCCTCAATGCCAATGCCGCCCGGCCGTTCCCTGTCCGCATATCGCTGAGATAGGCAGTACCGAACTGGCTCTTGTAGCGCGACACCGATTTGCCGCTTGCGGCACGGAACGTGCGGCCCGCAATGCCTCCTGCCCCTCCATTGCGCTGCACGGCAATCATCAAGTGTCCATGCCCGCTATACTCAAACACCGTATCGAGCTGGATGTAATTCCAGCCGTATAGGAAAGTCACCGCCCCTGAACCCTTGCTGGTATACACCAGCGTCATGCTGTCCAACGGTATGCTGTCCGTCGCAGCCTCCACCGACCGCACAGGCACCTCCTTCATATAAATATTCAACTCAGGTGCGCCGTACCCGGTCGTTGACATATATTGCCAGCCCACCTCCTTTATCTTGCTTCCGGGGTAGATGCCCACCTCCTCAATCTCTTCGCGCGTATACACCGTCCACAACGTGTGGTAATAATGCGACGAATTCGACAACGTCCCCAACGGCACGTATGTCGAATTGCCGACACCGCTCAACACAATAGTGTCCAACCATCCATATCCCGAAGGACATACACCCTGTCCCTTTGCGCCCAAACAAGCCATCAGGGTACCCAATACCATAAATAAGCAACTCTTTCTCATTGTATTAATACGCATTTATTATTATTCTACCATTTGCAAAGTTACATATTATTTTTTGTTTCCAAAGCCATTAGAGCCACTACAGGTTAAAAAAGTGACATCAGCTACTATTTGGCGTCGAATTTCAATATCACACATTGGGAAGTAACCTTGCAACAGATAATAATGACCATGTGACCATCATACCATGTGCAAACCGACGAAAACAGAGAACCCTTTTAGGCGACAATTCTCCATATATCAAAAAAATGGACAATGAGGAGCAACAATTTTGGAGGACGGCTATAAATCACCCCAAAGAGGTGAGACTATTAATAATACGGTACAAGCCGAAGGCGCAGTGCCGTGGCACACAGGCATCAGAGAACTGCGTCCCGCAGGGACGCGACATATATGCAGAATTTATAGAACCCACCCATATAGCCAATATCCAAAAACCAATAAGTCAAACAACTCTCTTCTGGTGGGGAATCAAACCCCACCACGAAAACACCTGCAAAGATACACATATTTCTACACCCCAAAACGCCAACCAGCACCATCCTGTACCAGCTCACCAATATATACTAATATACGGCTTTGAAAAGAATATCACTACGGGAAAGAGCCTTTGACTCTTTGATAAGCAAGTAGTGGAATACACACCAACAAGTTCACTTATCATCAAAAAGGACTTCAAATTATAGCCAAGAAAAGGCAGATATATAGCTGTTGTCATCGCCTACCGGAAGTTAGTGCTTTTTTCACGTTCTGTAAGGGCGAATCCGAAAAAAAACTCTTTTTGAGTTCCAATTGAAAGACATACACAACACTCGCAAAAAGAAATGAAACCCAAATAATGGCCAACAGAACCACTCATATCACTGTACAACAACCATCTGTATCAATTAGACCAACAAGTCTCCACGTTCATGAAACAAGAAAAAAACCAGCATTAGTCATAAAGAATGAAAAAAAAATTTGGAAACATAAGGAATATTACGTAATTTTGCAAAATCAACAATAAAGGAAATAATGCTCAGCAGACACATTAACACACTAATAATCAGATTCAGGAATAAAATCCTTCAATGGGAAATCCCCTATTTCAGAGGTGCCATCATGGAAGCGGTAGGTGAGAATTGCAGTCAGCTGTTCCACAACCACGTCGGGAATGGGTTCCGCTATAAGTATCCCTTAATCCAATACAAACGCATCAATGGGCAAGCTGCCATAGTCTGCATCGGCCAAGGCGTGGAGGAGATAGGAGCTTTTTTCCGAAACAGCAACTTCTCCTTAAAGCTGGGCAACAAGCCCGCCACCACCTTCGAGATTGAATCCATCATACCCCACCGTACATTAGTACAAGTCTGGAACGAATCCTTCACTTACCATCTCCGCAACTGGTTACCACTAAATCCAGATAACCACCAGAAATACACGGAACTGGAAGGTATAGTCGAGCGCACACAGATGTTAGAGAAGATACTCATCGGCAACATCCTCTCTGCATGCAAAGGGTTAGGCATCACTGTTGAAGGCGAGATAGCCTGCAAAATACTACAGACCGAAGAACCCCAAGTGACGCACTATAAACAACTACCCTACCTAAGCCTCAACGGGGAATTCAAAAGCAACATATCCCTCCCTAACCACATAGGCCTCGGCAAAGGTGCCAGCACCGGTCATGGGACAATAGTAATGAAAAAAGAAAAATAATAAATTATGGATAATAAACTACCTATCAACCAAGCCCTTCTTTTTGTAGGTGGAGACCTATCTGGAATCCAAAAGTTCTTATATAACATTACATCAAAGAAAGCAGCGGTTAGTCTCAAAGGTCGTTCTCAATATTTGGACGACATAATAAAGAATGTTCAAAAGAGAATTGAGGGCATCCCCGAAGTATCCAATAGTTTCTCTCAACAAGTGTACTCTTCTGGAGGAAAATTCTATCTTATTGTCAAAGACACTCCTCAGATAAGGGAAGCCATAGATGATGAGAAGAACAAAATAGAGTCAGAGCTATGGGAAGAACACCGGGGACAATTATCTACTAAAGTTTGACAAGTAAAATCAGCCGCACAGCCTGAGACAGTTAGAGTTTCGGATTTTCACAAGTAAGTCTTTGTCAGAGAGGAATTTCTGTACAAGTTCCTTGTTGGGGAATCCGATAAATTCGGTAAATTCTTCAAG
>JAFVCA010000036.1 GCA_017479705.1 Bacteroidales bacterium
AACGATTATCCGCAAGGAACCGAAGTGTTAAAGTCGCGTCCCTCCGGGACGCCGAATGGTATAGCTGTCTTAGCCCCAGACTGCGAAAATCGGAGATTTTCTTGTCTGGGGTTAATAGGATAAAGCCTCTCCGAGGCCTATTCGGAATGATGCGGATAGTCATTTACCTTTTTATCAGGAACTTTATTCTTTCTGATTTTATAGAATCTGGGTTCTGTATGCGAACGGTGAGTCACATATTATTATAAGCCAAAAGGAAGAGGTGCCGACGCTGTGGTCGGCACCTCTTCACAAATAATACGACTTGTTTGCTATTTCTGTACCCAGATTTTGTGGGAATACTTGTTGTCTGTTCGTACTATGTAGATTCCTGTTGCGGGTACGCGGACAATGGCTTGGCTTGTTTGAGATGAGCGGTAGAGGTTTCTTCCCATCACGTCGTAGACCTCGGCGTAGAAAGGCCGATCATGCTGTATGATGATTGAGCCTTGTTGGGCAGTTATGAGGGGCTCTGAAGGCTTGATATCGTCTATCCCGATAGGGTCGACGGGGGTGGTGGAATCTCTTTCGAAATAGGCCGTGTATATGACATCTTCGGAGACAGCCTCGGTTCGTGTAGAATTGGTATCACCGTCGTTCCAGTGGGTGAAAAAGTATCCCCGTTTGGGAGTGGCATTGAACGAAACGAAGAGGTTCTCACAGGATGGATATTCTGTAATGTCAACGCTGCCCATGTTCTCGTCAATGCTCTGTACCACGACGGAGATATTGTAGGTCTCGGCATAGTTGGAGAAAATGCCCCAACCGTTGTCCGACGTGTAGCTTTCCACGCTCCCGCAGGGCACATATACGACGATATTTGCCGAGAAAGTGTCGAAAACAATGTCGTCCAGTGCAGGTGGAGTGTTGGAGTAGCAGGTGATCCTTGCGAGGTGAGGGCAGCCGCAGAAGGCCGATTGTCCAACGTGCGTGAGGGTGCGAGGGAGGGTCAGTCGTGTGAGGCTGGAGCAATCAATGAAAGCCAACGGGCCGATGTTGGAAACCGTGTTTGGGATTTCAAGCCGGACAATGGAGCGGCACCCGCCAAAAGCAGTATTGTCGATGGTGGAGAGGGACCGGCCGAAATGAATGCCGGACAGTTGGCGGCAGTTGTAGAAAGCCTGTTCACCGATATTACTTACCGAGTCGGGAATGATGAGTGTTCCCGATAGGGAGACGCAGCCTTCAAAAGCCCCTGTTTTAATACGTGTGAGGGATTGCGAGAGGGTGACTCTACTGAGGTGGTTGCATTGAAAGAAGGCCTCGGTTCCAATGATTCTCACATTGTCGGGGATGATGAGGGGCTCCGAAAGCGACGTGCATCCGCTGAAGGTAAAGTCCTCGATTGACGATATGGAATTGGACAGCCTCAGTGCTGTAATCCTTGAACATTTGAAGAACGCGCTGTTGCCAATGAATGTCACATTGTCGGGAATGACGAGCGTGTCGGTAAGACCGCTGCATTTTGCGAAAGCATAGTCTCCGATGTAAGAAACAGAGGAGGGCAGCGACAGCGATGTCAGCCCTGTGCACTCGTAGAAAGCGTGGTCATTGATGGAGTCAACAGTGTTGGGGAAGACAACTTGGGTCAAACGATTGCAGCCATTAAAAGCAAATTGTCCCAATGCTGTAACCGTATAGGTGTTTCCTTCATAAGTGACTGACGAAGGAATCTCCAAAGTGCCAGTCATCTGTGCAATCTCTGATGCGGGGCAAGAAACAGAAACATTGCGCTGAGGGGAGGTAGATGTGACGGTGTAGTGCAGTGTCTGTCCCGTGCTGCATACGGCGTCGAACTCCTGTGCTGTCGCGGCAAGGCTGAAGCACAGCAAGAGTGTGATAAAGTATATTTTTTTCATGAGCGAAAAGATATTAATGGATTCTCAAAACTGCGTGCTTTATTATTTTAGTCAAATATAACGGAGTTCTCCGCGTTTTATTGCACAGCCACTGCAAAACTTCTAAAAAGTGACAGCCAGGCCAAGCGTAGGTGCATAGAAAAATCCCCTGCCTTTTGGCGAGGGATGCTGTGCTGCCTGATAGATGGATGCTGTGGCGGTGTCCTGTAGTGCAGGATTGCATAATCCTACGCAGCTGGAAAAACAAAGGGGCTGGCAAGACAAGTACCAGCCCCATCATCCGAAAAGATTAATCGGATTGTAGATGGTGTCGAATGATTATAGTCGTGACATTATCTAAAAAACGTATTGATTGTAACGTCACTGCCATTTTGACTAAACACAAGGCTGTCTTTTCCGTTGGCTGCAATGGCATCCAGTGCGGCAGTATAGGACTGCTGTCCTGAGCCATTCGCAGTGCTGGAGGACTGGTTTGTTCTTCTGCCTCTGCATTGAGCTGTTATTTTGCGGCCAAGAGAGAATCTCCCTTTATTGGGGATACTGTCGTTCCTGACGTATGTGATTGCCATCTCCATCCGGTTCGAGTCTCCCTCAAACGGAAGCTTCAGTACATACTCCATCCATGCACTGTCTGCTTTGGCGAAGTCTGCCAGACTTAGAGTCTGCACAGTCTCCACGCCGTTCATACGCAGTCTCACTACGGGCGACACTCCGTCAATCAAATCCTTTGTCGCGCAGTATGTCACTGTCAATGCGGATTCGGGTGTCGTGTCTACTCCACTGTCTCCACAGGGCTCGCACTCGCACTTATTGCATGACTGCAACCCAATAAGAGCCAACATGCTTGACACTGCATAGACAAATAATGTTCGCTTTTTGTTCATGGCCGATGTTTTAATTGTTATTCCGAACTAAACGTACTGAAAAGCCGTTAGAATTAACACCACTGCCTTGGAGGAGAGTATAGTCGAAATAGAAAACTATGTAACATTGACTGGAAGCCCATTGGTATCCGCCGCCTCCCACCCAAGAGATGGATGTCCCCCAGCGTCTGCCCGAAGCGGGTAGGAAGATGGCTCCAGCATCCTCCATTGCCGCCCATTCAGTGAGGGAATAAGTGTTAAGCGTCCAATTCCTCCGGGAAAAACCAGCGTTGAATGTGCAGTTTTCGGGCAATGTCCAGCTGTCCGGCAGTAGTATCAGGCCGTGTACACCATTGACACTACCGCTTGCAATCTTTGCGGGAGCATTGGCGCGAGTGTGAAAGAGGTAATCCCATTCGTCTATGCTCAATGTATGCCATGTGTTGGGTTCACTGCCACCGTTGCTGATTGCGTTCACGCCCCAGTCCACAGATGTGATGTAGTCACTGTTGTCGGTGGAAGTCAAGGTGGGGTTGTTACCTGTTCCCCATCCGAAGAGGTCTATCCAACCGTTATATGTAGCACCAATCAAAGCATTGTCGCTTTTCACCCCGTTTTCGTAGACAGTACCCATCGACTCATTGCCGACATAGTCCCACTGATTTTCAGCAAAGCGCCAAGTGTCGGTGCTGGCCTGGTACTGCAGGTTGCCCTTCGAGAAGCGCACCTGCTGGGTGGCGCTAACCGAGAACAGTCCGGGTAAAGCCCCTTCAGGCAGCGGCTCGACAAAGTCCATGTCGTTGTCCAAGAACACGATTGTGGTCATCTCGCTGCGCTGTACGTTGATGCAAACGTTGCTCTTCACGGTCTTGGTACAATAGCGGCCGTCGTCGGTGGTGATGGTGATGCTCTTAAGCGAGTCGAAGGCGGGCAGGGCAAAGTAGAAGTATCTGCCAGTATCGCCTATGGACAGGGGCGTGGAGAAATTCATGGTGACGGTGTTCGAGCCGTTGCCGGTGTAGCTGAGGTAAGGCACATCGTCCACATGGCTGACGGCGTAGTCGCCACAAATAGCAGTATTGGCCGTGATGGAGATGCTGGTGATGTTGGTGTTGGCCTCAACGAGAATCAGCCGAAGTGCGCCGCAGAGGTTTTTGAAAGCCAGCTGGTTGGTGGCGCTTTGGGCATACATTGGGAACTCGTGGATGGAGTTCACCTCGTAGGTCTGCGTGGCGGGCAGGGTGACGGATGCGCCGTCAGTGGTCAGCGAGGCGGGGTAGAAGGCGCGGAAGGGACCGTCGCCGGTCGTTCCGCTCACGTTGTCGAACACGGCTGTGGTGGCAGGGGTTTGGGGTGTGGCCGCATAGAGGCCGCGGCCGGCCGTGCCGTAGATGGCCACTTGGTCGCCCTCAACCCAGTTGAGGTAGAGAAATGTTTCGTCGAGGGTGGTCTTGCTGTCGCGGGCTGTGCAGCCCTCCATGGTGGCGCGGAACTGCGTGCCGTCGCCTGTGGTCTCCTTTTGGCAGGAGGTGAATACTGATAGACCGGATAGGGTCAATAGAGTCAATAGACTTGCTAATGTTCTTTTCATTTTTTTTCTTGTTTGTTTCTTGTTTGATTCTTTTTTGTTTGTGTTTTGTTTCTTGCGTACTGTCGAAATAGGGTCAACCGACGGTAATTCATGCGGCGGCGAACCTCCGCTGTGATTACCGGCGGCGGTGCGCCGCTTAGTCGAAGTCGCTGCCGCCGTGCACTTCGCCGCTACTGACGAGGTTCTCGTTGCTGCCGGTGGGGAGCAGCTCGCCGCTGGCCTGGAAGCCGCGCTCGACACGTGCCGACAATACCTCAACCATGGGTGCAAGGTACTCCTTTGAACTTTGTTTTTGTTTCATCGTGTTGTTAGATGTTTTAAAAACCGTGGCGGATACCTGCGCCGAACTAATTGAATTGAACCAAGGAAGCATATAAAAAAGAAGCGCGGGTATCCAAACTCATCG
>JAFVCA010000037.1 GCA_017479705.1 Bacteroidales bacterium
ATCGGAAGATTTTATCCTGCAATTTGACCTATTGCCGATTTTTATTTGTTAAAATTTGTCTCAAGCACCTTGATTCTCGAAAACGCCAATAAACACTGGCGTTTCGAAGGATTTTATCCTGCAATTTGACCTATAGACCGGAAAAAGGTGTGTAAAACGTTGTGGAGACGTTCTGGTAATAGGACAATGGAGCACTTGTGGCGGTGCTCTGGGCGGGGAGGTGGGCTGGCGGTAAGGCTGCTATTCGGCCCAGCGGAAGTTGTCCTTGCCGGCACCCAGCTCGAAGTGCAGTTTGGCGATGCCGAGATCCATGCCGGCAAAGGGTTTGGGCTTCGAGGTGGCTTGCACCGAGCCATCGGGGAGGAGGGCGAAGTGGAAGTTCTGCATGTTCATGGCCGAGGGGGCCAGCATGGCGCACTCCACACCGCGGCGGAACCATTCAGGCTTGCCTTCCACGTCGGCAAAGGTTTCGATGGGCTTGCTTTTGTGTTGTCGCCCTTGGTTGGTGCCGTGGCCGATGGCTATCACGGCCGCATACATCTCGTGGGGTTCGACTTTCACGTTCCTGTTCTTGCTGAACGAGCCGCCTACCCAGCAGGTGTTGAGCCCCAGGGTCTGGGCCAGCAGGACGAGTTTCTCGCCTTCATAGCCGAGGTGCTCGTGCAGGTGGGGCAGGTCGCGCCCCACCATGGCGATATAGTTCATGGCTCCGCTGAAACGGAGGAATTTGGAGAACAGGCCGGAGAAGGCTTTGGGCTCGTTGGTCACCAGTTGGAGGTGGAGCCCTTTGGCGGCATTGCTTGCAGCGATTTGCTGGTTGAGGGCTTCCACCTGTGCGGGCAGCAGGGGACGGTTGCTGAACTGGCGCACGCTGTGGCGCGCAAGGATGGCTTCTTGTATTGTCATAGGGTTTTTCTTGATTAAATGAAAAGCCAGAAGCTCCGTGAGGGGGCTTCCGGCTTGATGGATATTGGGAGCGGAAGGGTCCGCATGCCAATGCTTAGAGAACTTGTACGGGTTCGATGATGCCCTTGCCGATTTCGATGGCTTCCTCGTTCTGGGGAATGAGGTTCCAGTGGCGCTGGGGCAGGGAGTGTTCGAGACCTTCGTGGATGTACTGCTTGTCCACAATGGGTTTCAGTTTCAGGAAGCCACCGAGGACGACCATGTTGAACACCTTGCTGATTCCCATTTCCTGAGCCTTGGCGGTGGCGGGAATCTTATAGATGTTGATGTCCTTGCGGGTGGGCTCGTGGGTGATACCATTGGGGTCGTAAATCAGCAGACCACCGGGCTTCACGCTGTGCTCAAACTTGTCCAGCGACTGCTGGTTGAGGATGATGGCAGTGTCGAAGGTGTTGATGATGGGCGAACTGATGCGCTCGTCGCTGATGATGACGGAGACGTTGGCGGTACCGCCACGCATCTCGGGGCCGTAGCTGGGCATCCAGCTCACTTCTTTATCTTGCATGACTCCGGAATAGGCAAGAATCTTACCCATTGAAAGGACGCCTTGTCCACCGAATCCGGCGATGATTATTTCTTCTGTCATTGTTGTTTCGTTTTAAATGTTAATTATTGCATCACGGTTAAGGGGTGGTCAACAGCCAGACGGGCCACGTCGACGTTCTCGACGAGCTTGCCGTCCACCTTGATGTCGCCGATGGGGTAGTTGGGCATCATGTTGTCTTCCATCCACTTGTTGGCCTGTACAGGGGTCATCTTCCAGCCGCTGTTGCAGTTGGACAGGATTTCCACGAAGCTGAGACCTTTCTTCAGTTTCTGGTTCTCGAAAGCCTGACGGATGGCAGCTTTAGCCTTGCGCACGGCGGCGGGAGTCTGCACGCTCTGGCGGCTCACATAGTAGGTGCCGGGCAGGGTGGAGATGAGCTCGGTGATGCGCAGGGGGTAGCCGTTGAGGTCAACGCGGCGGCCGTAAGGGGTCGTGGCGCTCTTCATGCCGACGAGGGTGGTGGGAGCCATCTGGCCACCGGTCATGCCGTAGATACCGTTGTTGACGAAAATCATGGTGATGTTCTCGCCGCGGTTGCAGGCGTGGATGGTCTCAGCCGTGCCGATAGCGGCCAGGTCGCCGTCGCCCTGATAGGTGAACACGAAGGTGTCGGGGTTGAGGCGCTTGATAGCGGTGGCCAGTGCGGGGGCGCGACCGTGGGCAGCCTCCTGGAAGTCCACGTCGAAATAGTTGTAAGCCAAAACGGAGCATCCGACGGGCGAAACGCCGACGGTTTTGTCCTGAATGCCCATCTCGTCGATTACTTCGGCGACAAGGCGGTGGGTGGTGCCGTGACCGCAACCCGGGCAGTAGTGCATGACTGCGTCGGTGAGAACTTTGGTCTTGGTGTAAACCTCGGTGTAACCTTGGTTCAGCAGCTCTTGTTTGCGAGCCTCTATATCTGTATTTGCCATATTGATTTCTTATTTAATGATTTTGTTTTCAAGTGCTTCAAGAACCTCTGTCGGGGTGGGGATGATACCGCCGAAACGGCCGAAATGTTCGGTCTTAACGCCGCAGCTGGTAGCCAGCTTCACGTCCTCAATCATCTGGCCTGCGCTCATCTCGACGCAGAGGATGCCCTTGACGTGCTTGGCAACTTCGGCCAGCTGTTTGGTGGGGAAGGGGAAGAGGGTGATGAGACGGAACAGACCCACCTTGATGCCCTTTTCGCGAGCCATCTGCATAGCCTTCATGGCAATACGGCTGCTGGAACCGTAGGCCACGATGATGTATTCGGCGTCCTCGCAGTTCAGCATCTCGTAGCGGACCTCTTTCTCTTTCATCTCGGCATACTTAGCCTGCAGCTTGTGGTTGAACACCTCCTGACGGGCGGAGTCGAGTTCGAGAGAGGTGATGATGTTGTGGGGACGGTTGGCGGGTTTGCCCCAGGTGCCCCAGGGGGCGTTCTTGCGGCGCTCTTCCTCGGTCCAGCGGGGAACGTAGTCGCGGGTGTAGAGTTTCTCCATGCACTGTCCGATAGCACCATCGGAGAGGATCAGCACGGGGTTGCGGTATTTGAAGGCAATGTCCCAAGCGTCGAAGACGAAGTCGTACATCTCCTGCACGCTGGCGGGGGCGAGGGTGTAGAGCTGGTAGTCGCCGTGGCCGCCACCCTTGACGCTCTGGAAGTAGTCGCTCTGCGAAGGCTGGATGGTGCCCAGTCCGGGACCGCCGCGCATCACGTTCACAATCAGGCAGGGGATTTCGGCGCCGGCCAGGTAGGTCAGGCCTTCCTGCATCAGCGAGATTCCGGGGGAAGAGGACGAGGTGGCCACTTTCTTGCCGGTGGCGGCACCGCCGTAGACCATATTGATGGATGCCATTTCAGACTCGGCCTGCAGAACAACCATGCCGGTGTCCTCCCAAGGCTTCTCGGCCATCAGTGTTTCCATAACTTCCGACTGCGGAGTGATAGGGTAGCCGAAGTAGCCGTCCGTACCACTGGCAATCATAGCGCGGGCAATAGCCTCATTGCCCTTCATCAGTTTCAGTTCTTTTGCCATGTTTATTTCACTTTTTTCTTGTTTAACACTTGATTTTGTAGACGGAGATTACGCCGTCCGGGCACACCATAGCGCAGCTGGCGCAGCCGATGCACTTGTCATTTACGGTCTGGGTGTAGTTGTAACCCTTGCCGTTCACATTTTTCGATAACTCCAGGCAGTGCATGGGGCAGGCGGCGAGGCATACACCACAGCCTTTGCAATGTTCGGTATCGATCACGATTTGTCCTTTAAATGCCATAATATTAGTTTTATGTGATTAATAATTGTTGTAAATTGATGTCAAAATTCCAATTTGCAAAGATACACTCTTTTTTTCAATTAGACAAATTAATTTTTGAACACCACGCATCTCTCTTTCTCTTTGCACCGACAGGCCGCTGGGAAGAGACCCTCTATATGTTTGTATTACACATTGCTGCATTGCTCAGTAGGCGTTAAATAAAATATGCCGTAGCATCGGCTGCTCAGAGATCGCAACCGGCTGCACGCAAGTGGGGAGATAAAAAACTTTTTCACGACCCCCACAATGCTGGAAATGCACTATGGAAGTCGTGAAAAACGATTTTTGGAGCAAAACCCTTTCTACCACTTAAAGCCTACAGTTACCAGGCTTGTGATAAAAGAGGGAATGGTTTCGGACATCATGATTCCGGTGTCCAAATTGTCCATGGATAAACTACTGCTGGCATTGATGGAGGAGAAGTCGAATGCCACATAGGTGTATTTGGCGTGGAGCGACACAAAGAAGGCGTCGCCCAGATAGTAAGTTACTCCTGCGGTGGCGTTGGCACCCAGGTACATGGAAAAGGGTGCGCCGCCGTTCTTGAATGTGTTGTCGATAGTTTCTACCGTTGTGCCATGAGCGTCGGTTGTCAGGCAGCTGGCTTTGGAACCGAATGTCACGCCCTCGGCAATGCCTATGCCCAGCGACACCGACAGCTTTTCGGGCTGGATGTAGTAAGCCAGGTACACGTCTTCGTTGGCGTTGATCTGTTTCGAGTTGTAGTCGTATTTGGTGTTGTACATCCCAGACTGGGTGGCTCGCGTGAAGTCGGCTGTCCACTTGTTGGGCGTATAGGTGGCCCAGACTTGGAATCCGAAACGGAAGTCGCCAGAGACGTCCTTCTCCCGCCCGCTGAAGATGCCGAATGAGGGGGCCATGTGGCGGGCAAAACTCTTTTCGTTGAATGCAATCGATTTGTCGGTCGAGAAAATGGGGTCTTTACCCATGGGGACGGCAATGCCGCCGCTGATGCCGAAACGCTGGTCACCGTCCCAGATGAAAAGCGTGACGCCCTGTGCACACACTTTGCCAATGCCCATAATGGCCAACAATACGAAAATAGATAGTGGTTTTCTCATAATTTGTTTGTTTTGAATTGTTATTGCATTTTTCTATTAATATTTGATACTCAATGTGTTAGGGGGGGGTGATGCCAGTGCGTGAATCGCTCCGCAAGTGCAAATATACACTTTTTTTTGATTTCGGTGTATGTTTTTGTTCGTTTTTTATTCTCTTTATTGCAAAGAATGCAGGTTTAGGCACTCCTTTTCACTATGCGTCTTTTCTTCGCTTGTTTTTCACTATGAGGGTGTATAACAGACGAGCGTGGAGGGGAGGGCGGGAAATAGGCAAGGTGCTCTGTCCGGAGGGCGGTGGCTGCTGGGTTGTAAGGCTCTTCAACCCGAATTGGTCATGGGGAAACTCCGCCGTAGCCTGTTGGATTATACGTAACCTCACTCTTGGAGGGGCTGGAGGTATGACGCTGCCCCTTTTTTCATACCGTGCACACGTGTTATCCCAACAAAACTGTTCTTCCCATTCCGTAATCTTTACTTTCTATTTTGTTTGTGTTGGACAAATAATAGAGAAAATAAATACAAGGTAAATACAAAATAAATAGCCGTGATGCAACAAATTGGAGAAGGCCATAACCGAATGACCGATTTGGGTTCAACAATCTGTGTGGAGAAAAAAGGAGGGCTGAAGGGCTGGTGAATGGTTTTTTTTTCGTATTTTTGCAGTCGCAAAAACCCCTTAATCATGGAAGAAGACAACATCCCGATGGCCAACGAGGCAGTTGATTACAACGACGATAGTATCATTCATCTTGAAGACATGGAACACATCCGGCTGCGTCCGGGTATGTATATCGGCAAGCTGGGCGACGGCTCGTCGCACGACGACGGCATCTATGTCCTCATCAAGGAGGTAATCGACAACGCCATTGACGAGTTCACGTCGGGGTTCGGCCGCAGGATTGACATGACCATCAATTTTGCCGAGCGCAAGGTGAGCATCCGCGACTACGGGCGCGGCATACCGCTGCGCAAGATGGTGGATGCCGTCAGCAAGCTGAACACGGGTGCCAAGTACGACAGCAAGGTGTTCCAAAAGTCGGTGGGTCTGAACGGCGTGGGCACCAAGGCGGTGAACGCGCTGAGCAGCTGGTTCCGTGTGCAGTCCTTCCGCGAGGGGAAGACCCGCATTGCCGAGTTTGCCGAAGGAAAGCTGACGGCGGACAGCGGTGTGCTGGAACACCCGCTGCCCGAAGGATCTGAAAGCACAGGCACGCTGGTGGAGTTTGTGCCGGACACGAAGCTGTTTGGCAACTTCCATTTCATCAGCGAGTATGTGGAGCGTCGCGTGTGGAACTATTGCTACCTGAACCGGGGGCTGACCTTCTACTATAACGAGCGCCGCTACTACTCCAAGAACGGGTTGCTGGACTTGCTGCAAAACAACATGGAGGGCGAGCCGCTGTACCCCGTCATCCACATCAAGGACGACGATTTCGAGGCGGCCTTCACCCACGTCAACGGTCAGAACGGCGACTACTATTATTCCTTCGTCAACGGTCAGCACACAACCGAGGGCGGCACCCACCAGAGTGCTTTCCGCGAGGGGTACGCCCGCGTGGTGAAGGAGTTCTACAATAAGAAGGAGTTCTCGCCCGAGGACATTCGGCAGGGGTTAGTGTGTGCACTCTGTGTGAGGATTCAGGAGCCCGTCTTCGAGGCGCAGACCAAGACCAAGCTGGGCTCCACCCATCTGGCTCCCAACAACCAGGACGGCACCAACGACAGTCCGTTCTTGAAAACCTATGTGCTGGACATCCTGAAAAGGCATTTGGACAATTACCTCCACATCCATACCGAGACGGCCGATGCGCTGCTGGAAAAGATTCAGCGCAACGAGAAGGAGCGCAAGGACATAGCCGGCATCAAGAAACTGGCCAAGGAGAGCAGCCGCAAGGCCAGTTTGAACAACAGCAAGTTGCGCGACTGCCACGTGCATTATAATACCAACCACCCGCGGAGGCTGGAGAGCACCATCTTCATCACCGAGGGCCTCTCGGCCAGTGGCAGCATCACCAAGAGCCGCGATGTGGACACGCAGGCCGTTTTCAGCCTCCGAGGCAAGCCCCTCAACACCGTCTCGCTCGGCAAGGCGAAAATCTATCAGAACGAGGAGTTGAACCTGCTGCACAATGCATTAGATATTGACGACGGCATGGAGAACTTGCGCTACAACAATGTGGTCATTGCTACCGATGCCGATGTGGACGGGATGCACATCCGACTGTTGTTGCTAACCTTTTTCCTGAAGTTCTATCCTGAGTTGGTGCGCACGGGGCATGTCTATATTTTGCAGACCCCGCTGTTCCGCGTGCGCAACAAGCAGAAGACCCTCTATTGCTACAGCGACGAGGAGCGTGTGGAGGCCATCAACAGCATCAGCAACCCGGAGATTACGCGATTCAAAGGTCTCGGCGAGATTTCGCCGGACGAGTTCAAGGGTTTCATCAACCAGGATATGCGTCTGGACCCCGTTATCCTGCACAAAGATTTCGACACGCAAGGAGTGCTCCGCTTCTACATGGGGCAGAACAGCACGGAGCGCCGCCAGTTTATCATGCAGAACCTGCGCGTGGAGGACGACGAGAGTATCGTCGTGGCATGACGGTGCAAGGGGTGACGCAACGCCGCTGGCCTGAACGGTAGCACCGCCGCAGGTAATGGGAAAGATGTTTGATCTTGGGCGCTATTGCAGGGGGATGAGCCTTACGTAGTCGAGGATGGCTCGGTTGATGTTGTCCGGGTTCATGTTTTGGTTGTCCAGCTCGTAGATAAGTACCAGCGACTGCTCGCCTTGTTTCAGCTTCAGCACTACGGGAGTGCTGTATCCCCAGTTGTTCCAGAGGTCTTTGCCCCGTTGCGGGAAGACGACGCTGCCTACACGTCTGCCGTCGTACCACAGCATGCGGGTGGCACAGCTGTTGCCCGTGGTGGGGCTGCCGGAGCCGTTGGCATAGCGGAAGTCAATCAGATAGGTGCCGTCGGCGGGTACGTTGAGCCTTAAATCGATGCGGGTGTTGCTGGTCGAGGTGATTTCCACGGCACCGTTGCCGCTGTATCCCTGACAGCTCTTGAGGGTGGTTGGCTGGGCAAAGGCCGCCATGTCGAAGTGGCGTTCGTTGTCTATGCCAAAACGGACAAGGGGTTCGCTGGCAAAGCTTTCCGCGCCCAAAGAGTCCACGGCGACAACCTGGTATTCGGCAAATCCCTCATCGTCGGGGATGTCGTAGTAGTTGCCGTCGATGTTGCTTTCGGGCTGGATGGCAATGGGGCTGCCGTTGCGGAGTATCTTGTACTCCTTGGTGCCCTGCACTTGCTGCCACGACAGGCGCGTGGCTCCGTCTAACCAGGCCTGTGGCATGCGGGGAGAATGGCTCACGGGCTCGACCATGTGGACATCGTAACGGGAGAACTGGTCGTTCATCACTATGCGTACGCTGTGCCGGCCATTGATCATGGACGAGACAAAGGGCTCTTTAAGTTTCTTTCCGTCAATATAGAAGGCACTCACGCGGTCGCCAAACCCTTGGATGGTAATGTCGAGGATGGCTTTGCGGTATTTGAGATTGGTGAGTTGCTTCTTGGACATCCAGCCCTTCGGAACCAAGGGTTGGAAGGTGATGCCCTCCTCAGTCATGTTGATGCCGGCAAAGACGCGCAGAGGGATGCTGAGGTTGGCGGCCACGCTGAGCAGGGCGCTGCTGGAGTTGTAGGCAGTGTTGCAGGTGCCGTTGGTGGCATCGGTGTTCTCCATGTTGGTGGCCATGAGGGCTGTGGTGCGGTAGACCGACGCGAGGCCGTGGGTGACGGCCTGTGGGCAGCGGGTCAGGGCCGAGGCCCAGAGCCAGTAGGCCTCTGTATGTGGCCAGATGGCATTGTTGTGGAGGGTATAGATGTCGGGGATTTGAGGATTGAAGCAGGTCATGCCATAGGGCGACGAGGGAATGCTGTTCACTATCCGTTGGGCGCGCTGGGCGTCGGCTATGCCAAAGATGATGCACAGGGCTTCGCCAAGGGTCTCGCTGCGAGTGGAGACCGTCTTGTTCACCCTGCCGTAGAGATATTGCCCGTAATAGCCCACGCTCTCAATCCACAGGTGGTTGTTGATGCCCTCCTTGATGGCGTCGGCAACCTGTTTGAAATGGGCGGCAGCCCCACCGTCGCCGCACAGTTGAGCCATGCGCGAGGCAATCTCGTTGGCACGGAAAAAGAGGGCGTTATTGCTCAGACACTCTGACTGGGCAATGTCAGCCGGCTGCATCCAGGAGGGGTAGATGTCCTTGCGGCAGTAGGGGAGGGAGGCTTCGCCGTAGACCAGCCCAGTGATGTGGTCGTAAATCATGGCTTCGTCTTGTGAAAGACTGTGGCGCACCACTTCGTAACTCTGCTTCAGCCAGTCCTTGTCACCCGTGGCAAGATAGACTTCCCACGCTCCGAGCGCCCACACGGCGCGGTCTGTTGTCACGGGCCAGGAGCCGCCGGTGCCGTCGTCCTGCACTATGCGGCCTTGCGACACACGTTTCATCAGGCTGCTCTGGGCGGCTTGGGGGTCGATAAGCGCCAGGGAGAGGAGCGACGAGTAGCCCAGATGGTGGGTCTTGGCGGCGGGCTGGTTGGCGTTTGCTTGCCAGTAGTTGCCTTTGTCCCACAGGTTTGCCAGCTCTTCAAGGGAGAGGTTGTAGAGCGTGTTGCTCGCCATTATCTCGCAGTTGAATTGGGGATAATTGTTTGTGACCACTTTCTGGAGCCATTTCCGCTGGTCCAAAGTGCTTGTAAGGGCATTGTCTGCAACAAATTCCGCGTGGTTCTTCCCGTCCACCACTTTTCGGGGGTAAAGCGAGAAAGATTCCGAGGTGTAGAGCGGAGCATCCTGTGCCATTGCGGCAGGGATGGATAGTATAATAATCAGTATGATAGAAAGTTTTCTCAACATGCACATATATTTTTACGGTGCAAAGATACACAAAAAAAGTCATATATAGAGAAAAATGATGCGCACATTGCTTTTATCACGCTCTTTTGCAGGTCGGGGGACCTTATGGACGCACCGATGCGCGAATCGGTTTCGAGTGCGTTCACGTCTAAACGTGTGGTTGCGAGAATCGATGCTCAAACCACCCTGTTCGATTGCCCAATTGTCCATTTTTTACATTTTTTTTCAATTATTGGATTTAATTTCGTATCTTTGCATTTCGAAATAACCTTTCAAAACATTACCGATTATGTCAGATACTGATTTAGAAGACAGGATTGCTACCGAGCTTTGTGATGTGCTCGACGAGCCAGAGGCCTATATGGGCTGCGTGCTTGGCATCAACAAGAAAACCCTCGAAGTCACCGTGGCCAGCCCCTCCTCGCTCACCAAGGACTTCGCCACCTACCCCATCGACTCCTTCCTCACCAACAATGATGAGGGCGACATTGACCTCGACCTTGCCGAAATCAGCTATGTCGCTTCCCGCCACGAAGGTTGACCATCCTGTCGAGAGCCATCCTTTGCAGCCCTTTCTGCCTCCCAACGCACGGCTGCTGATGCTGGGCAGTTTTCCGCCGCCCAAGGCTCGTTGGTGCATGGACTTTTTCTAAACAAATAATTTTAGGGTGTCAACTATTTTGCTTATATTTGCAACTCGAAACAACATTAAAACGATACAAATATGAGCAAAAAAGCCATTGGTTATGTGAGAGTTTCAACCACAAAGCAGGACTTGGATAGACAGAAGAATATGATAGAAGAGTTCTGCATTTATAAGAATTACCGTCTCATTAAAATTATTAGCGACCAAGTTTCTGGGGCAGAACTTGAACGTGAAGGCTATCTTGAATTGCTTGAAACTAAAAAAAACGATGCTGACATTATCGTAATGACAGAAGTCTCTCGTTTGTCAAGAGTAGATGATGTTGTGGAGCCTTTAGGGCATATTAATACCATGCTCCGAAAGGGAATTGATATTGTCTTTCTTGAAAACAACATATACAATAGCAGAGTGCTTGAAGGCGGAAGACGGTTGACTATTACAGAAGTGCTTACCCTTGTCATTGAGCTGGATGCAGCAGCAAAAGAACGGAGAAAAATTGTTGGACGAATGATGTCTGGACGAAAATCAAAGTTTTTATCATTCCCTAACATGTGCATCGGAAAAGTTCCTTTTGGTTATGCAAAGGTTGACAACCCTAATTATACACTCCATGTTACTCCAAAATCCTTTTTGGAAAGAAATGAGAATGCAGATGTTGTTAGAAATATCTTTGAATGGATAATTGGAGGTTCAACTCTTAAAGATGTTGCATTAAGACTACAGCAAATGGGCATTAAATCAAACAGGGGTGCTGATTTTGACACGAGCCTTGTTTCAAATATTGTTCACAACGAAATATACAAAGGTGTCTGGAGGTTTTCTGGCAGGATAATAAAAGGTGATGCAATAGTTGATGAAGACACTTGGTTAAAAGCACAAGAAGCCTTAAAAAGCAACAGATTGAAAAATGTTATTCGCAATGTAAATTTCAACCCTCTTAAGGGGATTCTTAAGTGTCCTTGCGGAAAATCAATGTACATCGTAACAAACCGTACAAAAAGTAATAGAGTGCATAAACAGTACCGATGTGCGGTTAAGAAGAATCGTTACAATGAAACAATCTGCAATAACGGTGGAGCAGATGTTGATGTTATTTTAAATGCAGTATGGAACGCAGTATCATGTAGCATATCTAACAAGGAATTTCTAAATAAATCCAATGATGAAATCAAAAGGATTGATGAAGAAATTGCCCTCATAAAGAAAAACATTTCTTTTAACGAAAAGAAACTAAAGGAGATTCAAAAGCAGCAACAATCATTATCAAAAGCAATTGGAAAAGCAGAAAATGAAAGATTGTTTGAAATGCTATCATCCCAATTTGAACAACTGGTTACAGAAGAGAACTCTATAATAGAGACCAACAAAAAAAATAATGACAATAAAATACAATATGAAGCGCTGAAACGACAACTCTCTTCAAAGACCGTTATTGAAAATCCAACTGATGAAGAAAAAGCTCGTCTATATCAGCAATTATTAAGCAAAGTTGTTTACTATAGCGAAGTAATGCACAGAGGGTTTCTTGTTATCGACTTTAAGAACGGACTGCGGCTTATATATTTAATCCTCGTCAGTCAAAAGAAATCATATATTCAAATGCCTAATACTTTTAAGTTCAATGAAAAAACAAGGAAGGTGGTTGTTGAATCTTATAAATCTGTTACTACTGGCACAGAATACCCATTCTCATTTGACAGCCAAGTGAACGAGTACAACACGGTTGAAGTTGAGAAAAACTTTCCCGACATCTGCAATGAAAACAGACTACATTGATACATTCGATGGCGGTCACTTATATACACTACACCATTGTAGGGATTGTTTTCTTACGACACAAGAGCATGAATATATAATGATTCTCAATTAATTACTAAGAATGTGTTTAAAATGATAAAACGATTAATAATCCACCGTTCTTAATATACAATAAGACCATTATTGCCCCCCTCCATCATTTACTGAATTGACAGGTGCGACAGAGTGGACTACACCCTTAGTCCCCCCACTATTCTTGACTATAAAAAGCATTCTTTTACTTAATTCGTAGGAAGTAGTAAAACGTTTGCTTTATGTCAGAAGTAAATAGTACAAACCTTTTAAATTTCACACATCATGTCAAATTCAGTGATGAGTCTTGCACCCTCAACAAAGGTGCTTCGTCAGTTCTCCAATGTTGAGGACGTTCCTTTTGAGGAAATCGTAGAAACCGTAGCCGTTAATGAGTCTTCAAGCATCAATTTTCTGGAGTCAAACACCAGCGAAATCACGATGGCAGACCTCTCTAACGACTGCATCGTTCCCACATGGGGCAACCAAGAGTTGACAATTTCACATCAAGATTTTATCAGCACCGTGCGTGAAGCCGCTGTCGATTTCTACCGTGGGGAAAGATTGAATGCTCCTGCAATCAGAGTGAGCCACGAAATCAAAGGACGCATTCCTTCGGCATTGAGCAAGAAACCTTCCGAGCTTCTGCCGACCGACAAAACCAAGTTCTACCAACGTCTTGCGTTTGCGTTCACCATCCCGACCATCTATGAGACCATAGACGGCAAACGGATGGAGTTATGCGTTGGAGGTGTCCGAAACTACAACGACCTTAACCTCTACCGTGCTGCGAAGGGCTTCGAGAAGTTCAGCGTCTTCGTGGGCTGGAGAGTCAACGTCTGTTCAAACCAAGTGCTTACAGGCGATGGCTTGAAATACCAGTTGGAAGTGTCCGACCTTAACGACCTCTACCGCCAGTTACTCATTCTCTTCAACAGTTATTCCCCTGCAAAGGATTTCTACCTAATGAAGAGTCTGACAGATACCCACATCAGCGAATCGCAATTCGCCCAAATCGTAGGAAGGTGTCGCCTTTACCAAGCCCTTCCACCACAGGCACAGCGTTCTATTCCACGCTTGCTTATCACAGACAGCCAGATTAACAACTGCTGTCGTGAGTTTTACAGCAACCCCAACTTTGGAGCAAAGGAAAATAGCATCAGCATGTGGGATTTTCACAACCTGCTAACAGAGAGCAATAAGAGTTCTTACATAGACTCTTATCTGCAACGTGCATTGAACGCTACAGAGGTTAGTGTCGGCATCAACAATGCCCTTCGTGGCTACAATGACCGTTACGATTGGTTTTTGAGTTGAGCCATTCTCAACCCTCAATGTTACAGTCCTTCACTTGTTACAGTTTAAATCTGCAACCGTAACAGGTGAAGGGCTGTTTTTGTTTTACCTTAAATCTTTGACTTAAAATGAAACAATCAGCCGTAATTTATGCCAGAGTCTCATCGACTACCGACAGACAGGACACCCAAAGACAGGTGCAAGACCTTCTCTCATTCGCGGAGTCAAACAAGATAATCGTGGAAAAAGTCTTTGAAGAGCATATCTCTGGAGCGAAAAAGAATGAAGAAAGAGCCGTTTTGAGCGAGTGCCTGGACTATTGCACCGCCCATTCTGTGAAATTCTTACTTCTGTCAGAACTTTCACGTTTAGGCAGGTCAACGCTCCAAGTGTTACGCTCGCTTGAAAAACTGCATGAAGCACACGTTTCCGTCTTCATTCAGAACCTCGGACTCTATTCCCTGCAACCCGATGGGAAGGTCAATCCCATTGCTTCCATCCTTATCACGGTGCTTGCTGAAATGAGCAACATTGAACGTTCAAACATTCAGTACCGTTTGGCGAGTGGTCGCGCTCAATATGTGGCAGCAGGCGGCAAACTTGGACGCAAAGAGGGCTATACAAAGCCAGTCGAGCAACTGAAAGCGGAATATAAAGAAGCCATTGCCCTGTTGAGGAAGGGCTATTCCATCAGAGCCGTTGCGAAACTGCAAGGAGTCAGTCCGACAACAATTCAGAAGGTAAAAACCATGTTTGTGGATGGCACAATAGAGACAAAGTCGCCCAAAGAGTGAGATTGGCATTATTTTCACTTTGCTTTTGGGAAAATACGACACTATGGTTATACTTGACTATGGGCATCAAGCCCAGCCGAGGAATAATTTTCATATTGTTTGGGAGGGCAGAAATGCCCTCCTTTTTTACAACATGCGATAGTGCATCACCAAAACAGGAGCGGTAATGCCACTTTCAGTAACACCATTTAAAGATGGTTGCATTCATTAGAAAAATATCAACTATAAGCCGTCTTAAAAATCGGGGGTAATATATAATATATTATACTCACCTATTTTTATTTACAGATAAACCTAAACATTTCATTTCCAGATTAACTATTACCAAAATTAAAACATCAAAGCGACATGCAAGAGTTTATTATGACATACCCATTAAACCGCCTTTTAAAAGAACTGAAAGAAGAGTGCGGACAAAGTGAGATTACCACAATGCGCCACCTCGCAGAGTGCAAAAGCAAAGGGCTTTTGGATTACGACAATGAGTTAATTTACATCTGCTATGTGGATATTTTTTAATGATGGAATTAAGGAGTTGAAAATACCAGTCCTCACCACTCTTTTAAGAACCATGTGGAAAACACAGCGGGCTGGGCATAGATTAAGCCAGCCGGATTTGGTTGAAGGGAAACAAAAGACAGAAACCCTTTCCTTACACCTCAAATCGGCTTGTTTAGCAGGGGTTATCTACAAAATAAAGGGGAACGCAATCCCAATTAATGACGGCTTCATTTCAGAGCCAAACGAATACATACCACTTAACCCCACTCATAAGATAAACATTGCGGAATACAGTGAAATAAACGAAGCGTTCTCGTTTGCTCTACAAGAAACACTTGGTGTTAAACAGACCAAGTATTATAAGGACAAATTCAGCCCAATAGCACCTGCAGACATTAATATTCAGATAATGACACACGAAGATTGGGGCAATTATAGACTTGCATACTCATTAGAAGCCCCTCAACTCGGAGTGCCAAGAGTAATATGCTTTACAAAACCACATTACGGATTATGATACAGCAAGAAGTAAAACAAATATTTCACTGTGGAGAGCGAATCACCAATGAGGAAGCGAGACGCAGACTCCGCACCATATTCGACAGATACGACATCAACAGAAAGCCCAAAGCAACAGACCTTCTGCTTTATGGCATCAAGACCAAACGCATAGCCATCAAGCAAGGAGAAAAACGAGTTGAGGGAGTGGCTATTCTTTCGACTTAAACAGTACAGTTTATTTTAGTAGCCATCAAAAAGAAGAACAAACCAGCCGTACCAAGAATCTCAAAAGAAAGCAAATCCATGCGGAATAATCTGTTTCCAATACCTTTCTTTATGATATTGATTCAGAAATGAGGTCATAATGTACCGACTAATCCAATTCACTCTCTTTGATTTCACCCGAACCATCGCATTTATCACAATCTTCAAGAAAATAGCCCCTGCCCCCACACGCATTGCATTTGGTTGAATAAGTGTTTAGATTGGTTTGATAATCCCCCAAACCCGAACCTTGACATCTGGGGCAGTTATTCCACCCCTTTCCTCCACATTCCTGGCAAGCATAATAACCGTCGTTGCCACAAAGGAAACAAAATTCATAGCCGTTGCCAGAGCAATTGGGACAATTAATCCACTCACCTACACCACCAAGGCTATAATAAATCAACCCAATCCCTCCACACCTGCTACACTGGATTTTTCTACCACCACAGTTGGAACACTTTTGATACCCCCTACCATAACATACAGTACAAGTTAATCGGTGTTGCCCATTGCAAGTGATACATATTGACCTCTCTGTCACCATGGACGTTCCCTGAGTAGAGCCAGCGCCATTACATAAAAAACACTCTCTTGTTATTTGACCACTGCCATCACATTTGTCACATTCCACAATCTTATCTATCTTCTCTTTGGCAGGAGTTACTTCTTCATTCGATTGCCCTTGGAAGCAAGCCGCATTCAGTAGGGATGCGGTTATTATGACAAGTACGCTTTTCCTCATTTTGCTTTTTTACAAAGTACAAGGTTTGCCAAACAGGGCATACACATCTCGTAGTATGTCCTTGCTATAGATTGCTGGAACATCAGTTCCTGCATATCTTATTATCCCTTCTTCATTTATAACTAATCCATTGGTGGCGAACCTACAAACGCTCAACTTTAATCCGAACTTGTAAAACGTTATCTTCTCGGTGTCAATCACAGCTTTACCAACAAGTCCGACCTGTTGTTTTTCTATTGCAATCAACTCTTGGATTCTAAACAGTGTGATGTCGTTGGCGACACCACGCACTCCATAGGTCTTTTCTAACTTAATCATGCGAATTTGGGATATAATAATTGATACAATTCATAATTATCTGGAGTTGTCGGCGCAAACGTTCCCGAATATTCAATAGTCTTTCCAAACAATGAACATTTTATATTTGCGCCAAAACGATAAACGATGTTCCCGTACTCCTTATAAAAATTGGGGAAACTATCTATGCGTCCAGATGTCGCAGCAAGTTCTGGACGCAGACATCTGCCGAAATCAATACGATTGTTGAATATTACTATGTCCGCGTTAGGATTGGCAGATAGTAATAATCCATTCTCTAACGTTCCCGATAAAGCCATACACGCTGCTCTTGAAATGTGCTTTACAGAGGAATCCATCTTAATTTTTAGAACATTTAAGTCAATATAAAATCCGTCCATTCTTTCTACCCTATACCGTGTCGGGCGCAACCTTTGTTCACGGCTCGGTGAGGTCAACCATTAACAAGAAAAAGTGGAGCCATCCAGTTCGCCCTATCTCGGATAGTTGGGCTTGGACTCCCATTGTTTGTTGCATAAAGAAGATAAGGTTTCTTGAATAACCCCACTTGCCGTATGTCGCTAAAAAACGAATACAATACAAGTGAGAAATCATTTGCCTTATTCCGTCTTTATGCTTTAGTGAAGTGTCCAAGTTCACTATCCACGGAATAGAGAAAATGCGCTTTCTCTCGGTCTTTCTACCTGTTGAAAGACGGTGCAAAGATACAAACTTTTTCTCATTCGGCAAAAAAGTTTTTGCCATGTGCGTTTTTATTCGTACCTTTGCATCCGCATAAAGAAGGATAAAATGAAATACGCTTGGACTATACTAATAGCCTTGACGGTGCTTGTTTCGTGCAATCACATGGAGCATCAAAACGAGGTGTCCTACAGTCAAGACAGCCTTGTTGAATGGTACAACTCGGTCTTCACTACAAGCGAGACTGATACCACTTTTTCTATACCCGATTACGTCTTGAAATCGGACTGGATGCAGCGTTATTCCCTGTACATTGACAGGCATTTTACAAGAAATGGTGACATTTGGATTGAGAACAAAGCGGACAATCCCTTCGATTGCCGTTACTGGACGTTGGCTTATGTTGACAATGATACCATCCCCGAAATGCTCCTTTATGGCGGATGCAATGCTTCGGCATCAGTCATACTTACTCAACACAATGGCGAGGTTTATGTGTCACCCAGAGGATTGTTTTCCTACATTAAAGGCAGCGGGCTGTTACATTCGCAGTTCCGATTCGATGATGAAACTTGGGGTGAGGTTTACGAAATGACGGATGGAAGGTTTGTTGAAAGGTGCAGTTACAATTGCTCCACCGTTCTCATTGACACGAGCGACATTGACAAGTTTAGTTTAAGCAAAGAAGACCTGACATGCTATCAGATAGGTGACAGTACTGTCTGGGTGAACGAGATAAAACTGAATGACAAAAGAATCGGTACATGCTACGGACATAACCAATGGAACGGCAGTTCCGCTTTCTTCAAAGTAAAACAAACATTGGATTCCCTCTATTACTCCAAAGGAATCAGCAATTACTTTCCCCTTACCTCGAGAAGAATAACAATTGACACAATAACGATTAATAATCCACTATTTCACCGCACAAAGTAAAATACCTTATGAAACAGTCAATAATACTTGCCCTCTTCGCCCTAATCATGGTGAGTTGCGGAAGCAACACATCAACTATAGACAATCAACCGACCGAAATTTGCGTTTGGGAGAATGGTCAATGGGCTACCGATTGGATGGAAGCATACGTTGATTACTTTGAAAATGCCGTTTTGGAATATAACGGTGCGAAGGTGAAAGATGTTTTTCTGCAATGGACGTTGGCATTCGTTGACGATGACAACATACCCGAAATGGTACTTCTTTGCTCTGGTGAAGCCTATGGTAATTTGGTTTTGAGTTATTATGCTGGAAAGGTGTCAGAGTGGACTTCTTGGCGATGCAACACGGATTACATTCCCCGTAGCGGTTTGATATGCAACCAAGACGGCAGCATGGGCGAATATTGGGATAAAGTGACACGTCTGAAAAAAGGTCAGTTCACAGAGATTTACAACCATACAGACATGCTTTATCAAGGACATGACACCGTAGGAACAAACGAGTTCTACTGCATCTTCAACGGAGAGAAAACCCTGCGTGTGGGCGATGAAATGGACTGCCATCAATACGACAGCAAGAAAAACGACTTGTTCCCCTCTGCTGGTCGAGTCAATATCAACGCTTCTCTCAATGCCCTACCAACCGCCATCCTTCACAAAGACTGGCAACCCTCTCCATCTGACAATGTTTCTCTATCAGAGAGCAGATTAACAGTTTCGGTTTTATAAAATGGTGACACATATAAAAAGGTGTCCCATGCGTAGGACACCTTTTTTTTGCGTTATTTGATTGCAACAATAGAAAACAATACAGAGACGAAAAACTGATTTGCATTTTGCCATCGCGTAAAGATTTATTAAAATCTTTTTGTCGTTCAAGTTTTTTTTCGTAACTTTGCAGCCATGTTAATTTAAAAACATAACATATGGCAACATTAAAAGAAAGGGCAATTAAAGCAATTGTTGATGACACTTTCAGTAATGAAGAGTTACGTTTCATTTGTGAACAAACTTTCTATGCAAAGAAACTTCGTGAGGCTATGGTTCTTATTTCAACTATGGAAGTCGCGGATGACTACATAAACGATACTTTCTACTCAGACGCAATGGAAGAAATTGAAGAAATGAGAGCGGAATTTTTAAGGAGGAAGAAAGAAAGTGATTCTCAAGAAGCAATTAAGCCTTCTGAAAAGGAAGTACAAAAAAGTGAACAAGACTCGCCAGTTATTGAACAAATGCATCCATTAACAAAACCTAAAAAAGTGAGAAATCTAAGCGAAGAAACTCGAAAGAAGTTCGCTGAAAATGCAGCGAAAGCAAGGGCGGCAAAAGCAAAGAAAGCAAAAAAATAGTAATGGACTTGCAGGTGTTTTCTATAAAATGCTTCCGCTTCTTGGAAACACCTATGAGATTATCGAGTTTTCTAAATGAAAGAATATATGAGAATGGTATGTTTAACATATATTAGTTGACACCTAATTTCTATTTGTTTACCCCAACCGCACCAATATGATGTGGGAGATTTTCGGCCTTGTATTCTTTGGCGACCACAATCGGCTGGTGGATGTGGAGAACAAGACTTTCCGCAAGGACGACATCATCCGGCTGCTCAACCGGCAAGGCATTGCCATCTTCGACACGGCCCGTGCCGTGCGGCGGCTCTCTGGCAACGCCTCCGACAAAGACCTTGAAATCGTCGAAAAGACAGACATCCCTGCCCTCCTGTCCCGTATCCCCCTGTGCCACGACATTGTCTGCACCGGGCAGAAAAGTTTCTCCGTCTTCACGGAGGACTATGGAACGCCCGTCCCAGCCATGGGCAAAAGCGTCGAGCTCACCGTCGCCGGTAGGCCTCTCCGTCTTTGGCGGATGCCCTCCACCTCCCGCGCCTACCCCATGCCCCTTGCCGAGAAGGCAAGCTACTACCGCGCACTCATGCAGCAAGTGGGCTGCATGATAATTGAAAATTGAGCGGAGAACCTCCGCAGGTACTAATTTTTAATTATTAATTTTTAATTTTCAAGGTTTTCAATTTTCACCTTTCAATTCTAAGAGTTTTTCAGCACAATCTTCGTGATTTCCGGCATGGCTCCGATGCGGGCGGGGAAAATCGTCTCGCCCAGCCCTATGTTGATGTACAGCAGTTGTTTTCCCTTTCGGTACAGCCCCTTCGACTGCTTGTAGAAATGTCCTATCGGGCTCCAGCCCAACAGGGAGAACTGCATGGCGTGCGTATGCCCCGACAGCGTCAGCGGCACATCCTTGCCTATCACCCCCATGTCCCAGTGCGTCGGGTCGTGGCTCAGCAATATGTGGAACATCCCCTCGGTGCCGTGCATCGCCTTCCAGAGGTCTCCACGCTTGGGGAAATGCGGCGATGTGCTTGTATTCTCCACGCCCACAATGGCTATCGAGTCCCCTCCGCGGTGCAGAATCGTATGCTCGTTGACCAACAGCCGCCATCCCATTGCGCGCTCCCGTGCCATCACCTCCTCCTTCCCCTCCTCAGGTGTCAGCGCACTGTCGCTTTGGCTTATATAAGGGCAGTAGTCATGATTGCCAAGTATCGATACCACGCCGTCCCGTGCTTTCAGTCTGCGCAGTATCCCTTCCGTGTAGTCCAGCTCGTCCGGCGAGATGGTCACAATATCACCTGTAAAGGCTATCAAGTCCGCATCCATGTCGTTCACCCTCTCCACAGCCCGTTGCAGCGACCCCGTGCGGTAGCGGAACGAGCGCGAATGGATGTCGCTCAGCTGCACGATAGTGTAGCCGTCAAACGCCTTCGGCAGATTGTCGAAAGCCAGCTCCACCGTATTGACACGGTAGCAGTTGCGCTCTATCAAAATGCCGTAGCCCATCAGCACCGCCGGCACCGCCAACGACAGCAGCCCCCAGGCAAAGCACCGACGGAAAGACCATCCGACAATCCAAGCCAGCAACCCGGCCACAGCCAAGTCCACCACCACCAGCGCCACCCAGCAAACCAGTAAGATGACACCCACAGAAACAACTTCAGTATACATATTCTATTCTATTTCTATTCTATCAAATCTATCATCTCTATCAAATCCAAACGCACTCTCCCCCCCCTAAAAGACCTAATCCATCATCAAAGCCAGCACCATAAACCCCGCAATCAGCGAGTATGTGGCCAGCTTCTGGTAGCCGTGGGCATGCGTTTCGGGAATCATCTCGTCGCTCACCACATACAGCATTGCGCCACCGGCAAAGGCCAGCATCACCGGCAGCAATTGGGCTGAGATGGCGCCCATGCCGTATCCTATCCACACTCCCACAACCTCTAATAGCGCAATGGCTAACGAAATGACGAAGGCCCGCCCCTTCTTCACCCCTGCCACCAGCAGCGGGGCAATCACCACCATCCCTTCAGGGATGTTCTGCAGTGCTATGCCCAGCGTCACCGCCCAGGCGTCGCCCGTCTCCTCGGCGTTGAATCCCACGCCCGCCGCCATACCCTCAGGCAGTTTGTGCAGGGCTATGGCCATCACAAACAGCAGTATGCGGTTGATGGAGGCATTGTTGCGGTGCTCCTCTTGGTCGAGGCCCGTAATCTTGTGCATGTGTGGGGTGACGAGGTCCAGCACATTCAGAAACAGGGCACCCGCGGCAACCCCTATCACTGGCAGCCACCAACTGCCGTGCCCCGCTTGCTCCACCGCCGGCACAATCAGGCCCAGCGTGGCCGCTGCCAGCATGATGCCTGCGCAGAAACCCAGCACCGCGTCATTCCATTTGTGGGGCAACTCCTTGATTCCAAATCCTATCAGCGCCCCTATCACTGTGGCTACACTCAGCCCTGCGGCGCTCAACCATACCTGTGTCATCCTTCTTTTGTCTCTTGAATATGTTAAATCGTTGGCGGGCAGCAATCCGTGCGCCCGAACTTTGCTGCCAGCAATAAACTCTCACCTAACGTCAATCCACATGTTTTATTGCCCCCGCGAAGTGTTAAATCGTCCATCATTCCCGATGCCCGCACCCGCCTCGTCCCCTGTTGCCCCAATCGTTCATTGTCATTTCCCGTTCATTTGCCGTTCACTTCTGCTTCCGTTGATGGAGAAATGGTGCGCTATCCGTCCGCCAAGTGTGGTGAAAGGAGTGGAGAAAGGTACAGCGTGGACAGGCGGCGCACCCTTTTGTCACCAATAGCAGGGGGGGCGTAATCACAGCTGGCGGTGAGCCCTTTAGGCACCGACGGCGGCGCGCCGCAAAAAAAAAATTTGTTTGACTGTAACAAAAATGGTATTTTTGCATCCAATTAGGGCAGAAGATGCGATTAAGACCACATATCCAACCTACCGGCGGCACGCCGTTAAACACTACCGACGGTGCGCCGACCGCCGAGGCATTCATCGACTTGGTGAAGCGTCACGAGGCACTGATATACAAGGTGTGCCTCACCTTCACGCGGCAGCGGCGGGACGAGGTGGAGGATTTGAAGCAGGACATACTCTGCAACCTGTGGCGGGGATTCGGCACCTTCAGGGGCGAGAGCAAGGCCACCACCTGGATATATAAGGTGGCACTGAACACCGGCTTGCAGTACTACCGCAGCAACAAGCGCAGGCCCGCCTTCGACGAACTGACCCCGCAGATGGCGGAGACCTTTGTGGACGAGGACGACCAGCAACAGTTGAAGAGGCTGTACGAGCTCATACACCGGCTGGCCGACGAGGAGCAGAAGATGGTGTTTATGTACTTGGACGGCATGAGCGGGAAGGAGATGGCAGAGGTGCTGGACACTACCGAGGGGAATGTGAGAATAAAAATGTATCGAGTAAAAGAGAAACTGAAAAAAATGGCACAATATGAAGACTAACGATTTCGACCTGGACGAGATGCAGCGGCTGTGGCAGAAACAGAGCCGTGCGGCTGAGGGGCACAGCCTCATCAGCGAGGAGGAGGTGCGGCGCGCCATGCAGGGCACCCGCAAGGCCGAGGTGCGCCCGCTGTACCTGTGGCGCAGGGTGGCGGCCGTGGCGGCCGTGGTCGTGGTGGCTGGGATGATGCTGTGGCAGTGGCCCTTCGGCGCTAAGGGCAACGGGGACTTCATGTCCGCCGAGGTGAAGATGGAGCCGCTGTCCCGTGAGCAGGTAGAGGTTGACGGGGAGCGTCCGTCCGCTGAGCCCGCCCCCGCGGCTGAGCCGGGTAGGGCAGTGCAAGCCGGGCGGAAACCGCTGCTGGTGGCCCACGCAGCACCGCAGGTGCCGCAGACGGAGACAGCCGCCGAGGCCTCGCAGTCGGCGCTCGCGGAGCCTTCGGCCCCCGCCGAACTCCCGGACAACACCCTTTTGGCTCAGGCCGAGGTGCCGCGCCACGCGGCATGGCCCAACAGGAACCGGCAAGTGGACACCATCGTGGTGCATACCAACAGGCTGGTGCACTTCGACGCCCCGAAGCGCAAGTCGCTCTCCGAAACCCTTTTCGAGCCGTTGCTGGCCAGTCTGTAGCGGGAGGTTGGAACGTTTGGAGTTAAGAATTAAAAATTAAGAATTAAAAGCCTTGAAAATTAAAATTGATTCACGAATTAACACATTCGCACATTCACACATTCAAAAAAGATTTACGAGTTTACGAATTAATAATGAATTGTCATGAATAAGTTGAGAAGAACGAAGAGAACCGCTGTGGGCATGATGATGCTGGCGACGCTCGTTGCGGCGGCGTGGCCCGCGGCGGCGCAGTACCAACCCGCCAAGATGGTGCAGCAGTTAGACGAGCTGAGTGCCTTTAAGCATTTGATCGTGATAGCGTGGTCGTGTAGCCATGTGTCAGTGATACAGGATACGGTGGATTATGTCGAGTTTCGCTTGTACAATGCTGCCGACACGGCCTCCCTGCCCGACGGATTAGTGCATGTGGTTCCCCTTGAGTATGGGGGTGGAATCCTCTATGTTCAGGGCTTTCCCACGGTGCTTGGCGTGGTGTTGCATCTTAAAACAAAAAATCTCAGTCTGTCCGCAGAGGGCTATAGCGAGGTGACGCTTTCGCCCCTTAATGCAAGAGACTCCCTTGTGTATGAAGACCTTTCGCTCCAGGCCGAGATGCACGGCACGCTTAGGGTAGACCGCCATATACACGCCGAAAACATTTCGCTGAGTGCTTTAGACCTTGGTTTGGTTGTGTGCAATGGATACAGGAGCCCCAATTTTTTTGAAGAGAAATACCGGGGAGGAGAAATCTCTGTAGCCTTTCGCAATGGAGAGTATGACAAAAATCTGTATGACTCAAGAAGTGTGCGAGGGAATACTCGCTTGGCCATACACCGTTACAAGCCCATAGAGCGGGTGCACCTCAGTCTGCTGGGCGGTTTCCACAATTGGGGTACAAGTTCGCTGAACGGCCTGTCCGGGACGGAGTATGTGTTTGACTACCGCACGGTGGCCTACTGGGAGCGCACGGCGTGGGAGGATGCCGCCTCGGTGCGTACCACGGTAGGCAATGTGCAAGCGGAGCTGACATACGACATCGTGGCCCGCAGAAACTTCGCCATAGGGGTGGGTTTGGGCTACGAGCGGAACGAGTACAGGTTGCGCCACCCTTTTGTGTCGTATGTCGAGGGAACGGACATCGCCGTGCAGACGGACAAGATCAGAACCACGTTGACCAACTATACGGGGTTCTCCATCCTGCCGGAGATTGGCGAGATAAGGTACTGGCGCCAAACTATCGACGGTGCATGGACAAGCCGCTTTGTGACCAACTATGCCACTCTGCCGATATGCTTCACTTACTATGCCGACCAGAACCACCGGAAGGGGTTCCACGCGGGCGTGGCTGTGGTGCCGGGCATGGCCTTGAGTAAGGGACGGCTGGTGCGCCATTTTGACGCCACGGGCGGCAGGGTGCCGGCTTCCTATTCACCTGCTGGCGACACCACGTGGGGCACACTTCGGTACGACATACATGACGTGCAGGAGGTGAAGGTGAACGCCAAGGTGGATGTGAGGTTGACGGTGGGATGGGCCAACTGGAGTGTGTTTCTGCAATTTTCCACCGTCCCGGTCATTGCCGACGACCGGACATTGGGACTCTACCCCATGAAACTGGGCGCAAGGATAAGCCTTTGAAGAAATCAAAAATTAAGAATTAATTATTATGGCGGCCTTTGGCCGCAAATGCGTAAAGATGAAAAAGACTGTATTGATATTAATGGCCTTGATGGCTGCGGCCACGGGCTGGTGCGGCGGGGAACCCCCGTTTGTGATAAAAAGCGAATCTCCACGGGTGACAAAGAACGCGCCGCCGTCGGAGATGAAAAGCCTACCCTTTTGGAAAAGAATAACGGTGGGCGCTGAGTTTGTCCATAACATCACCAAGGGTTACTATTACGGCAACAACAGCATACTGCTGGACCACCCTCACAACAGTGTGGACATACGGGTGGGGTGTGATTTGAACAAGTACTGTACGGTTGCCTTGCATGGTGGGCTGCGCATGTGCCACCGTGGGGTGGAGGGTGATAATATGGTGGAGACGGACAATTACTCAGGCTCTATGAGCAGGTCTATCTATGTGAATGAGCCTTACCTCATGATGGGCATCGAGGCGCACCTGCATCTGCTGCCTTTGGTGGGTGTGGAAAGCCCGTGGTACGATGTGTATGCTATAGGTCGGGCGGGGTATACCACGCAGGACCTTGGCCTGACGGTGGGACTTGGCTTTGCCTTCTGGCCTTGGAAATGGGGCAGTGTGTTCGGCAGCGTGGGGGCTGGAAGTCTTGGGGTTTCGACTGGTTTCAGGGACGAGTCGTGGCCGCATTTCCAGCTGCGCACAGGGGTCAGCGTAAGGCTGTGATTGGATGTGGATTGATGCAGAAATCGATTTACTCATTCAGAATACATTAAATTAAAAATAATCACTTTTAAAGGTTGCGCCCGACACGTATCAGGGTTAAAGAAATGAAAAAGTTTATGGCAATGTTTTTGGTGGCAGCATCGCTGCTCGTGGTCTCCTGCAAAAAGGAAAATGAAACGGTGAAATTGGCCGGCACCAGCTGGAAGTCGTCTCTGTCGGTTGGAAACTTCCAGGCCGACTATCAGATTTCGTTTATCACTGATACAACGGGAAGGTTGGATATGGCGATTATAGAAGCTGGAGAGCCGGACGTTGAGACGGTCCAGTTTACCTACACCTTTGACGGCAGGAAGAACGGCACCATGGTTTTGGAAGATGAGCCGAATAGCTTCACTTATTCAGACCAAGGTTCGGATAATAAGCCGACAATCACCATAAGCCTTTCGCCAGAAATGGCAAGTGAGATGGGTGTTAGCACGCTGGTGTTCCACAAGCAATGAGCCAGCATGGTTTAATTCTTTCAAAAAAAATGTGTACCTTTGCAGTCTACATGTTGGTAATACTCTTTTATAGAGGATTCCGCAGATAGTTGGTGTATAAACATTTAAGGGTTGCGCCCGACACGTATCAGGGCTTTGAAAGATGAAAAAAATACTGGTTATTGTGGCCATGGGAATTGCCATGGTATTGTTTGCAGGTTGTACTGGTTACAACAGAATGACTTATAACACGATGAATCAAACGAAGGTGGTGCTGGACAAGGCCAACTTCGAGGTGATCGGTCAGGTGGAAGGTGTGTACAGCACGGAGTATATCTTTGGTATTGGTGGACACACGAAGGCCGCAATGCGCGAGAATGCTGCCCAGCAGATGTACAAGAACGCCAACCTGAGAGGTAGCCAGGCAATCATCAATGTGACTTATTCGACGTCTCACCGTACTATCCTTGGCGTGTACAGCGAGTATACGGTGACGGCTTACGGCACGGTGATTGAGTTCAAGTAGTCTTCACCCTGACAAGTGGAGGCTTGCCTCCGATAGGGAAAATGAGAAGGGCGACCATCGAGAATGGTCGCCCTTGTTGTTGGTCTGTGTGTGTGGCTACTGTTCCAAGAGGTGTTGCAGTATGCGGCACAGACGGGTGTTGGTCTCGGTAATCTCGCCACTGCCGTCGACGGAGACGAGCCGGCCGGAGACTTTGTAGTAGTCAAGGACGGGGCGCGTCTTGGCTTCGTATTCTTCCAAGCGGTGGCGGATGACGGCTTCGTTGTCGTCGCTGCGGTTGGAGATTTGGGCACGCTCATGGATGCGCCGCACCAGCTCTTCCTGTGGTACGTCGATGCTGATGACACGGTCCAGCCGACGGTTCTTTTTCTGGAAGAGGAATTCCAGCATTTGGCATTGCTGCACGGTGCGGGGGAAGCCGTCGTAGATGATGGAGGGTTGTGGCTGTTCGGGCAACGGGTCGTCAGGGCCAAGGCCACAGGCACGACGCAGACGGAGTTCGTCCCACTCGTCGAGGAGCTGGTTGCGGCCGCTGTCGAGGGCTTTGGCGATGAGGCCGACGACGATGTCGTCGCCCACCAGGTCGCCACGGTTCATGATGTCCTTGACGCGAAGGCCAAGGGGAGTGCCTTCGGCCACTTCGTGCCGCAGCATCTCGCCAGTTGAGAGGTGGATAAGGTCGAATTTCTCGGCCAGGAGAGAGGCCTGGGTCCCTTTGCCGACGCCCGGGGCGCCGAATAAGATGATGTTCTTCATGGGGATTGAGGTCTGTGTAATGCGGAGAACCTCCGCAGGTTTTAATTTTTAATTTTTATTTTTCAGGGTTTTCAATTTTCATGCCCGTTTGCCCGGTTACTTGATGTTGAGTTTTTTCTTCATGTCCGGGGAGAGGGCGTCCTTGTGGATGAGGATGGTGATGGTCTTGTAGCGGAAGTAGGCTTTGCTGGCATAGAACATGCCTTTGTATTCGCCGTTGTAGGCACCCCAGCTGTTTTTGACCATGTAGTACTCGTTGCCGAGTTGGTCGTGGGCGGTGCCGTAGATGAGCATGAGGTGGTCGTCGTTGGTTTCGTGGTTGTCCCAGCCTAATTGGCGTTCCTGCGGGGTGACCCATCGCTGCGGGGTGGGACGGGAGGCGGATTCGTCCTGAATCTCTTTGGCGGTCATGCCTGTCCAGTGGGCGAGGTCGCTGCCTTTGAGGTCAGGGGCACTCATGTTCACTGCGGGCAGTACGCAGAAACCGTTGCGGGAGTTTTGACGGAAACCGGGCTCGCTGACGTCGCTGTCCCAACCGACGGGATAGCCGTGGGCAATGGCATAGTCGGCAATGGCTTGCAATTCGTCGAGGGGGACATTGTAGGAGATGTCGTGACGCCAGTTGTCGGGGCTTTCGACAGCAAAACAGGTGTAATAGGGGTAGTGCAGGAAGGAGGTGATTTGGATGTAGTCGTCGGCCCGGAGCCCTGTGGAGGCGTAGAAGGTCTGGGGTGTGTAGCTCTTGCCTTGGTAGGTGAACTTCTCTGGCGGCACGCCGAGGTAGACGTCGTGTACGGCGCGGATGGCTTTCATGCAAAGCAGCTGGTAGTTCTCATCACTTTGCAGACTGCCATTGCCCGCAGCGGCTTTGACCATGGGGTTGACCATAGAGCTGAGCTCGCTGTGGTTGGAAATGGTGTCGCGATACATGGCTCCGGGGCGCATCAGCTCTTCGGGCACCAGACCGTAACGTTCCATGCAATGAAGCAGGTCGCCGAAACAGCCGCCTTGGCTGAAGCCGATGTCGCCATGGGTGCGAATGGAGGCCATGGCGCGGTCCATGTAGTCCCAATAGGCGGTGTACATCTCGCTGAAGTCGTAGGTGCCTTTGCCCATGCGCAGCAACTCGGCCTCGATGAAAGCGGTGCCGCTATAGTCCCAACAGGTGCCGGCTTTGCCTTGGTTTTTGACGGGTGTCACGGGGAGTTCCTTGACAATGGTGAATTTGTAACCTTCGTTGTTATTGCTGTTTTGAGCCAATTGGGTCTGTGCGCAGATGGCGGTACTACCCAGTGTTGCAGCAAGGATTAGGATGGCTTTTTTCATGTTGATGTCATTTTTTTCAAAGTGCAAAGATACGCAAAAAAAATTGATAATTGAAAAACATGATGATTCGAAAGATGAAAAATGAGGGGCGATTTTTTTTCGACATGTCAAAAAAAAATCCGATATTTGCATAGGAACTTTTATATCAATATATTGTGAAATAAAAACCACATTTTCAATCTTTCCCCGAAAAACACGGAATAACATATAAACCCTTAAAATTATATAGTATGTCAATTACAATTTTGAACGAAATCGACAAAGCCAAGGTATTGGTTGACGGAATGAGGAAGAACCTGGACAAGGCAAAGCAATTGGGTATTGATTCCCAGACTTTGAACCGTCTGGAAAAAACCTTCACTGTGCTGAAAACTAAAGATGACGAGCTGGATGCCCTGCGCCGGCAGGCTACCCTGAAGGTGAAGGAGAACAATGAGCTGCTGGCTGACATGAAGTCCCAGATGCTCGCAGTGCGCAAGGCTGTGAAGGAGAATTACCCCCAACAGGAGTGGATTGACTTCGGCGTGCAGGACAAACGCTGAGGACGCTCCACCACCGCTGATGATTAAAAAGGTCTGTCGCAGAGGGCGGCAGACCTTTTTAATTGGGATTCTGGGGGAAGATTACATGCCAAACTGGCCTGTGCCGGCGCATCGCTCCAGCTCTATCCGGGCGGACATGCAGCTGTGAAGGCATTCGGCGTAAGCTTGTTGCAACTCGTTGTATGTGTGCTGGGCACTGATGACTTCAAGGAGTGACGTCTCACCACGCTGATAGGCGTACATCTTTCCATCCAGTACTTGACGGGCATTATGGATGATGACGGTGTTGTAGTCGGCAAGACGGTCGATGGCTGAGCGGTAGTTGTTATAGGCCTTGATTATTTCGGCCTGAGCCTGTTGCCGCAGTATGTCGGTCTGCATGTTTGCTTGCTGGGCTTTGTATTGGGAGGAGCGGATGTCGCCGCGGTTGAGGTTGGAGACTGGCAGGGGAATGCTGACGCCCACGGTGTAACCGATGAATTCGGGCGCAGGGGCTTCCTCATTGCGCACGCGGGTGTTGTAGTTGACTCCGAGGGCAAGGTCAATGTCCGGCATGCGTTCACGGCGCACTTGCGTCAGTTCGCTCTCGGAGGCAAGGGCAAGATGGCGTTGCTGGGCGATGTCCTGGCGAAGAGTGTCAGCTCCTTGCAGGAGGCTCTGTAGGTTATAGTTCCGCAGGGGGGCGGCAAGGGTGCCAGCCAAAGCATTTGTAGACAGGGATGGCTTGCCCATCAGCAGATCCAGTTCGACCAGGGCGTTGCGGTAGTCGACTTGCAGGGCAAGGTATTCCTGCTTGGCGATGTTGGCCTCGAGGCGTGTCTGCATGACGTCGATTTCGGACAACTCGCCTGTGGCGTGGCGAAGGCTGTCACTATGGTAGAGCGCCTGCATGTTCTCAGCATTCTGACGGCCGATTTGGGCAAGGTCGCGTGCCAGCAGGGCATCGATGAATGCCAGTGTGGCCTCTGCTCGCAGGTCGAGGGCAAAGAGTTGAAGGCCTGCGTCTGTGGCGTCGAGGTTGTGTCGGGCCACGGCGATACGTGCAGCCCGCTTGCCGAAGGAGATAGTCTTTCCCAACTCGAAGCTAAGTGATTGCCCCATGGCAATGTCCCAGTCGCTGTTGTTGCCGTATTCGGCAGAAAGGGTGGGGTCCATGAATTTCTTGGCCGCAGAGAGATCGGCTTGCGACACGGAGAGATCCAGTTTGGCAGCAGCGTAGGAGAGGTTGTGTTCCATGACGCGATGGATGAATGTTGAGTAGTCCAGCTCCTGCCCCCGGAGGGTCGCACCTCCACAGGTGATGAGTACGGCAAGGGTGGCGCATCGCCACTGATGTTTAAAGGATGTTTTCATGATTTTGCGGGGATATTATCGTTGGGTTGTGAAGGGTTTTTGTCGGCAGAGCGCTGTTCGGCCCGGAGTTCCATCATGTAGTAGAGCGAGGGGAGTATGAAGAGTGTGACGATGGTGGCAAAGATAAGACCGTAGACGATGACTGTCGCCAAGGGACGCTGCACATCGCTGCCGATGCCTGTGGAGATGGAGGCAGGGAAGAGACCCAGCACAGCCACGGAGGCGGTCAGGAGGACGGGTCTCATGCGGTGCGAGGCACCCTCGATGACGGCTCGTCGCAGCCCTGTGCCACGCTCTCGCAGGTGGTTGATGTGCGAAATCATGATGATGCCGTTCTGTATGGCCACGCCGATGAGGGCAATGAATCCGACGGCGGAGGAGACATTGAGGGTCATGCCGCGGATGTTGAGGGCGGCCATTCCGCCAAACAATGCTAATGGCACAACAACCATCAACAGACCTGCCTGACGCACCTTGCCAAAAGCAAAGATGAGGAGGATGAACATGACCATGAGGGCTAACGGCACCACCAGACCCAAGCGGTTGAAGGCGCGGTTGCGGTTCTCGAATTGGCCGGCCCAATGGAGGGTGGTCTTGTCGTGGTCGAACTGGATGTTCTTGGCTATCTGCTTGTCGGCCTCGGCGACAAAGGTGGTGAGGTCTGCTCCGCGCAGGTTGATGCGCACCAGCGTGTAGCGGCGTGCCATCTCGCGCATGATGGTGCTGGCACCAAGGTCCATCTTGATGTCCGCCACGGCGGAGAGGGGCACCTTTGCCCCGTCGGCAGTGGTCAGCAGGAGGTTGCCTATGCCCTCAGGGGTGTTGCGGTACTGCTCGGCGTAGCGGCAGGTGATGTCGTAGACCTTGCTCCCCACATAAATCTGTGAGATGGCGCGGCCACCAATGGCCAGCTCGATGAGTTCGGCCACGTCGGAGACATTGAGGCCATATTGGGCAATGCTTTCGCGGTTGACGGAGATTTGTAGTTGGGGTGTGGGCGGCTCTTGGTCCACTGCCACGTCGGTGGCGCCCTTGATGCCTGCCACCACATGTGCCACCTGCTCGGCCACGCGGCGGCTCTCGTCAATGTCGTCGGAGTATATCTTCAGTGCCAGGTCACTGTGCGTGCCGGCTATTTGGTCCATCACCATGTCGATGATGGGCTGCGAGAAACCGGCCGAGTAGCCCGGCATCTGCTCAATGGCGGCCGCCATGGCCTCCACCAGCTCCGCTTTGGTGCGTCCGCTTTTCCACGTGTTGTAGGGCTTCAGGCCTATGCCGGCTTCCACGTGCGAGAGAGAGAAACACTCGGCACCCTCGTCGTCGCGTCCCAACTGCGTCATGACGTAACTGGTCTCGTCAAAGCTGCTGAGCACGTGGCGCAGGTCGTCGGACATTTTTTTGGACTGCTCGATGCTGAGGCCGGAGGGGAGCTGCACTTGCACCCAGATGGAACCCTCGTCAAGCGGGGGCAGGAAGTCCTTGCCAACAGTGAAGGAGAGGGCTATCGAGCCGCACAGGATAACCACAAGGGTGGCCAGTACGGCGCGTTTCTTCTCAAGGATGGCAGCAATGTGGCGGTTGTATGAATTGTTGAGTTTCTCAAGCCATTTGTTGTGGTAGAGTTTGCGTGGTTTGCGGTAGGCCATGTAAGAGAGGCCGGGGGTAAGCAGCAGCGCGGTAAGCAGTGCGCCGATGAGGGCGTAGCCCACCGTGTAGGCCATGGGGGTGAAGAGCTTGCGCTCCACGTGCTCAAAAGCAAACAGCGGCAGATAAGCGGTGATGATAATGATGGTCGAGAAGAAGATGGAGCGGGCCACCTCGCGGGCGCGCTGTTTCACGTCGTCCGTGGAGAGCTCCAGCTCCGGATGTCGTTCGCGCTTTTTGAGGATGTTCTCCATCATCACGATGGCTCCGTCCACCAGGATGCCGAAGTCTATGGCTCCCAGCGAGAGGAGGTTGGCCGGAATGCCAGTGAGCTTCATCAGCACAAAGGCCACCAGCAGGGCAATGGGGATGGTGACGGCCACGACCAGCGAGCCGCGGAAGTTGCCCAGGAAAATCATCAGCACAACAATGACCAGCAGCATGCCGATGAGCAGTGTGTGCGAGACGGTTTTGAGGGTTTCGCCCACCAGACTGGTGCGGTCCAGGAAGGGATGGATTTCTACCCCTTCGGGCAGGATTTCGTTGTTCAGCTCGTCGATGGAGGTGTGTATGCGGTCCAGAACGTCCGAAGGGTTCTCACCGCGCAGCATCTGCACAATGCCTTCCACGGCGTCGTCATAGTCGCGCGTGTCGTCGCTGTAGCCCAGCACGCCCTTGCGCTCCAGGGTGCCGTATTTCAGCTCGCCCAGCTCCTTCAGGTACACCGGCGTGCCGTCCACGGTTTTGACCACAATGTTGCCCAAACCTTCAAGGTCGCTGATAAGGCCGATGCCGCGCACCACATAGCTGAGGCTCCCTTCTGACAGGATGCTGCCGCCCGCGTTGAGGTTGTTCTGCTCAATCTTCTCCGTGATGTCGCTGAGCGAGATGCCGTACTCCATGAGCCGTTCGGGCGAGAGTTCAATCTGGTATTGTGTGGTGATGCCCCCATAGTTGCTCACGTCGGCCACGCCCGAGATTTGACGCAGGTAGGGGATGATGGTCCACTTGTGGATATCGGTGAGGCTGCGGAGGTCGTGGCTGCCGTCAGGACTCTCGACGATGTAGCGGAATATCTCGCCAGTGGGGGCAGTGAGGGGGTTCAGCTCCGGCACTGCTCCGTATGGCAGGTCGATGCCCACCAAGCGCTCCGTGACGCGTTGCCGCGCCCAATAGTCGTCCACACCATCGTCAAAAACAAGGATGACGGTGGAAATGCCGAAACTGTTCTTGCTGCGCATGGTAGTGAGGTTGGGGATGCCGCTTACGGCACGCTCAACGGGAATGGATATTTGCTGCTCAATCTCCTCCGTGGCCAGTCCGGGCACCTGGGTGACCACCTGCACGGTGGTGTCCGAGATGTCGGGGTAAGCATCGATGGAGAGGGCGTTCCAGGCTATCACGCCCGCAATGCCGAGCAGGAGGAAAATAACTATCGATATGGCTCTGTGGTCTATGGCCCAGCCTACTATTTTTTCAATCATAAGGTTCTAATTGAGGTTTAATGTATGGGTTGGCAGGATGCACCATCGGTTGTGATTAGTGCTTGTCGATGAGGTAGAAGGCCCCTTCGGAGATGATGACGTCCCCGACGTTCAGCCCTTTGATGACGCGCAGCCGTTGCTCGTCAATAGACTGCACCTCGACGCGGGTGCGCACAAAGGAGTTTTCCGCCACGCGGCGCAGCACGTAGCGCCCCTTGTCGCTCTGCAGGACGGCCTGTTTGGGCAGGACGATGCTGTTGCGGCTGTGTATCTGCATGCGCACTTGGGCATACATGTTGGGCAGCATCAAGTGGCGCGGGTTGTTGCACTCTATGATGGTCTCCACGGTACGTGTGTCGGGGTCGAGGATGCCGCCCACGTATGCCACGTGGCCGGTCACCACGCTGTCCGGCCGGGCCACCAAGTTGACGGACACTCCCTCAATGCCGTTGATGAAGGGGGCGTCCATCTCGCTCACGTTGGCTTTGACCCACACTTTGTCGAGGTCGGCAACAACAACCTTTGTGGCAGCGTCCTCCTTGATGTACTCGCCGATGACGAGGTCGTTTTTAAGCACCTGTCCCGATATGGGCGAACGGACTATCATCGGTTGTCCGACTTCAGCATGCTTTATGTCTATCTGGTATTCCTTGGCCACGGCCACGGCGTGGCGGTACTCCTCTACGGCTAACGAGTAGGCGGTCTTGGCTTCGTCCAGCTCCTTGACCGATGCCACCTTGTTGTCGTGCAGGTCCTGCGTGCGGTCCAGTCCGCGTTTGGCCATGTCCAGCTCCGACTTGGTCTGTATCAGCCGTTTCACCACCTCGGAATAATCGGATGAGGAGATTTCGAACAGCGGTGTTCCGGCCTTGACGGTCTGCCCAATGCGCACCAGCGAGCGCACCACGCGCCCGGCAAACGGGGCCGCCACCTCGGCGTAGGCGGAGGGAATGGCGCGCACCACACCCGTGGTGGAGAGTGTGGCAGAATAGGAGGATTCGTCAACGGTGTCGCACACTAAGCGGGGGGCAATGGTGGAGGTGGGTGGAACCACCAGCGTGTCGCCCTGTACGGTAATCTGGCTGTCGGACACGCCGTCGGCATTGTCGGCAGAGCCGTGGCAACCGGCCAGCAGCCCTGCACACATCAGGAGATAAAGGTATTTCTTCATATTCAGAAATGATGATTTGTTCATTTTTGTTCTTCTGTATCAGTTCGTTCTGTATGTATATGCATTTTTTCTTATGCACATTGCGACTGCAAAGATACTATTATTTCTTGAATTATGAGAAAAAATTATTGATAAACGATAAATTTTTATCGTTCATGGCATACTGTTGGGCTCCTTTTGGCTCGTACAGGCTCCGCTCCTTCCTGCATTTTTGGCTCTCGTTCCGAGGAGCTGTTGCCCAATGGGAATGGGGTAAATGAACGGTATATGTTGGGGAAGTAGCCCCGAAAGAGCGGAGGAAGGGCGAAGGCGGATTTCGGTTGCAGGGTGCATAGGAACAGCAGTTGCGGAACGCGCCTATGGCGGCGGGGATAAAAGAAAAGGACAACCCGTTTGAGTTGTCCTTCTTTGGTAGCGGGGGCTGGATTCGAACCAACGACCTCCGGGTTATGAGCCCGACGAGCTACCTCTGCTCTACCCCGCACTCTGTTATTTCTGTCTTGAAATCGTTTGCAAAAGTACTACTTTTTTGCGACATGGCAAAATGCTGTCGGCGGTTTGGCATGAAATTAACAAATCGTGTTTTAGAAATCAGGTTGTTATGAATTGACTTTAACATAGGGCAAAAGCATCCCCCACGGGCAAAAAGGGCTCGTGGGGGATGCTGAATTGTAAAAATTGGGCTGCTTCGATGCAGCGTTATTTCATGTTTGAAAGACCTTCGTTGAGGAAGGCGATGAATTTCTGCACGTCGCGGTCGTATTTGTAGTTTTCCTTGGTCAGCACTTGGCCGTCGGCGTTGATGATGACGTAGTAAGGTTGGGCGTTCATGTTGTACATGCTCTTTTCGTAGTAGAGGTTGCGGCGGCCGAGGGTTTTCAGGACACGGCCGTTGTTGTCGGTTACCCATTCGGATTCGGGCAGGTCGATGGTGTTCTCGTCCACGTAAAGGCCGCACATGACGTATTTGGTGGTGAGGATTTCTTTTACCTCTTCGTCAGTCCAGACGTAGTGTTCCATTTCGCGGCAGTTGGCGCAGGTCTTGCCGGTGAAGTCGATGAAGATGGGTTTGTTGACCTTTTTGGCGTAGGTTTTGGCCTCTTCGAGGTCGAAGAAACCGTTGAAGCCGGTGGGCATGTGCAGTTTGTCGGCATACTTGCGGGGGCCGAGGTCGTCGGGTGTGGCGCCGGGCTGGACGGCGATGGTGGAGGCGTGTTCCTCGACGGTGCGCTCAATGTTGAAGTCCTGCGTGTGCATGGGGGGCAGGAAGCCGGAGATGGCTTTGAGCGGAGCGCCCCACAGACCCGGAATCATGTAGACGACGAAGGCAAGGTCGATGATGGCCAAGAAGAGGCGGACGACACCGATGTGCGGCAGGTCTTCGTCGCCTTTGAATTTGAGCTTGCCGAGCAGGTAGAGGCCCATGAGGCCGAAGATGACAATCCAGAGGGCGAGATAGGTTTCGCGGTCCAGCAGATGCCAGTTGCAATAGAGGTCGGCCATGGAGAGGAATTTGAGGCCGAAGGCCAGCTCCAAGAAGGCGAAGACGACTTTGACGGTGTTGAGCCACCCGCCGGACTTCATGTTTTTCAGCACGGAGGGGAACATGGCCAGCAGTGTGAAGGGAGCGGCAAACCCGATGCCAAAGCCCAACATGGTGATGAGGGAGACCCAACGGTCGGTGGTGCTGGTGGAGAGGCTGACGAGTGCTGCGCCCAGAATGGGGCCCGTGCAGCTGAAGGAGACGAGCACGGTGGTCAGGGCGATGAAGAAGGGGGCCAGCAGACCGCCTTTGTCGGCTTGCTCGTCGGACTTGTTAATCCATTTTTCGGGCATCTTGATCTCGAACAGACCGAAGAAACTGAGGGAGAAGATGAGGAAGATGACAAAGAAGATGAGGTTGGGAACCCAGTGGGTGCCGATGAAGTAGAGGGCTTCGGGGCCGAAAATGAGCGTCAGGATGGCACCCAGCACGGCGAAGAGGAAGACGATGGAGAGGCCGAAGAACCATGCCTGACGGCGGGAGGCGCGCTTGTTGTCGGTGCTGTTCATGAAGAAGTTCACGGTCATCGGTATCATGGGGAAGACACAGGGAGTAAACATGGTGAGGAGGCCACCCAGCAACGCCAGCAGGAAGACCACGATGAGGGACTGGTGCTTCTCTTCGGGCTGGGCGCTGTCGGTGTCGGCCGGGGCTTGGGGGGCAGCGGCAAGGGTGTCCTCGCTGGCCTGGGCTGACGCGACAGCGGTGTCAGCGGCGGGCTCTTGCTCTTCGGCAATGTTGCCCTGCGCGGGCAGTTGTGCTTTGGCTCCCTTCACGGAGAAGGTGAAGTCGCGGTCGTCGGGGGCAATGCAGGAGCCATTGTTGCAAAGCTGGTAGCTGTAGGTTCCCTTCACCTTGAAGTCCTTCTCGGACTTGCGGAGAATCTTTTGGCGGAAGACCACGCGGCCTTCGAACGAGCGGACTGTGCAGTTGAAGTCTTTGTCGAACTCCTCGTGGGGTTTGGGTTCGCTGACGCCGCCGATGCGCTTGTAGTCGGCCGAGGGGGTGAACTCAAAAGCAATGGGGAAGGGGCCGTTGGGGTCGGTGTGCTGGGAATAGAGGTGCCAGCCTTGGTCCAACTGGGCGGTGAAGACCAGCTCCGACTCGGTTTCGTTGAGGTCTTTGACGGAGAATGACCATTTGACGGGGTCTTGAATCTGGGCCGTGGCCATGAGGGCGAGGCTCAGCACAAGCATGAAGGATAAGATTTTTTTCATGATAAATGGGGATTCGTTATTGCTGTGTTTATGTTTATTTCAGGGTGAACTTGGCGGTGCGGGTGCCGTTCTTGCTTTTCACCTTCACGGTGTAGGTGCCTTTCTTCATCTTGGAGATATTGATGTGGCTGCCGTTGATGTAGCGGGGCACCGAGCGGACTTTCTCGCCTTTGGCGTTGAGGAAGGTGACCTGTGCCTCCGGGGCGTTCATGGTGATGGTGAGGTAGCCTTCTTCAAGGTTAGGTGTCAGCTTGATGCGGTCTTCGGCTTCGGGGGCCTCGGCCTTGGGTTTGTCGGCTTTGCTGCCTTTGCCGGGCGTTGGCTCGGAGGCTGCGGCAAGGTCGTCGGGTCTGGGAGTCTCGTTGTTCTCGGCCAGCGCGGGTTGTGCCATGGTGTAGTCCGAAAGGCAGTAGAGACCCTTCTCGTCGGTGCCGAACCAGATGTTGCCACTGCGGTCAATGGCTATGTTCTGGTACATGCAACGGGGCAGCTTGTCGCCGCCGCGGAAGGTGTCCCAGCGTTCATTGCAGTCGAATACGGCCACGCCGCCGTCGGTGGCCATCCAGAGGTGTCCTTCCTTGTCGAAAGCCAGGTCGTTGACTTGATTGCCGGGGATGGGGCTGTTGTCGGTGTGGTAGATCTTCCAATTCTCACCGTCAAAGCGGCAAAGGCCTTCGAGGGTGCCTATCCACTTCACGTTCTGTTTGTCGATGGCTATGGAAAGCACTATGTTGTGGGCAATCTTCGAGTTCTTGGTGGTGTAGGAGGTCCAGCGGTTGCCGTCGAAGACGCAGAGACCGTCGTTGGTCCCAATCCATTTGCGGTCGCGATTGTCTACCACCACACAGAGGATGAAGTCGCTCAGAAGTTCGCTGTCGTTGGCTGTGTACTTGTTCCAGTTTACGCCGTCGTAGGATACAAAGCCGCTCAGGGTTACTCCAATCCATTTTGTGCCCGCATGGTCGACGGCGATGTCGCGGATGTACTTCATGTTAAGGCGGCGGGTCTCCTCGTTGTGCTCATACCAGCGGTTGCCGTTGAATTCGATGACGCCATAGTCGTCGGTGCCAATCCAGAGGGTGTTGCCCTCGGAGAGGAGGCAGTTGACAAACTGGTTCTTGAGCTTTTCGTTGAAGTCGGAATAGTCCGTCCAGCTCCCGTTGCGGAAGCTGTTGAGACCTTGCGTGGTGCCAACCCACAGGTTGCCCCGGTTGTCGACGTTGACGGCAAGGATGTTGTTGCCCGTCAGGTCCGAGTTCTTGGTGGTGTAGTTGGTCCATTTCTGGGCCATGGCTGCGGAGGCGAGCAGTAGCGTGATGGCTATAGTGAGAGTCTGTTTCATTCAGATGGTAGCATTAGTTTAATTGTGACAGCGAACGCCGTGCGGTGTTCAGGTTTTGTGTTTCTCCTTCTTGGCGGCGGGAAAGAGGATGTTGTTAAGGATGAGACGGTATCCCGGCGAGTTGGGGTAGAGGGAGAGGTCTGTGGGCGGGTCGCCAACATAGTGGCGGTAGTCCTCCGGGTCGTGGCCGCCGAGGAATGTCCAGGTCCCCTTGCCATACTCGCCATGCAGGTAGCGCACCTCGTTCAGGGCTTTGTTCTCGCCCAGGATGAGGGCGGAGGACTTGACGCACTCGCGGCGGAAGGCTGTGGTCTGCCCCATGAATCCGTGGATGATGCGCGTATGGTTTTGGGTGAGCATGGTGGGCACCCAATCCCATTTGGCGGAGAAGTCGAAGAGCGTGAAGAAATCATTCTTCTCGTTCACTGCACGCAGACGCGAGCGGTCGTCGATGTCGATGGTGGAAATCTCATATTCGTAGGGGTTGGTGCTCAGGCGGAAGTCCTTGAAGGCAAAGGTTTTACTGAAGTCCAACTGCTGCTGGGCATCGGGCTGCATGGGGTCGCCGTCAAACATTACGTCGCAGATGTCCACGTTCTCCGCCGCAAGAGCCACGTCGTAGCTGTCCGGAGCCGAGCACATGGCAAAGAGGAACCCTCCGCCCATCACAAAATCGCGTATCTTGTGAGCCACAGCCAGTTTCAGCTGGCTCACCTTCTGGAACCCTAAGCGGGTCGCCGTGGCCTCCTGAGTGCGCACGTCCTCGATGTACCATTGCTGGTTGCGGTAGTTCCCCCAGAACTTTCCGTACTGCCCCGTGAAGTCCTCGTGGTGCAGGTGAAGCCAGTCGTAGGAGGGCAGTACCCCGGCAATCACCTCGTCGTCGTACACCACGTCGTAGGGGATTTCGGCGTAGGTGAGCACCAGCGTCACGGCATCGTCCCAGGGCAGTTTGTTCTTTGGCGAATAGACGGCGATGCGGGGAGCTTTCTGCAACTTCACAGCATCCATGTTGACCGACGGGTCGGCAATCTCGGCCAGGATGGCGCTGGACTGGCCGTCGGCAATCACCTCGGCGCTTACGCCCCGCAGACGGCACTCCTTTTCCAGCAGGTCGGCATACTTCATCATGAAACTGCCGCCGCGGTAGTTGAGCAGCCACGTCACCTCCACCTCGCGTTGCAGGGCGTAGTAGGCCACGCCGTAAGCCTTGAGGTGGTTCTTCTGCACCTCATCCATGGGGATGAGCAGGTAGCTTGCCCGTGCCTGTCCGAGGCCGAGCAGCAGAAACAGCGATACTATGATACATTTTCTCATGCAAACCTCTATAACGCGACACTCCGTTTATTATTGTGTCCCACCCGCCCCACGCCCCCATTTTTTTTGCTGCTGGAATCGTCTCGTCACTGGACAGGTTGCAAGCAGACTTCTGCTGAGAAAAAACGAAGGCGCAGCCGGGGCTGTGCCTTCGTGGGGTTTGTGGTGCGGATAGGGGGACTCGAACCCCCACTCCGTGAAGAACCAGATCCTAAGTCTGGCGCGGCTACCAATTACGCCATATCCGCATGGTTCTCAGTGTTGTTGCCAGGGGTGGGCTCCAGCGTATGAGATTGCAAAGATACACTTTTTTTCTCATACTTTGATTTTTTTTGTTTGCTCTTGTCGGCATTGGCTCCAAAGGGCTTGATTCTGATGGTGTGAGGTGCTGGTGCGGGTAGGTGGCGTGTGAAGAGGTCGGCGACGAGGTCCTTGTCCGCCGGGAGCCACTGGACGCTTTGCAGTGTGTCCGCTGTGAGCCAGTGCGCGGCGAGGTGTTCTTTGAGGGTGAAGGTGTCGTGGAGGAGGTGGCAGAGGTAGCAGTGCATGGTGAGGTGGAAGTCGGGGTAGTCATAGTCGAAGGTGGTGAGGTAGCGGTCGGTGACGATGTCGGTGTCCAGTTCTTCCTTCAGTTCGCGGGCGAGGGCTTGCTGGTGTGTCTCGCCGGGTTTGACTTTCCCGCCGGGGAATTCCCACCAGCCTGTCCATGGGCCGTAGCCCCGTTGGGTGGCGAGGACGGCGCCGTTGCGGTGCAACACGGCGGCGACTACTTCAATCTGTTTGAGGGGTTGTGATGGTGGTGTGGGTGCGGAGGTTTGTGGCATGGGTGTTGTGGTTGAAAAAATGCTCTGCCACAGGGTGACAGAGCACAAAAACAAAAAATTATGAAACAAATAGATTTACTGTATGTCGTTCTTGTCGAGGGGCTGGGAGAGGAGGTTGGTGAAGTTGCCGGCGGAATCGAATTCCATGCGGGTGTATTTGAGTTTGTTGCCCAGTCCGCGGACTTTCTGGCTGATGACTACATAGGTGTAGGGCTTGGGTTTCTTGCCGTCGATACGCCATTTGGAGTCGTAGGTGTAGACGATCATGCGCTCGATTTTGTAGCTTTCGCCTTTGTATTTTTGCTGAAGGTATTTGACGATGGCAGCGGTGTAGTGGTTTTTGTCGAGCACTTTGCCTGTCATCATGTGTGCCTCGGAGATTGCGTCGTAGACTTCTTCCATTTCAACGCCTTGGCGGTTGATGTAGTATGCCACGACGAGGTTGGGGACGCGGTTGACCCATTCGGGGCCTTCAACGACTTTGGAGGGAGGGCAGATTTTGGTGAAGTGGGCGGTGATGCCGGAGGTGGTATCGATGCTGACGACTTCGGGCACATCCTCGACGGGAGCGGGACGCTTGCCGCCTTTGTTGCTCTTCAGGTTGCGGAGGTGTTCGTCGTCAACGTCGTCGTCGGGATTGTTGAGGGTGTAGAATTCGCGCTTGACGGCATCGGGGTCGGGGGCGTTGCTTTTCTGCAGACGGCCGCGGGGGTCGAAGATGAGTTCGTTGTCGTCGTAGCCGACGCCGGTTTTGACAATCATCATGCGGTAGTATACGTCGCCGTCCATTTGCTCGACATAGTCGATGGAGCGGATGCGGTAGCCGGGATAGTTGTCAATGAAATAGCGGTTCATGGCTGTGGGGCAGTCTTCCTGTTTGGTGGGGAAGGAGCTGTACTGCCAGTCGCCGTTGTGGGTGAAGTAGGCACGGCCGTGTTGGCCGTCGTAGACAAATTCGGCCACATATTGTCCGGGTGAACGATACCAGGTCTTCACCTTGTAGGAGTCGTACTTTCTGTCCAGTGCATTCAAAACGGATTTGGGCACCTGGGTCTCTTTAATCTTGGTCTGTGCCATGGTCGTCAGCGGCAGGACAAGAAGGAGCAAAAGAACAATCTTTTTCATCTATTCAAAATATTTTGCCCTCAAAAACGAGATATTTGTTTTTTTATTGTTTCAAAAGTTAAAAAAATATTCGACGCTTGTTGTAAAGTATTGTATATGCGGGTTTGGCGTGACGATAATATTTCCTCTTATTGTTTGAAAAGCACGTCTTTGCGGTCGGGGCTGATGGAGACGGCCATGACATGGACGCCGGTGGCTATTTCGAGTGCATCGAGATAGTTGAGGAGGTTTTGGGGCAGCGCTTTGTAGTCGGTGATGCCTTCGAGGCTTTGTTTCCAACCGGGGAAGGAGCGGAGGCGGGGTTTGATTTCGACCTCGTTGAATTCGAAGGGGATTTCGTGGGTGGTGTGGCCGTCGATGTCGTAGTCGGTGCACATCTTTATTTCGTCGAAGTCGTTCATGACGTCGGGCTTGGTGACGAAGAGGTCGGTAACACCGTTGAGCATGCAGGCGTAGCGGAGGGCCGGGATGTCAATCCATCCACAGCGGCGGGGGCGGCCGGTGGTGGCGCCGTATTCGTGGCCGAGGTCGCAGAGGAGTTTTCCGGTCTCGTCAAAGAGTTCGGTGGGGAATGGACCGGCACCTACGCGGGTGCAGTAGGCCTTGCTGATGCCCATGACGCGGCCGATGCGCGAGGGCGCGACACCCAGGCCGGCACAGACACCGGCGGTAATGGTGCTGGAGGAGGTGACGAAGGGGTAGGAGCCGAAGTCGATGTCGAGCATGGAGCCTTGGGCCCCTTCGGCAAGGACGCGCTTGCCCTCGTCGAGGCAGTGGTTGATGAAGTATTCGCTGTTGATGAGCTGGAACTGCTTGAGGAGCGAGAGGGATTCGAGCCATGTCTTTTCGTATTCGTCAATGGCCATGCCGTCGATTTTGAAGGAGGCGATGTCGAACTTGAGGGTGTGAGCTGTTTGCAGGTGCTGGCATTTGAGGAGCTCGTATTTCTCGCGGAAGTCGATGGCGGTAATGTCGCCCACGCGGAGGCCGCAACGCGCAATCTTGTCGGTATAGGCCGGGCCGATGCCTTTGAGGGTGGAACCTATCTTGGCGTTGCCTTTGGCTTGTTCGTTGGCGGCGTCGAGGAGGCGGTGGGTCGGGAGGATGAGGTGGGCTTTTTTGGAGATATAAAGGTTTTTGGTGGCGTCGACACCACGTTGGCGCAGGGCTTCGACTTCGTGTTTGAAGATATTGGGCTCGATGAGTACACCGTTGCCGATAACGTTCAGTTTGTCTTCGTGGAAAATGCCGGAGGGTATGATGTGCAGAACGTGTTTGGTGCCGTTGAATTCTAAAGTGTGGCCGGCGTTGGGGCCTCCCTGAAAGCGTGCAATGACATCATAGTCGGGAGTAAGGACGTCGACAATTTTGCCCTTTCCCTCGTCTCCCCACTGGAGACCCAGCAGAACATCTACATTGCTCATAGTAATATGACTTATATTAAAGTTAGTGTTTCAATATCGTATGCAAAGATACGACTATTTTTTCAATTGGATAAATTTTTTCTTTTCCAGAAGGCTTGTTTGGTGCCTATCGCTCCATGTTTCTGATGTTTAGCGCGGCTGTCCGTCTTGGCCAAAAAGACCGGGGAAGCACCATGGTTGAGGGTGGGAAGGGTTATTCTTTGTCGCGCTGATGCTTGAACCACTCAACAAATTCGGGCAGGTCGTCGAGGGGACGGAAGCCGGATTTGAAGGGTTCTTTGGGCATGGGGCAGAGCTCGACATAGCCGATGAGGGTGGTGCAGTCGAACTCGCCGATGAGGGCTTCGATGGTGACGTAGACACCGACAAGGAGGTCGTCGTCTTCGAGTTGGTCACGACGGGGGCTCATGCCGTTGGCGAGGTCTGGCAGGGCTACGCGAAGGCCGATGATGTCAGGCTCTTCATCATTCTGGAGTTGCATGAAGGCCATCTTGGCGGTTTCGAAGCGGTATTTGTCAAAAAGTACTTTGAGGTTCTTGCCTTTGGGTTGGCGGAAGGGGATGAACTCCCACCAGTCAATGTCCGGCGCATTGTCGGTGAGTGCCACGACGTAGCGGAACAGGTCGAAGTCGCCTTCGGCACTGAAGGTGAGGGTGCGGCCTTGGGCGGTCTGTTCGCCAATCTCGAAGGTGAGACCGTCGCAGTAGGCGGTGAGCTGGTGCTGCATCTCGTCGAGGAGTTGCTGGCGTGCGGGCTCGTCGAGGTCGTTGAGCATGGTGAGCCGTTCACTGTTGGCTTCAAACCAGTTCCAGAATAATTCGGGATGAATGTTGTCAGGGTTCATGGGAATGGGGATTAAAGGATGATTGCTTCTTTTTCGAGGGTGACGCCGAAGCGCTGGCGCACGTCGGCGGTGACGGCATCGGCCAGGGCCACCACTTCGCCGCCGGTGCAGCCGCCCAGATTGACGAGGACGAGGGCTTGCTTGTGGTACACGCCGCAACGGCCTAAGGAACGGCCTTTCCACCCGGCGCGTTCTATGAGCCATCCGGCCGCCAGCTTGTAGCCGTCGGGGACGGGGAAGGCAACAATGTCGGGATATAGGGCTTTGAGTTGTTCGTAGTGCTCAGGGGTGACGATGGGGTTTTTGAAGAAACTGCCCGCACTGCCGGTCTCTTCAGGACGGGGCAGCTTGCTCCAGCGGAGGGCGGCAATGGTGTCGGCCAGCTGGGTGGGAGTGGGATGGACAGTGCCCGCCGCGGCCAGGGCATCGGCCAGGGCTTTGTACTGGATGGAGGGAGCGAAGTCTGAGCGAAGACGGAAGGTAACGGACCAGACGATGTATTGACCTTTGAGCTCCTCTTTGAAAATGCTGCTGCGGTAGCCGAAGTGGCATTCGGCATTGGTGAAGATGCGCTCCCTGCCTGTGGCGGCATGGATGGTGCGGACGGAGTGGATGATGTCTTTGGCCTCGATGCCATAGGCTCCCACGTTCTGAACGGGAGCGGCACCGACAGTGCCGGGTATGGCTGTGAGGTTTTCTGCGCCATGCCAGTGGTTGGCAATGCAGTGGCGGACAAAGGCGTCCCACTCCTCGCCAGCAGCGGCCTCAATCAGTAGGCTGCCTGTTGCAGGGTCGGGGTCCAAAAGATGGATTCCTTTATTTTCGAGGTGGAGGATGGTGCCGCGGTAATGGGAGGTGAAGACGACGTTGCTTCCCCCGCCAAGAATGAAGAACGGGGTGTTGGCCAGGGAGCCCTCGGCAATGAGGTCGAGGAGTTGCTGCTTGTCGGTGACGACAAGGTAGCGGTCGGCTGTGGCTGGGAGGGCAAAGGTGTTGTATATCATGGATGCCAAAAGAGGGTTTAGAATACGTAGCCGATGTTCAGGTACAGTCCTGCGCGGCGGGTGAAGTCGTTCCAGTTGAAGTCGAGCGAGATGGGGCCGAGAGGGCTGTTGTAGGCGGCGCGGAGGGCAAAGCCGAAGTTGAATTTATGGGTGGCATCGACGTGGCCGGGCCAGTCGGATGAGTAGATGACGTTGGGCATGAAGTAGAGATAGACCTTGTTGAAAAGGCGGTAGCGGACATCAACACGGGCAATGGCTGCAAAGTCGTCAACACGGATGGGGCGGATTAGACCCATGAAGGCCAGTTGGTGGTCCAGATAGCGGCCGGGGATGCTGCCACCGACCAGGTTGTCGTACCAAGCGGAATTTTTGCCCAACACCAAACGGGCATTGAGCTGGGGAATGAAGGTGAGTTTGGGGTTGGCCTCCAAATAGGTCTGGGCGGAGAGGCTGAAGTCGAGGAAACTGAGGTCCATTTGCTTGAAGAGGTAATTGTTGTCGATGTGCCAGCCCATGTCGGCACTGCCGTAGAAACCGCGTGTGGCGAAGTAAGGATTGTCGAGATTGTCGAAAACACTGTGGAAGAAGGCCCCGAAGAATCCCTTTGCATGGTCGAAATGGAAGATTCCGTCGTACAGCACATTGTCAAGAGAGAAACTGCCCAGATTTGAGTAGATGTCCTCGTCGAGGCCGAAAGCAAAGGTGATGTCGCGGAGGTGGAATTCGGAGATGAAGAGGCTGAAGTTGTGGTGGTTCACCTTCCAGACGGAGTAGGCCGAGGTGTCGGAGGCACTGAGGTTGAGCGTGCTGTTGTGGTAGCGATAGGCGAAATTGACATCGCCGAGCCCCATGTTGCACCATGACAGTTTGGTTCCCAGACGGATGTTGTAGTTGAGGTTGGCGTCTATGCCCAGTTTGAAGCCTGAGAGCTTTTGCTCGTTGATGCCGATGTGGAGGAGGAGGGCTGCTTTCTCCTGTGAGTCGTAGCGGAAGCCAAGGGAGAGCAGGTGGGGTTCGGCAGGCTCGAAATTGATGACCAGGCGGTAGGCATCCAGCTTGGGGTTGGGGGAGCGGTTGGTGCTGTCGGGATAGAGGTTGTAGAGGATGCTGGAGTAGGCTTCGGTGCCCATCAGGAGACCGATGGCCCGTTGGATTTCATTGATTGTGGAGAAGGAGCCGCTGCGGAGACCGCCTTTGTTGATGAGCCAGTTGGCGTCGGAGCGCAGCACTCCGCGGTAGTAGACGGTGGAGAGCCAGATGGAGTCGTCAGGTTGCAGGGCTTTGACGCGCGGGGCTTGCAGGGTTTTGTGGCAGGGGCCGTATTGTTCGAGTATGGCCTTCAGCGCCAACAGCTCCTGGCGGTGGGCTTTGGCGCAGAGGTAGCCCCGCATCACCATGGTGTCGATGGCGCTCTTGCTAAAGCTGAGCATGTTGTAGCCAGTGATGTCGGGGTGCATGTATATGTTGCAGAGTTTGCGGTTCTCGCTGCGGTTGTTCTGGACGGCAATGCTGAGGTATTGTGACAATTGCTGCGGGAGGGATTTCATCTCTTCGGGGTCGGTGCGGAGCTCTTCGGCCAGTTCGATACCGATGACATAGTTGGCTCCCATCTTCAGGCAGAGGTCTACGGGGAAGTTGTTCACCATGCCGCCGTCGGCTAACAGGTGCCCGTCCCATTCCACGGGCGAGAAGACGCCGGGGATGGCCATACTGGAGCGGATGGCTTTAGGGAACAGGCCGTGGTCGAGAATCACGGAGTCGCCAGTTAGGATGTCTGTGGCAACACAGCTGAAGGGGATGGGTAGTTTGTGGAAGTCCATGGTGTCGTTGTAGCCCACGCTGAGTCGGCTGAAGAGGTTGATGAGACTGGCACCATTGATGACACCACTGGGCAAGGTGGAGAGGATGTTGAAGGAACGCTCTTCGAAATTGCCAGACCCAAAGGGGACGGAAAAGAGGTAGGTGCTTCGGCGGGCACGGATGGTGGAGGACTGGTAGTAGCGGTCCACGTTGTTGCTCATGTAGATGGACCAGTCCATGTCGGCAATAAGGTCGGCCATCTCGTCGGGGGTGTAGCCCAGTGAGTAGAGCCCGCCGATGATGGAGCCCATGCTGGTGCCAGCCACGTAGTCTACAGGGATACCAATCTCCTCAAGGTATTTCAGCACTCCGATGTGGGCAGCACCTTTGGCACCGCCGCCACTGAGGGCTAATCCCACCTTGGGGCGTTGACTTGTTTGTGTGTCGGGGCTTTGTGCAGAGGCGTTGGTCAGCACCACAAGGAGGGGGAGGAGTATGAGGAGCGCTTTTTTCATGTGTAGGGATGGCTATTGTTTGACAAGTCGGATGGTGCGGGTGTCTGTTCTCGACAGGATGGACAATAGGTATATGCCTGGGGCAAGATCCCTCATATCAATGATGGAGGTGGGCTGATTGAGTTTGCACGCCCGCAGCCGGCGACCATTGATATCGTAGAGTACGGCATCGAAACAGTGGGCGGGTCCGTCAACTACAATGGTGGCTTCGGTTGTGGTAGGATTGGGATAGACGGTGATTTGCGTTTTGTGTTCGGGGAATTGGAAGTTGATGCCGGCTGCCACGGTGTCGACCTGTGTGGTGTCCACCTGAGTGGTGTCGTTATGCAGGGTGTCGACCTGAGTGGTGTCGGATTGCGTGGTGTCTATGGGGCATTGACGCAGCCAGTAACAGATGGTGTCGTACACCACGGTCTGCACTACGTTGCGGATGGTTTGGGCAACACGCTCGTCGATGCCGGGGTTGTAGGTGATGGGTTGTGGCGATTTGCGGAATATGAGCGTGTAGAAAGCACATGCAGCGGCATAGCTCCCCTCCAATGAGGGATGGCTGCCGTCGCCGGCATAGAGGTGGATGTCGTCGAAATTTGTGCGGATGTGGCGCCACACGCGCCCCACAGGGCAGATGGAGGCGTCGTAGGTGCGCCCCATGTACATGTAGCGTTCATAGAGAAGGCTGTCCATGCCCTCGTAGGTGGCCAACGGGGGGAACACAGTACCGTTTTGAGGGTCGCCGTTTTCGCGTCCCCATGTCATGTAGAGCATGGCTTCGCCGTTCAGGTTGTTGGCATAGACGGAGTCTATCAGCTGCTGGGCATAGGGGAAACATTCTGCTTCGACCTGAAACTGAGGGAAAGAGGGCAGCTGGCTCTGCTCCTGTAGCACCACAACGTCCCATCCGCCTTCGCGTATCAGGTCCATAGACCTGTTGGTGCAGTGCTGCTGAAAGGTACACCCTCCGGGGGTGTTGCTTTCGTATTCCACACGGTCGCCCATGCTTTGGGCCACATTCTGGACCAGCAAGGGGAGGTTGTTGACCTCCGTATAGCTGTTGCCGATAAATAGCACCCGTTTGCTGTCCCCTTGGGTCCAGCCTATGTGGACGAGGCACAATGCAAAAACGAGCAAGATGATTTTTTTCATATAGTCAGTGTTGGTTTAATTGTCATGGGATTGTTCTGGCTTGATGGGTCCGTTGGGTCCGCGCTCTTTGCGGGGTTTACGTTCGGGCGGTACGTAGCCAGGGACAAAGACCTTACGCTGGTTGTAGAGCAGGATGGCTGAAAGGGCGGCACCCAGCATGTCGCTGATGGTGCAGCTGCACCATACGCCGGAAAGGCCGTCGCCGCCTAAGCCAATGTACACCAGCGGAACCAGAAACATCATGGGGATTAGGAAAATAAACTGGCGTGAAAGACTGGTGACAATGGCAATCCAAGGCTTGTCAATAGACTGGAAGAATTGTGAGTTCGTCACCGTGAAGCCAATGAGCGGAGCCATCACCAGCAGATAGCGCATGGCGGGCACGGCTATCGTTATCAGCTGCGGGTCGTCGTTCATCATCATTACCAACATCTTCGGGATGATGAGGGCGAGCAGCATGCCCACAATGCCTGTCCCGACATTCCATTTCAGCGAGAGGGAGTAGACATGCTTGAGCCTGAGGTTGAGCCCTGCGCCGTAGTTGTACCCGGCAATGGGCTGCATGCCTTGGCAGATGCCCATCATAATCATGAACACAATCATCGAGACCCTGTTGACCACTCCGTATGCACTCACGGCAAGGTCGCCGCCGTAGGTAAGCAGCTGGTGGTTCAGCAGTGCCACCACTGCACATGAGGCCACGTTCATGGAGAAGGGGCTCACGCCGATGGCAAGGATATTCTTGATGATGTACATCTTGGGTTGCCAGCAGTGCCGTTTAAAGCGGATGAATGATTTGGGATTTGTGAAGTGCAGGACAGCCAGCAAGGCCGAGAAGGCCATGGAGATTGTGGTGGCCCAGGCTCCGCCGCGGATGCCCCAGCCTAACCCGACAATAAACAGGGCGTCGAGGGCAATATTGAGCAGTGCGCCGCTCACCTGGATCCACATCGATTTAGATGCGTATCCCGAAGCGCGTATCAGCCCCGAAAGGTTGAATGTTAGAGTGGTAAGGAACATGCCGGGGAGCACAATGTCCATGTAGTCCTGGGCCATGGAGATGGTGGTGGCCGATGCCCCAAAAAGGGCCAGGATGGGGCGCATGAACAGGTAGCCCGCCGAGACAAACAAGGCTCCAAAGAAAAAGGTCAGAATCATGCTGTTGCCCAGAATCTTCTCGGCCCAGCGCACATCCTTTCTTCCCAGCACGATGCTCATGCGGGCTCCCGCTCCGGCACCCACCAGCGACCCGAAGGCGTGGATGATGTTCATGATGGGGAGCGTGATGGCAAGGGCGGCAAGAATCAGTGCCCCGTTCTCCACATGGCCGAGGAAGATGCTGTCCACCAAGTTGTAGACTGTGGCAATGATTTGTGTCACCACGGCGGGCAGCGTGTATTTCCACAGCAGCGAACGGATGTTCCGTGTGCCTAATTCTTTGGTCGTGTCTTTTGTCTCGTTGCTCATCTATCTGCTTTTCTTGATTTGTTGTTCAAGGGCCATGAAGGCATTGTAGGCCACAAACCCTCCAGCCAGCTCCATGGACCGCTCGTCTACCATCAGGTCGGGGCGGTGCAGGTTGCTGTAGGGCGTTCCGGGAATGTGGATGCCCACGCGGAAATAGCAGGAGGGTATCTTCTGGGCAAAGAAGGCGAAGTCCTCCGCCGTCATCCGCAGGTCCAGCCAGTCCACCTGCTCTTCACCCACAAAGGCCACGCCGTTGTCATGCACCTGTTGGGTGCATTCGTCGTCGTTGATGACGGGCGGGTAGCCATAATCGATAAAGAGGTCGCACTCGCTGCCCATGCTTTCTGCAATGCCGCAGCTGATTTTGCGTATCTTCTCGTGGCAGTCCAATCGCCATTGGGGGTCGAAGGTGCGGATGATGCCCTCCATCTTTACCTCGTCGGGGATGATGTTGGTGCGGCCTTCGCCGATGAATTTGCCAAAGCTCAGCACCGTGGGCATCATCGGGGCAGCGTTGCGGCTCACAATTTGCTGCAACGCCACCACTATGTGGGAGGCTATCAGTATCGGGTCCACGCTCATGTGGGGTGTGGCTCCGTGGCCGCCCTTCCCCTTCACGGTCCAGTACAGCTCGTCGGTCGAGGCCATATAGCGGCCTTTCTTCATCCCGATGCGGCCAAAGTCCATTTCGGGCAGGCAGTGGAAGGAGTACATCTCGTTGGGCATCACCTCGTCGAACAAGCCGTCCTCCATCATCATGCGGGCTCCGCCGGGATACATCTCTTCCGACGGCTCAAAAATCAGCATGATGCTGCCGTTCAGTTGTTCGCGTATGGTTGTGAGTATCTTGGCTGCACACAGCAACGAGCTGGTGTGCATGTCGTGCCCACAGGCGTGCATCACTCCCGGATTCACCGATGCAAAGGGCAGCCCGGTGGCTTCGGTCAGCGGCAGTGCATCGTAGTCGGCGCGCAGCCCCACGCAATAGCCGTCGGGATTCTTCCCGCCGCGAATCATTGCCATCACGCCCGTCTTGCCGATGCCCGTGCGGGGCTCCAGCCCCATCTCCCGCAGCCTTTCGGCCACGAAAGCCATCGTGCCGTACTCCTGCTGGCTCAGCTCCGGGTGTTGATGCAAGTGGCGCCGCCACGCTATCACCTCATCCCGATACTGGTGCGAAAGCCCCTTGATGGTATCAATGATATTCTCCATTAGTAGATTAGTCTTGATAGTGTGTTCTTATAGTCAATTATTGTTTATTTGATTTTGAAACATTCCTGTAAATTCTCGGCTGTCATCAGTCCAGGAGGAAACATCTATTCCATGCATTCTGGCTTCAGCAACCTCTTCCCAACGTCTTCTCCGTTTTTCAACCAAATCGCGACGGCCATTCAGGCTCAGTATATCAATTGTCGTCATTCCACGAGGGTCTTCAGTCCCATCAATCTCTTTAGGCAAGGCCACCCATCTATTGAATTCAATATGGTTGGCAGGGTCTTCTTCGGCAGGGTTGATAAGCAATGGCTCTTCTTGTGAAATGTCTTTGTTGGCAATATTTCTTTGGTTTTCATCCAATAGAGGGAATTTGTTCCTCTTGTGGCTTCTGTTGCACTCCGAACAACTTAATAGTAAGTTGTTCCAGTCGTATGCCAGCCACCAGTAGCCAGGTTCTCTTAGCTCTCCTGTCGTGGCATCTACATGGCCTCCTTTAGGACGGAAATGTTCTATATCACCAAAGTCGCCATTCAAATACCGCTCACAATAAGCACACTTTTGTCGGTGGCTTGTTTTTAAAGACCTCTTAACATCGGCATGGTTATATATGTTGGAGTTGAAATTGAGGTCAATGCCTTGAGCAAGGTCGTTCTCCAATTGCACCAGTCCTGCTGCTGCCTGGGTGGCTAATATGTTAGGACAATCCCCTTTGTGTATTCTCCGCATGATTCTGATTCTTTATGAGTTTAGGACGGTTCTTAACATATCGGCATATACACTCATTGCTGCTACAGGCTGATTATGCAGCCGTCTGTCTAATTCGGCCAGTCGTCTTTGTTGTTGCTCTGACAGATTCCGTCTTTGTAATAATGACAGCTGTTCTTCTTGTAGCAACTCGATTTCTTGTCGTTGAATACTATCCATACCAAAAAGTTCGCTCAGAAGAAGTAATCCTGCGTCGTAGTCTTGGTAAGTGTCCAACGGCATGTTGTGGATTCTGTTGCCATCAAGATGTAAAACTTGTGCAATGTTAATGGCGCCGATTACAACTACGGGGCTGTGGGTAGTGACAATGAATTGTACGTTAGGGAAAACCTCTTTCAAACTGCGAAGAATGGTCCTTTGCCAGCTCGGATGCAGATGAAGGTCGATTTCGTCAATCAGTACGATTCCCGGTGACTGGAGCGGATCTTCCATTCCGGGGTTGGCTTCGGCCATGCGAGAGGCAATATCAGCTACCATGGCTGTAATAATCTTGTAGCCGTCACTGAACTGTGTAAGCCTCATTTCTCGCAACGTATTCCCGTCACCATCTATTTCGTCAAGAACAAACCGTAGCGGATGTATTTCTGTTCTCGGATTCCGATATTTTTCCCCTACGAGTTGTTCCACAGCTCGTCGTACACATTCCAGTACAGGTAGTTTGTAACTAAAGTCTTGCAAGACACCCTGTTGTCGTCGTTCTTCGTCTTCCATTGTGTCAAACCATGCTTGGAATCGTTTAAACTCGGTATTCGGGGTCATTGCGTTGGTGTAGCAATCCCACCTCTCGTATTCTCGTTGAAAATTGCGTCTCCGCTCAGGAGCCTTTATCTGTCCGCGGCCAGTACCATAATAAGCTAAAATGGGAAGGATAACGCTCTCCTCATGTAAAATGCTGTTTCTTAACCCAAGGGCATAAGACCTCATTTCGGTAAGAGCTGAGGTTTGCGCAGCATCTAATCCTCTCCTGTTGCGGACTACGGAGATGGTTTCGTTGGTTGCAGTATCAATGAAGTCTGCCGACAATGACAAGTATGGGGATAGCCTTCCGTTTTCTGTCAAATGAATATCTGTGTCCAAAATGGTTCGCCCTCTGTGCCTTCCAGAAAATGTAGAGGTATAGGGGTCTACCAGTGAGGCGATAGCATCTAAGACGGTGGTCTTTCCGCAGCCATTGTTTCCTAACAAGATTGTAATATTCTTTTGGGAATCAAAATCGGCTGCAACCCTCGGTTCTCCGAACAATCGCATATTCATCAATTCCAGGTGGCGTAGTCTCATGATTCTATTATTTTGTCATTGTATGACGAACGGTACAATTATGCTTTAATGATGCTAATTAATGTAGGTTGTCCCTCGATAATCTCGATGGTGGTTCCATTCTCGACTGTGGGCAGCAGTTGCAGACGGGTGCAGAGGGTTTCGGCGCAGATGTAGTCTATATGTTGTTTCACCGCGTCGTCCCATTCGCCGCTTTGCAGGTCGATGGTGATGCGGTCGGTGACGTCGAACCCTTCCTTGCGGATGTTCTGGATGCGGTTCACCAGCTCGCGGGCTATGCCTTCGGCCTTCAACTCGTCGCTCACCACGATGTCCAGTGCCACGGTCAGGCTGCCGTCGTTAGCCACCACCCAGCCGGGGATGTCCTGTGTGGCTATCTCCACGTCGCTGAGCAGTATCTCCACAGGCTGTCCTTCGACGGTCAGGTCGCAGCGGCCTGCGGCTTCGAGGGCGTTGATCTCCTGCTGCGAGAAGTTCTGTATTGCGGCACTGATGGCTTTCATTATTTTGCCATAGCGGGGCCCCAAGGTCTTGAAGTTCGGTTTGATGCGTTTCACCAGGATGTCGTTGTCCGGTGCCAGGAACTCAATCTCCTTGATGTTCAGCTCGGAGCAGATGAGGTGCTGTACACGCTCCACCTGCTGGCGGAAGTTCTCGCTTTGCACGGGCAGCATAATCTTGGCCAACGGCTGGCGCACGCGCAGATTGCTCTTCTTGCGCAGCGAGAGTCCCATCGAGCATATCCGCTGGGCCAGTTGCATGCGCTCCTCCAAAGCCTTGTCAATCATCTCCTCATGTACCACGGGGAATGCCACGTGGTGTACCGATGCGGCCTCAATGCGGTGGGTGACGCTGTTCAGGTCTTGGAACATGCGTTCGCTGAAGAACGGGGCGATGGGCGACATCAGGCGGGCCAATGTCTCAAGGCAAGTATAGAGCGTTTGGTAGGCTGATACCTTGTCCTCCGTCATATCTCCCTTCCAGAAACGGCGGCGGCTGAGGCGCACATACCAGTTGCTCAGGTTGGCGTCCACAAACTCCTGTATGGCGCGGCCCGCCTTGGTGGGCTCGTAGTCGGCAAAAGCGTCGTCCACGTTCTTCACCAGGGTGTTCAGCTCGCTCAATATCCAGCGGTCAATCTCCGGGCGGTTGCCAAAGGGAATGTCGGCCTCCTTGTACTCGAAACCGTCGATGTTGGCATAGAGGGCAAAGAAGCTATAGGTGTTGTACAGCGTGCCGAACAGCTTGCGGCGCACCTCGTCAACCCCCTCGATGTCGAACTTCAGGTTGTCCCAGGGCTGGCTGTTGGTAATCATATACCAGCGGGTGGCGTCGGGACCTTCTTTCTTCAGGGTCTCGAAGGGGTCCACGCCGTTGCCCAAACGTTTGGACATCTTGTTGCCGTTCTTGTCAAGCACCAGGCCGTTGCTTATCACGTTCTTGAATGCCACGCTGTCAAAGCACATCGTGGCAATGGCGTGCAGGGTGTAGAACCAGCCGCGGGTTTGGTCCACGCCCTCGGCAATGAAGTCTGCCGGGAACTGGCTCTCCTTCAGTGGTTCGCCCATGTAGTGTATCTGTGCGTAGGGCATGGCACCGCTGTCAAACCACACGTCAATCAGGTCAGGTTCGCGCATCATGCGGCGGCCTGTGGGCGACACCAGCACCACGTTGTCAATATAGGGTCTGTGCAGGTCGTATTTCTCCTCGCGGTAGGGGTTGCTATCCATCATTCCGGCGGCCACGGCCTTGTCAATCTCCTTGCGCAGCTCCTCTATGCTGCCGATGCAAATCTCCTCCTTGCCGTCCTCGGTGCGCCAGATGGGCAGTGGGGTGCCCCAATAGCGGCTGCGGCTCAGGTTCCAGTCCACGATGTTCTCCAACCAGTTGCCGAAACGGCCAGAGCCTGTGGCTTCGGGTTTCCAGTTGATGGTCTTGTTCAGCTCAATCATGCGGTCGCGCATGGCCGTGGTGCGGATAAACCAGCTGTCCAGCGGGTAGTACAGCACGGGCTTGTCCGTGCGCCAGCAGTGGGGATAGCTGTGGGTGTGCTTCTCGCTCTTGAACAGCTTGCCCTGCTCCTTCAGCATCACCACTATCTCCACATCCAAGCTCATGTCCTTCTCCGTCTTGGTGGGGTCGAAGGCGTTCTTCACAAACTTGCCGGCATATTGGCCGTAGAGCTCCAGGTCCACATTCCCTTTGACCCATTCGGGGTCCAGGTCTTCCACTTTCCAGAATTTGCCGGTGCGGTCCACCATGGGGGCCTGTTTGCCGTCGGTGTCGTACATCAGCAGGTCGGCAATGCCGCCTTTCTTGGCCACGCGGGCGTCGTCGGCACCGAAGGTGGGAGCGATGTGCACTATGCCCGTGCCGTCCTCGGTGGTGACATAGTCGCCCAGAATGATGCGGAAGGCCTCATGCTGCTCGGCGGTTCTGTGGGTCTGCTCGGCGGCGTTCACCACCGTGGGCTTCACCCAGGGTATCAGCTGTTCGTAGGCTATGCCTTCCAGCGCGGTGCCTTTGCACTCACCCAATACCGTGCAGTGCAGCAGTTTCGACTTCTCTTCGGGCTCGCCCTCGGTGAAGAAGTTGCCCATCAGGGCCTTGGCCATCACGATGCGGCAAGGGGTGCCGTTGTAGGGGTGGGTGGTCTCCACCAGCACGTAGTCGATGGCGGGGCCGACACACAGGGCGGTGTTCGACGGCAGGGTCCACGGCGTGGTGGTCCATGCAATAGCGTAAGTGGGCATGTCGGACAGGTCGGCAAACAGCGGGTATCCCGACAGGTCAGACACCAGTCTGAACATGGCCACACACGTGGTGTCCTTCACGTCGCGGTAGCAGCCCGGCAGGTTCAGCTCGTGGCTCGAAAGGCCCGTGCCCGCGGCGGGGCTGAAGGGCTGGATGGTGTAGCCTTTATAGAGCAGCCCTTTGTCGTAGAGCTTCTTCAGCAGGAACCAGAGGGTCTCGATATATTCGTTCTCGAAGGTGATGTATGGGTGTTTCAGGTCCACCCAGTAGCCCATCTGCTTGGTCAGTTCGTCCCAAAGGTCCTTGTATTGCAGCACCTCCGTGCGGCAGGCCTGGTTGTACTCGTCAACGCTTATCTTCTTGCCGATGTCCTCCTTGGTGATGCCCAGCTTCTTCTCCACGCCCAGTTCCACGGGCAGGCCGTGGGTGTCCCAGCCCGCCTTGCGGTCCACGAAGTAGCCCTTCTGTGCCTTGTAGCGGCAGAACACGTCCTTGATAGTGCGGGCCATGACGTGGTGGATGCCCGGTTTGCCGTTGGCCGACGGGGGGCCGTCGTAGAATACGAACGAGGGATGCCCCTCGGCAAGCTGCTGCCCTTTCTCAAAAGTCTCGTTCTCTTCCCAAAAACGGCGTATCTCCTCGCCAATCTGGGTCATGTTAAGCTGTTTGTACTCTTTGTAACTCATTTGACCTATATATAATTTCTTTTTATCTTTTATTATTATACACATTAATAACACTTTGCGCCTTGTCGGCACAAAGGATCTATTCTGCAAAGATACGAAAAAAAAACGTTTCGGTGAGAACCTTTTTTTACAGCCTGAAAGAAATGTGGGTGCCCTTCAGCACGTGGGCACCCACATGTAAGGTTTGTGATGTGGAATCCAGGCTTGGAGCGTCACTCCTTCACCATCCGTTTTGTGGCAATGCCCTGCGAGGTTCGCCGTACTCGCCTGTCTGGTTGCAATAGCTGCGCACCAAGGCGAAATAGATGGTCCCCACCTCAAACCCCGTCAGGGTCACGGTGGGGGCGGTGACGGTGGTGATTGTGAAGTCCTCCCATCGGTCGGTCACCTTGCCGAAAGCCACCTCCCATGGGCCGCCGTCGCCCGAATCCCATATATTTATTGAATTGTGTAATAGTTTGATTTTTAGTTTATTTTTTTGTATAATTCTCCTACACTGCAAATATAAATATTTTTGGTAACTATATATTTCTTTACACCATTTTTTTACTCTACAATTTATAACGAATTGTAGGCTTTTTTATTGCGTTGTGAAAAAAGTTTTTCGCATTTGAAAGAAATGTTGTATCTTTGCAGTCGGTTTACGAAGAGTTGGTAAACCATAAATTGTTAATAACGAAGCGTTATGCTCGACTTGCTGATAGGAACGTGAGAAATTTCTATGAGAATGCAAGGTTGGTATGGCGGTTCGCGCATGTATATAGCGTGGACTGGTATCCATTTCTGCATTCAAGGTAATTCTCACGACCTCTATCAGAGAAGTGGCGTAAACAGGCCACGCTTCTTTGATATTAAAACCGCTGTCTATTGGTGCTGGGGCAGTTAAAAGTTGCGCCCGACACGAAACAGGGTATATGCTTATGAGAGCAAAACGATTTTGGTTGCTGCCGTCAGTAGTTGCAGTCTTACTAACAGGCTGTGAATCTTCGTCTTTTTCCTCTAAGACGTATAGGACAATAGAAACAAATAGAACGATTGTGTCTGAGCCTCTCGTTGTTGAATATGATACCATATACGATAGTCGAGTCTCAGACACGTTGATTTATAAAACCACCGAAAGTTCACGCTCCAACAATTATTTGTATGAAAAACGCCTTGCAGTAGCCGATTGCATCAGACACCACAACGTTGATGTATTAGTTAATGTATGCTATGATGTCAAAGACGAAGATGGAAAGATAATCATTATTGTTTCTGGACTACCTGCGAAGTATAAACGTATTCGACCAGCAACAAAAGATGACTTGTGGATGTTACAATTTATCGAAATAAACAATACAAACAAATAAAATGAAGTACATACGTATTTTTGCAGTAATTGCAGCAAGCATGATTTTCTTGCTTTCATCATGCACAAAAGAGGAAAGTATTAACAGGAATTACACTGTAACATTCAATGGCTCTTACGGCTATTCAACAACCATTAGAGTATTTGAATGTAACGAGAACGGAGATAAGATTTTCGATACTTCAAGGGATTTTTCACAAGGGGAGACAAAATCATTCACCGCACAGCCAGGCACTAAAAAAATGAAACTATACATTCATACCGAAAGTATGTTTGGCGATATTCGCGGTTATGTACAAAGAGTGTACTACCTCACAACAAGCCCAACATCAATAGTTGTGGATGACAACACAACTATTGGTCCCAATGAGCCTTAATTAAAGAAAGAGCCGTCATTCCGACGGCCCTTTCTCTTCGTTGGGGTTATAGTTGAGTGCTTTTGTCAATGCCTTGTCGAAATCTGTTTTATTCTCCTCTTCAATATATGTTTTGTCATCAAGTTTCTTTAGTGATTTAATATAGTCGTATTGTTCCAAATGAGCACGTTGTTGTTCTGCCGTTTCCTTTAATACTTTGTATCTTGTTTCTCTATCCATCCCCTGTTTCATCAATATTGCATTTAATGATTCGAGGTTTGATAAGATGGCCAAGTCATTAATACTCGCCATGTCTCGGATATTCTCACCGTTTAACACTCTTTCTGGATTAAATTCACGCCAAGATTTAGCGGTACAGCCAAACATTATCAGATTAAGCATATCCGCCTCGCTTGCGTAAATCCATTCGTCCTTTTGACTACTTGATTTATGTGGAATGACGTATTTCTTTACAGCGTCAGTATGCAATGTGTAGTTCGCTTTTGATAGCACTCTTTTGACATTCCACTCGAGATTGTATTGATTATTTTCTACTTCTTTTAACCGCTGATACTCCTTTACGATGTATAACTGGAATACAGGACTTAGCCACATGCCAAAATTAAAAGCAATGTCTTTATGGGCATAGGTGCCGCCATATTTGCCGGAACGTGAGACAAGACCAATGGCGTTTGTAGAATTAATCCATTTTTGAGGAGAAAGCGTAAATCTGTTTAAACCAGCTTCTTTCATAAACCCCTCGAATTCGAGGGGTTTAAAATTTGGGTTATGCAAAATCTCCCATGTTCCGAGATATTCCATTGTGTTTCTATTTCTTATCCAATTCCCTATAACGCCGGACGGTTCATTGTCTTTATATCTCGCCATATCAGTAAGGCAAATATAGTCTTCTTCGTTTTGCATTGTTATGGCTATTTCCAGACCTTGAACTTTTAGAATTGATGTTTTAACCATATATCAGTTGTTTGTATGTTAATCTATGTTCTATGTTTCTTAGTAAGAGATTGAATCTACCACACTCTGTATAGTCGCGAGTGTTGTATCTGTACACAAACTCGTCTACATACTTTTGTAAGTGCGACTTTGAAATGTAGTGATATATTCCAATCTCTCCACGCTTTAATAACGACCAAAAGCCCTCTATAGTATTTGTATAGACATTTTCTCTCACAAATTCATACTCTTTATGCCTGACGATTTCATGTTGGAAGAGTTGTTTGAGGGAGTTGTAGCCGCGCCACTCATCAGTATAGATGATGGCTTGCTTGACAAATCTTACCACTTCTGCGGTCAGAGTCTCGCTTGAAGTATCTTTTACCACCATAGCGTTAAGTTTGCCTTTTCGCTCAACCATTCCAAACACAGGGGTCTTGTCTTGACCGCTTCTTCCTTGCGAGTGCTCAACCTTTTTGTCAGCATGGCGATTCTTATTCTTACCTCCGACATAGGTCTCGTCTAATTCAACTGTATTGTTGAGGTCGTTGTTGTTCTCAATACCGAAACACTTTCTGATACGATGAAGCATGAACCAAGCCGTCTTTTGAGTAACGTCTATATCGCGGCTCAACTGAAGTGAAGATATGCCTTTCTTGTGAGAAGTGACAAGATATATGGCAACAAACCATTTGCGAAGAGGAATCTTCGTGTTGTCAAAAAGAGTGTTGGTTTTGACATTGAAATACTTTCCTGTGTTTTTGCAGCGGTAGCGATTGTTTTTGCACTTATAAACAACCGAAGTCGGGTCGAAAGGGCTTACAACATCACCATCCCAACGCAACCATTCAAGATGTTCAATGCAACTTTGCTCATCCTTGAATGTATCCAAAAGTTCAACAACTGATTTGAAGTTAGTTACATCCATACTCGTATCTATTTACAAATGCAAAGATATGAATAATTTTACACATGACAAAATTATTCTATGTAAAAATGTATATAGTTACCATATTTTTTTTGTATTTTCGTTTTTTTTTGCTGAGACGGCCTAAAGTGTCCTTTTTTGTGTGGGTTGCGGGCTGTGCGGTGTAGGGCGCTGCTGTCCGCACCGTTTGCCATGTTTTTTTGTGGGGTCGGACTTGCTCCGCTCCTTATTTTAAGTGTGGAGGACATTTGGCTTCTCATTTGTCCCTCAAAGAAGGAATAAATGATGGGCAAGTGGTTTGAAAATGGACGGTAGGGAGTGGAGGAGGCTTTGACATGGGCGCAGGGGGCGGCGGGCGGTGGAGCGGTGTGGTGCGGAGCGGCTGAGGGGACAGAAAGGGAGGACGCACCGCCGGCGGGGCGGTGCGTCCAAGGGTTTGTATGCTGTGGTGCAGCGGTTAGCGGATGAGGAAGGAGAACTTGGAGAAGTTCTTGAGGGCGATGCCGGTGCCGCGGGCCACGGCGCGGAGGGGGTCTTCGGCAATGTGGACCTGGAGCTTGGTCTTGGAGGAGATGCGCTGGTCCAAGCCGCGGAGCAGGGAGCCGCCGCCGGCGAGGTAGATGCCGGTGCGGTAGATGTCGGCAGCCAGCTCGGGCGGGGTGGCGGAGAGGGTGTCGAGGATGGCCTGTTCGATGCGGGCGATGGATTTGTCGAGGGCGTGGGCAATCTCTTTGTAGTTGACGGAGATTTCCTTGGGGAGGCCTGTGAGGAGGTCGCGGCCCAGGGTGGGGTAGTCCTCAGGGGGGTCGTCGAGCTCGCTGACGGCGGCGCCGACTTTGATTTTCACTTGCTCGGCGGTGCGCTCGCCGATGACCATGTTGTGCTGTTTGCGCATGTATTCGACGACGTTCTCATTGAATTCGTCGCCGGCCACGCGGATGGAGTTGTTGCAGACGATGCCGCCGAGGGAGATGACGGCAATCTCGGCAGTGCCGCCTCCGATGTCGACAATCATGTGGCCTTCGGGTTCGAGGACGTCGATGCCAATGCCGATGGCGGCAGCCATGGGCTCATGGATCATGCGGATTTCCTTGGCGCCGGCTTGCTCGGCGCTTTCGCGCACGGCGCGTTCCTCGACGTTGGTGATGCCTGAGGGGATGCAGATGACCATGCGCAGCGACGGGGGCATGAAGGAACGGTTGATGTTGGTCATGCCGATGAGCTCGCGGATGAGGTGCTGGGCCATCTCGAAGTCGGCGATGACGCCGCCGCGCAGGGGCCGCACGGTTTCGATGTTCTTGTTGTCGGTCTTGCCGGCCATCATCTGGGCGCGTTTGCCCACGGCGATGATGCGGTTGTTGTTGCGGTCGACGGCCACGATGGAGGGCTCGTCGACGACTACTTGGTCGTTGTGGATGACGATGGAGTTGGCTGTGCCAAGATCCATTGCTACCTCTTTGTTAAAGAATGAAAATAAACCCATTTATACTCTACTGTTTTTTTCGGATTGATGATGTGTGTTATACGTAAAAAATTGAAAAAAGTTTCGTTTAGTGCTTAAAATGCCTGTAGCCGGTGATGGCCATGCCCATGTGGTTTTTTTCGCAGTAGTCGATGGAGTCTTGGTCGTGGATGGAACCGCCGGGGTGGGCCACGGCGGCGATGCCGGCCTCATGGGCAATCTCTACGCAGTCGGCAAAGGGGAAGAAGGCGTCGCTGGCCATGACGGCGCCGTTGAGGTCGAAGCCGAAGGACTGGGCTTTGGCAATGGCCTGGCGCAGGGCGTCGACGCGGGAAGTCTGGCCGGTGCCGCTGGCGCAGAGCTGGCCGTTCTTGGCAAGGACGATGGCGTTGCTCTTGGTGTGCTTGACGAGGATGGTGGCAAAGGCGAGGTCGGCGGCTTGCTGCGGGGTGATGGGGGTGGAGGTGACGCTCTTGGCCATGTCGGCAGCGGTGGGGACGATGGTGTCGCGGTCCTGCACAAGGATGCCGTCGAGGGCATTGCGGAACACTTGGGGGCTCATCTGGAAGGCGTTGCGCTTGAGGATGATGCGGTTTTTCTTGCCGCGGAGTATGGCGAGGGCGTCGTCGTCATAGTCGGGGGCTATACAGACTTCGAAGAAGATTTTGTGCATTTCTTCGGCCACGTCCTTGGTGACGGGACGGTTGGTGACGAGCACGCCGCCGAAGGCGGAGACGGGGTCGCCGGCCAGGGCGTCGGTCCAGGCTTGGAGCAGGGTGGGACGGGTGGCGAGGCCGCAGGCGTTGTTGTGCTTGAGGATGGCGAAGGTGGTGTCGGCGTAGTCGTCGATGAGTGCACAGGCGGCGTCGATGTCGCCGATATTGTTGTAGGATATTTCTTTGCCGTTGAGCTTGGTGAAGCAGGCTTCGAGGTCGCCGTAGAAGCAGCCTTTCTGGTGGGGGTTCTCGCCGTAGCGGAGGGTGTTGGCCTTGGAGCCGCTGAGTTTGAAGAGGGGCAGCTGCTCCTCGCGGTTGAAGTAGTTGAAGATGGCGGTGTCGTAGTGGGAGCTGACGTTGAAGGCGTAGGCGGCGAAGTGGCGGCGCTGCTGGAGGGTGGTGGAGCCGTCCTGCTGGGTGTAGAGCTGGAGGAACTCGGCGTAGTGGTCCACGGCGGGGACGATGACTACGTCCTTGAAGTTCTTGGCGGCGGCACGGATGAGGGAGATGCCTCCGATGTCGATTTTCTCGATGATGTCCTGCTCGGGGGCACCGCTGGCAACGGTGGCCTCGAAGGGGTAGAGGTCGACGATGACGAGGTCGATTTCGGGAATCTCGTACTGGGTCAGCTGTTCGCCGTCGGAGTACATGTCGCGGCGGCTGAGGATGCCGCCAAAGACTTTGGGATGGAGGGTCTTGACACGGCCACCCAGAATGGAGGGGTAGCCGGTGAGGGATTCGACGGCTACGGGCTCGATGCCGAGGTCGTGGATGAATTTGTAGGTGCCGCCGGTGGAATAGATGGTGACTCCCTGACGGTCGAGGGCTTTGACGATGTCTTCAAGTCCGTCCTTGTAGTAGACGGAGATTAAGGCTGATTTTATTTTTTTCAGTTCCATTGTTACTGTTATTATATACTACATATCCATTATAAAGCACTGACAATACATCACTTGGGTGATATATTGCAGTTGTAGTTGCAAAGTGCAAATATACAATTATTTTCTTATTCGGGCAACTTTTTTCTTCGATTCCTAATCATTGGGCATGAAAAGAGGAACGCCGCAGGGGTGTTCCTTGCGGCGTTTGTTGTGGTGGAGAGGGCGGCTTCACGCGGGGGGAAGCGGATGTGTGCGGTCTGCCACTTTGGGTTTGTGTTTTGGATGGTTGTTGTGCTTTGGCGGGGTTCTGCTATTCGCCGAATTCGATGCCGAGGCCTTTGGCGGTGTGGACAAGTGCGCCTTTGGGGTCGACGAGGTTTTGTGCGCGGACGGCCTCTTCGAGGGAGACGGCCACGATGTCGGGGTGGTGGTAGGCTACCATCTGGCCGTATTGGCCTTCGATGACGAGCTCCATGGCGCGGACGCCGAACTGGGAGGCCAGGATGCGGTCGAAGGCAATGGGTGTGCCGCCGCGTTGCAGGTGGCCAAGGATGGTGCAGCGGATGTCGTGCTCGACACCGGCTTCCTTGAGGTCGGCGGCCAGTTGGTGGCCGATGCCGCCGAGGCGGATGTGCTGGTAGCCCACTTCGGAGGATTGGGAGCCCACGGCGGTGCCGCCTTTGGGTTTGGCCCCTTCGGCCACCACGATGATGCAGTAGCCGTGGCGTTTGGTGTAGCGCTGTTCTATCTTGGCTTTTATCTTGTTGATGTCGTAAGGGATTTCGGGGATGATGCAGACGTCGGCACCGCCGGCAATGGCGCTGTGGAGGGCTATCCAGCCCGCGTCGCGCCCCATGACTTCCATGATGAAGACGCGGTTGTGGCTGGCAGCGGTGGTGACGAGCTTGTCGATGGCTTCGGTGCAGATTTGCACTGCCGTCTGGAAGCCGAAGGTGTAGTCGGTGGAGGAGAGGTCGTTGTCGATGGTCTTGGGCACGCCCACGATGTTGAGGCCTTTTTGCGAAAGGCCGAGGGAGATGCGCTGGGAGCCGTCGCCACCGATGTTGATGACGGCATCGACGTCGAGGTATTGGAGCTTGCGTATCATCTCGTCGCTGCGGTCCACGGTGGTCCAGGAGCCGTCGCTGTTGCGGACGGGCCAGGCAAAGGGGCCGCCCTTGTTGGTGGTGCCGAGGATGGTGCCGCCTTGTATCTGGAGGCCTTCCACGGTCTTCTCGTTGAGTTCGACAACCTCGGTGGGCTCGCGGAGCACTCCGTTGAAGGACTCAATGCAGCCAATCACCTCCCAGTCGTTCTCCTGCGAGGCACGCTTGACGATGCCGCGTATTACGGCGTTGAGGCCGGGGCAGTCGCCGCCCCCGGTAAGTACCATTACTCTTTTTAGTGCCATGATGGTTTGTATTATGTGTTAATAGATAATGGGTTGCACGGCGTTCCGTGGCCCATTCGGGGTATGCAAAAATACACCTTTTTTTTGATTGAACAATATTTTGCCTCGGACAAGGGGGCTTTTCGGAGAATCTGAAAACTGGGGAATTGGAAAAAAAGTTGTATCTTTGCTGAGACGAAGTTGTGCGCGCAACAGCGGGGCATGACGACGTATGGGAATGATTACTATTATTTTGACATATAAAAACGGTTATAGATATGAAGTTGAAATTTATGGGTGCCACCCGAGAGGTGACAGGTAGCAAACACCTTATTGAGACAAAGAAAGGTTTGAAAATTCTGCTGGACTGCGGCATGTACCAAGGTAAAGGTCTGGAGACCGACGCCATGAACCGCGATTTGGGCTTTATCCCTTCGGAGATAGATTACCTCATCCTATCCCACGCCCACATTGACCATTCGGGACTGATACCCTATATCTATAAAGAGGGGTTCCGCGGCACCGTTCTCTGCACACCCGCCACGCGCGACCTTTGCGCCATCATGCTGGCCGATGCCGGTCGCATACAGGAGGCTGATGTGCGCACCTTCAACAAAAAACGCCAGAGCCAGGGTGAGCCACCGGTGGAACCCATCTATACCGAGAAGGATGCGCAGGAGTGCATGAGCTGCTTCATCAGCGTTCCCTACCACAAGCAGTTTGTCATTGAAGACGAGGTTGTCGTGGAGTTCTTCGACGCTGGCCACATTCTCGGCAGCAGCTGCATCTACCTGCAAGTGAAGGACGGACGGCGAGTCATAAAACTTGGCTTTACGGGCGATATAGGCCGCTACAACAAGCGCATACTGAAAGACCCCGAGCCTTTCCCGCAGGTGGACTACCTCATCATGGAGTCGACATACGGAGACCGTCTCCACACCACCATCGAAGATGCCGAAAAGGAACTGCTCATGGCCGTCCTCGACACCTGCACCAAGAAGAAGGGCAAGCTTATCATTCCCTCCTTCGCCGTCGGTCGCGCACAGGAAATCATCTATGCCTTGGATCGCTTGGAGACTGCCGACCTGCTGCCCGATATTGATGTCTTTGTCGACAGCCCACTCAGCATCTCCGCCACCAACATCCTGCGGCTGCATGGCGAATGCTTCGGCAAGTCCATTCTCGACTACATGAAGAAGGACCCGGACCCGTTTGGATTCGACCGCTTGCAGTATATACAGTCCGTCGAGGCCTCCAAGGCACTCAACGTGCGGCACAAACCCTGCGTCATCATCTCCGCCTCAGGCATGATGGAGGCCGGCCGCGTAAAGCACCATTTGGCTAACCATATTGACGACCCGTCGACGACTATTCTCTGCGTCGGCTACTGTGAACCCAAAACCCTTGGAGCCCGCATCATGCGTGGCGACAAGGAGGTGTCCATCTTTGGACACAAGTATGAGGTGCGCGCCGAGTTGCGCCGCATTGAGTCCCTCTCCGGCCATGGCGACTACAGCGAAATGATCAACTACATTGGCTGTCAGGACAAGCGGAAGCTGAAAAAGATCTTCCTTGTCCACGGCGAGTCCACCACCCAAGAACACTTCCGTGACACCCTCAAAGAGGTGGGCTGGAAGCGGGTGGAGATAGCCGAGTTCCGCCAGGAAGTGGAGCTCTGAAAAACCAAGCCCATGGAACAGGATTTCAATAAGAATGGTCAGAATAATCGGAATAATCTGAGTAATCAGAATAATCTGAGTAATCAGAGTACTCAGAATACTCAGAGTACTCAGAACTCTCCGAGAACTTTTCTCCCCTCCCACGGGCATTACAGCAACCTCCGTGTCTACAAGGTCACAGAGATAATCTACGACATCACTTATTTTTTCACGCATCACTACCTGAGTGGTGGCGACCGCACCGTTGACCAGATGGTCCAGGCTGCCCGCAGCGGCAAGCAGAATATAGCGGAGGGCAATCAGGCCGCTGCCACCTCTTCCGAGACTGAAATCAAGTTGACCAATGTGGCAAAGGCCAGTTTGGAGGAGTTGCTTAAAGATTATGAGGACTATCTGAGGGTGCGCGGCTTGCAGCAATGGGATGCGCAGCATCCGCGATATGAGAGAATGCGCCAATATGCCAGAAGTGAACAGATTAGGCAGGATTATGCCCAGACAATTCGGCGTATGAACGATGAGGAGACAGCCAACCTGTGCATTACGCTCATACACCAAGCCATATATATGCTCCACAAACTGCTGGTAACGATGCAGAACCGTTTCGTCACCGAGGGCGGCATCAAGGAACGCATGTACCAGAGCCGGGTAGGCTATAGGAACGGCAATTCAGGTTAGAATAACATGTCCGCCCGACGAAGAATGATTAATAATCGTTAGGCTGTGTGGTTTAGAGTAGTTGGTTTGCAATAGAATATGAAAAATATTTGCGTGAATGAAAAATAAGTAGTATCTTTGCAAAACTTTTTAAGCAATTCACAATAAGGATTATTCCGTTGTGAAAACTACCAAGGAGGCGGAGAACTTGTTTCTCCGTCACCTTTTCGTTAGAAAAAAGGAAAGTCAGGTTGTGAATTGCTTAAAAAGAGGACATTGACACATTCGATAAACACCGGGATTTGTAGTAGGTTGTGCAATTATAATGTTGTGAATTGCTTAAAAAGAGGACATTGACACATTCGATAAACACCTTTGTCCACTGTCAATATGACCAATTTCAAGTTGTGAATTGCTTAAAAAGAGGACATTGACACATTCGATAAACACCCACTTAACTTTTTTTAACGATTCTTTTTTTTATTTTTTTTACGAGTTTCGGTGTTATGTGAACGAAATAAGCTCGAATTATTCTACAGTTGTAAAATGGTCAGCAATTATGAATACTAACAAAACTATTGGCCAAACTCCTGTTACTATGAACAATAGCCACATTAAGATTTTTCCGTATATTGACATATTTTGTACTTTTTCTGAATGCAAATATACAACTTTTTTTTGATTCACAAGTTTTTTTTATCTATCGCTGTTGTGAATTGCTTAAAAAGAGGACATTGACACATTCGATAAACACCCCATACACTGACTTGGAGCCAGGAAAGTATGTTGTGAATTGCTTAAAAAGAGGACATTGACACATTCGATAAACACCAGCGAGACGTCGGTAATCCTTGCTGGCCAGTTGTGAATTGCTTAAAAAGAGGACATTGACACATTCGATAAACACCGGTAACACAAATCAACGACAACGATCTGTGTTGTGAATTGCTTAAAAAGAGGACATTGACACATTCGATAAACACCTGAACATGAAGATTAAAGTTGATTATGCCGTTGTGAATTGCTTAAAAAGAGGACATTGACACATTAGATAAACACCCGGATAGCTGCGCTGAAGTATCCTTACAGGTTGTGAATTGCTTAAAAAGAGGACATTGACACATTCGATAAACACCAACAATTCCAGCAACAGAATCTAACAGTAAGTTGTGAATTGCTTAAAAAGAGGACATTGACACATTCGATAAACACCTGCGAAAAAACTATGTCATCGCGATAGACGTTGTGAATTGCTTAAAAAGAGGACATTGACACATTCGATAAACACCACAATTCCAGCAACAGAATCTAACAGTAAGTTGTGAATTGCTTAAAAAGAGGACATTGACACATTCGATAAACACCACCACGGACGGTTGTATCCGAACACGTCCAGTTGTGAATTGCTTAAAAAGAGGACATTGACACATTCGATAAACACCTTTTCAATCATGCGGTAGCAGAACTTACGAGTTGTGAATTGCTTAAAAAGAGGACATTGACACATTCGATAAACACCGGCGAGCGACTTAGATCACCGACAACAACTGTTGTGAATTGCTTAAAAAGAGGACATTGACACATTCGATAAACACCTGCTGAGTACGGTTCCAAGCGTCGCCGACCGTTGTGAATTGCTTAAAAAGAGGACATTGACACATTCGATAAACACCAGGTGCGGGTGCCACTCATCCGCACCATAGGTTGTGAATTGCTTAAAAAGAGGACATTGACACATTCGATAAACACCGGCTTTGTTAAGCTCAACCTCAGAACGGACGTTGTGAATTGCTTAAAAAGAGGACATTGACACATTCGATAAACACCAAGTTTAGGATTTTCTCATTGAGTCTTCCGTTGTGAATTGCTTAAAAAGAGGACATTGACACATTCGATAAACACCTACATCATCAAAACTTCGGATACTGAGGCGTTGTGAATTGCTTAAAAAGAGGACATTGACACATTCGATAAACACCATGAACGAGTTTTCCATTAATCTCATCCAGTTGTGAATTGCTTAAAAAGAGGACATTGACACATTCGATAAACACCAGCAAGTAAGCAGACAAAAAGTTGTTTAAGTTGTGAATTGCTTAAAAAGAGGACATTGACACATTCGATAAACACCGAATCAGATAATTCCTTAGAGGCTACTAAGGTTGTGAATTGCTTAAAAAGAGGACATTGACACATTCGATAAACACCCCGTCGGGGTTAAGCTTAGTTCCACGCATGTTGTGAATTGCTTAAAAAGAGGACATTGACACATTCGATAAACACCGATGTTGCAATCATTATGCTGCCGACCAAGGTTGTGAATTGCTTAAAAAGAGGACATTGACACATTAGATAAACACCAGTAGGCATACCGAAATACGGTGATTTCCAGTTGTGAATTGCTTAAAAAGAGGACATTGACACATTCGATAAACACCGGCGTTCCGGCTTACGCCGTCGGGCTTTCCGTTGTGAATTGCTTAAAAAGAGGACATTGACACATTCGATAAACACCGAGTACCTTGGAGGTCTGACCCGCCGTGTGTTGTGAATTGCTTAAAAAGAGGACATTGACACATTCGATAAACACCTCACGCCTCGAAAGATCTTCGTTTCGGGATGTTGTGAATTGCTTAAAAAGAGGACATTGACACATTCGATAAACACCATGAAGCGTGAAGACTCGCGCTCTTGTTCGGTTGTGAATTGCTTAAGAAGAGGACATTGACACATTCGATAAACACCCGCAATCGCTTGAGCCACAGTTGAACGTCAGTTGTGAATTGCTTAAAAAGAGGACATTGACACATTCGATAAACACCTTCGTATCTTTGTACCCTATTTGGGTTACGTTGTGAATTGCTTAAAAAGAGGACATTGACACATTCGATAAACACCCCGTTGCTCCAGCATTTTATTCACGGCCTTGTTGTGAATTGCTTAAAAAGAGGACATTGACACATTCGATAAACACCGTTTAGTTTGGTGATACTTCCGAGTAAAGGTTGTGAATTGCTTAAAAAGAGGACATTGACACATTCGATAAACACCATTACTATGAGCACCCTGAAGCTCCTACCGTTGTGAATTGCTTAAAAAGAGGACATTGACACATTCGATAAACACCACGATGTGTGTATCTGGTTGAGCCATAATGTCCAACAACATGTCAATGGAATAAAAAATCCCGTCCATTTGGGCGGGATTTTTTGTTATATGGGAGAACTTTTCCCGTTCTGTTGTCAGAACAATTCCAATTGCTGGCCAGGGGCGTTGGGTGGTACTTCTTTCTTGCAGATGTAGAGCTCGATGTCGGCAAATTGCTTGTCGGTAATGGTGAGGCACCCCACTTGGCCATATTGGGGCAGGAAAGAACGGACCCGTTTGAGGTGGACCTCGGCGTTCTCGCGGGTGGCGCAATGTCGCACATAGATGGAGAATTGGAACATGGTGAATCCATCGGCCAAGAGGCGTTTGCGAAAGTCGGTGGCGGCTTTGCGTTCCTTTTTGGTGTCGGTGGGGAGGTCGAAGAATACGAGCAGCCACATGATGCGGTATTCGGAAAAACGGTCCATTACATTTCGGGGTAGGATATTTTGCGGATTTCGCCGGCAAAGCAGCGTGCAAGGGATGCCGTGGTCTGCGATGCGGCCACCATGAGGGGGCTGCGCTGGCCGCCGATGTGCACTTCGAGAGTGGGTATGGTGAGGAGGGAACGCTTGATGTCTGTGGTGACTTCTGCCGTGCGAGGATATTGCTTGATGGTCGAAACCACGAGGCGGTCCACGTATGGGCGGTAAGGCTCCATGATGTCGTCGGCCAGGCAATAGGCGTTGTAGCGGTTGTGATGGTGAATGCCGAATGTGGGGAGTAGTCCGCTGCTGACCAGCGCCCGGGCGATGACAGCGCGCAGAATGGCGTATCCGTAGTTGAGGAAGTTGTTTGGATAGAGTCCGTCGCGCCCACGGGTGAAGCCGCTAATGTCTGGGAACATCTGGCTCCAGTAGTAAGCGGCAGCTCGCCCTTCGAGGTTGGTGCTGTCGCCTGAACGGATCTCGGCAGCCCATTGGAGCATGTTCCCGTTCTCGGCATCGTAGAGCTCTTTCAATAAGGCCGCTTGGTTAAGGATTTTTTGCTGTACAGTCTGTTGCCACAGTTGTTTGCGTAGAGGGACTGAGGCCGACAGCTGCTCCTGGAAACGCTCGCTCTGCACGGTGTGCCCCTCCAGCGGGAGCATCAGCCCTACGGGCATGTGGGAGGAGTCGCAAGTGATGACAGCAGCGTTGTTGTCCAGCAGGGCTGCCAGCAGTCCGTGGGTGAGGGTGATTTGAGGATTGTCCAATACCACCATGCCGATGTCCTCAATGGGTATGGTGGTCTGTTGTCCAGGTTCGCCGCCATGGCTCTCCAGCCGAACAACCAGCTGCCGGTTCTTCATGGACAAGTAGGCAGGATTGGAGAAACAGAGTGTCCGTTTAATCATGGCTATTAGTTGTTTTTGAAAGTGATGTTCCCCAAGAGGCCTATCTCAAAATCGGAATGCTCAATAAGTGCCTTAAAGTTGTTTGATTTCAGTGTCAGATATGATGGTTTTGCATGAGGGGTAAATGAAGTCCCTGTTTCCGTAGGGTTGCAATCGGTTTCTTTTCGGGCTTCCAGGTGGTGTCTGAGATAAATTGAGGGGGTTCCAACAGCATTAAATTTGTATACGATGTACAATCTGTTACTAAGTTTGTCGGGATCCATGTCGCGGAGTTCGTCGGGATGATTGACATATAGCAGTACGCGGAAACCTTTCTTTATAATGCTTTTAAGTGGCATGGTTTTCACCCCTTCGTAACGGGCAAATTCGGGTTCGTTGAAAAGGGTGTCGGAGCTTTTTATATGCAGTTGGGCAATGTCAAAATAGTTTATAAGACGGAATGATTGTTGATGTTTGCCTTTGTATACCCCTTCATATAGTAGACAAAGGTAGTTGTCACTATTCTGTGCATAATAGTGTCTTTTGTATTCCTTTTTTGATGGATAGGTTTGTTGCTTTATTTGCAAAGCGGTGTCAATTTTAAAATAACCGCGGCCGGCTTTTGCATAACAACGCACATGTCTTATGGGTGCGATAGGATGCCCGTGTTTATCCTGTTTGATGGGAGTTCCATTCTTGTCAAGCAACCAGATGCTTTCCTCCAATGCTTTTGAGAAAGAGAGGTTCTCTTCTGCCATGCGCAGTCTGATTTGTGTTTCGATAGAATGGCGAACTATGGGGTCTACTATTGAGTCAAGATCTTTATCCTTGAGACTTTTCAATGGTTTCCGTATCACGGTGCGAAGGTTCTTATCTCCATCGGATATAGCCCCATAGAAAGTCTCTTGGTGTAAACTGCCACGGATGGAGTCTCCTTGCATCCATTGTACCGTTTTGTCTTTCTTTCCTAAATGTCTTTTTTTACGAGCTGGTGTGAGGGTCTGGTCCTTTGAGATGTGATTTACAAGGATGTTGGTTTCGATTGTCTCTACAAGGTTGGATATATTGCCCAGACGGCAAGTTTTTATCTCATCATAGAGTTTCTGATTAAGAGACGCTTTTTCTGCATCAGGGGCTTCTTGGACTTGGTAGAATAGCTCAATGATGCGGTCTCTTTTTGCGGCAACGGGTATCATTGTGAGAATAGTAGCGTCTACGGCATGGTGGGAATGCTTCCCACGATCTTTTTTGTCATCAACGCTTTGCACACCCAGTATCTTGCGGAAGTCGGCAGTGATGCGGCCTTTTTGGACATCAACTCTTGTAAAGACTGATTTCAGATAGTGGTATGCATATTTTGTGATGATTCTTGTGTCCACGAGCTGTCTGTTTCGGAAACCAAGGTCGAGCTCGTCTTTCTGTACTGTGAATGTTTTAACCTTGGTTTGCCAATAGTCTAATTCCAACTCCCAAAGATGTTTCTGCTGAATGCATTCATTCTTGCGGTCGACGGTGGTTGCCGTCCGAGCGTTCTTTTTCCAAAGTTCTATTTGGCTCTTGCAATGCTCCACCTTTTCTTCCCATGGTTTTATTCGGTCCTTGATTTCTTCGTAGTTCGATAGTTCGGTCGGGATAAGGTTCCTTTTTATAACTTGGTTGAAATGAGACGTGCAGACGGTTCTGTTAGGCAAAGAATCATTGAAGGATATGCTACGAGGGATGGTGTGCTCAATATCCACTACATTGTCGTCAAATAGGTCTGTCAGGCTAATGAGTTCTCCTGTGTAAAGACAGCGGAATCTTTGTTCTTTCCATAGTTTGTATTTCTGTAGGTCGATAGCGAATTTCTCCGCCCTTTCCTTTTGGGTTCGCGAGGCTTTGGTGTATTTGTCAATGTTGGGGTCATCAAAGTCGCCTGATTCGATTTGCTCGAATAGCAGTCGGCCTTTTTCTATATCGTCATCTGTATAGTTGGGCCTAAAATCCTTTATGATGTTGGTGATAAGGTCGTTTTCTTTTTTGTGTTCGTTCTGATATCTTTCTATTGCCTTGCGCCAGTTTGCATCGTTCATGTCTCGTGCCGTTTCTACCACTACACGAGTGTCCTCGTCAATCGTGCCTCGTTTCAGTAACTCGTTCACTGCGCGCCGTAGTATGTGAAGGGCACGCATTGCTACGGGGTTTTTAATCGAACCTATGTTGGGTGTCCCTAATTGATAATAGCTTCTTATGCAGCCATCAATATCGCCTGTAGTTGATTTTTGGTGTGGGAAAAGACTTATTTGGGAGTGGTGGTAAAGGGCATCCCATTTTTCTTTGGGGGTTATCTCTGGGAATGTTTGTGAAAGGTATTCTTTAAGAGCATCGCTTTGGTGGGGAAGTTTATAGTAATCTCGTTCTGTCGAGGAGAAGAATTGTTGGTAAAGTCTTTCTACGGTTTCTTGGATAGAGTGTTGCTCTCCGGGTTGTAGTTTGTTCCAGCTCTTCAACCCGATGGTGTCGATGATGCACCTCATGACATCTTGCTTGTCTCGGCAATCCAATTTATATTGATAATCCTTATGTGCCTTTTGGTTTTCCAGGGACTGTGATTTGTAGTTGGCGATAAGGGTATTGGCGATATTGTATTCAGTGCGCAGCATTGAAGTTTTTGCTGCAATGCGCTTTACTTCTTCGGTAATGGTTTCTTGGCGTTTAAGCCATAGGCTTTTGCCGATAATATCAGGTATCTTGGCAACGGCAACGGCCTCGCTGTATATCATCCCTTCGCGGAGGAACGGGAGGATGTTTCGTATGGCTTTTAGACTTAACGGAGCGTAGCCTTCCTGCATTACACTCCACAGTCGTTTGATGTTGCCAATTTGTTCTTCGTTTAATCCGATTCTTTCTTTGGCCAAATCTGCAAGTTCTTCATAATCCCCGCTGTTATAGCACAGGTGCCAGATGTCTTCATAGGTGTATTTGATTGTGTGTACCTCTCCGGTCTTGTAATTGGTGCGGCATTTGTCGGTCGTTATTATGGCTGTACGCCATCCTTCGCCCATGATTTTGCCAAGCCTGTTGATTACAGGGCAGCCGGCCACAGTAGTGTAGTCGGGGTAATTGATAGTGTGGTTTTTGTAATTGAAATCGTGTCCAGGGTATTCTTTGGCAATCCAGTTTCGTATTTCTTCAAATTTAAAGGTGGCATTGGCTCGAGTGAATAGTTTCTCGAAAAGCCTGTTGCGTTGCTCGTCGGATAGTTTCATCCATTCGCCACCCTCTTCAAGGCGGTACTTGATATTGTTGATAAAAGTCAGTGCTCTGTACTCTTCATAGTCGGGATGGCTTATGGGGCATCTGCGTCTCCCTTTTTCAAGAGTGCACTTCCCGACATTCCCTCTTTGTGAGCGCAAGGGGCGGCGGTAGAATATGGTTCCTTCCCCTTTCTTGGTGCTGAGGAGTCTTGTGTATAGTTCGGGTGCTTTTAGATGGATGTTCTGGTGCTTGCATATTGTGTCAACCTCTTCGCGATATTGCGATTGTACAGCTTGGTATTCACTGTTGCGCACACGGATGCCCTCCCTTTCCAAACGGGCAAAAGCGCATCCTGCTGTTTGCAGGTTGTTCTTGTCCATGTATTCTTTGAGGCTTTTCGACTTCTTTTCCTCCGACTTCTTCATGGCTGCACTTATGTCGAGTGTTGAGCTGTCTTCGTCCTCATTTGCCTCTTTCAGCGTTTCGCCTTTGCTGCTTTTGAAGCCTCGCCGTTGTGCAATGTGGTACATGGCTCGACCGAATTTATATCTGTCGGTTTGGTCGTCCCAGTCAATCTGCCTGTCCATTAACTCTTCCCTTAGCTGATAAGGACTATTGTATTCAGGTGTCCCGTCGCCGTTGAAGTCCAGTCGGACCCATTGCTCAAATTCGATGGCATCGATGGGGTATTGTCTTTTCAGACCTTTGGATTTGTCGTATTTGCTCCATTGGTCAAGTTCTTCATTGGTCAGGGGGCAGCAACCATGTTCAATGAGCAGTCTTAGTGTGGCCCATATTCGGTATTTGCGAGATTGGTACAGTCTGCGGGTGGAACGAAACCGGGTTCTCTCGGCGGCGTATGAGTACTCCCCTTTGTCACCGTTCCCCACGCCCGATTTAAAGATAATCGAAGTGTAGTATTCTAATTGCTCGATAATGTCATTGCCATTGTCGGCATTACGGACAGCCAATCCTATTGAGTTGGTCCCAAGGTCTATACCGATTATTTTACCTTCCATGATGTTTTTTTGTTGTTATTTCAGTTTTTGTTTGTATCTTTGCAGTGCTTTTTAAGCTTTTCACAATAAGGCTATAAGCCGAAGATTTCTCGGGAGTTGCGCGTTTGCGTGCTCCCTTTTTTGATGTCGGATTGCTTTGTTTTTGCAATTTGGGGACATTCTTTGAAAATGCAAAGATACAACTTTTTTCTGAATGTACTATCCGTTGTGTGTGTTAAATGTCAATTGCTGATGGCGTTTGCTTTTGCCATGAAAGGGGCGATCCCGGAACCGCCAAATCGGTTTCGGGATCGGTGATGTTTGTTGCTTTACGGCTCTCTTTAAACAGGGAGCGTCGTGCCAATTACAATATTACGCGATGGGTGAGCATGATGTAGCCCACGCGGCGGTTGACGTTCTTCAGGCTGCCGCCGGGATAGTTGGTGTTGAAGAAGTTGTGCAGGGGCATGGAGAACATCAGGATGGTTTTGTTGTGTCCTTTGTTGACGGTGCGGCTCAGCGCAAAGTCCAGGCCCCAGCCGCTCTGCAGCATGTCTCGGTCGCGCGGAGCCCATGTGCCGCCGCAGCCCACCACTTTGTCGTAGAACACGCCGGCCTCGATGGCATTTTTCATACTGCCAAGTATCAGGCCGGCACGCGGCTGGAAGTAGAGGCCACGCAGACTCTCGTCGTTGGGCATAAAACAGATTTCCTGACTCTTGTAGTATGCTCCGGCATAGATGCCGATGGCGAAGGGTTTCCACGACACGTCAACGCCGAGACCATAGTCGCCGATGCGTTTAAAGGGATTGCTGAAAGCGCGGTGGTAAGGCCCGTAGATGTCGTTCATCGGGGCTGTGAAACCAGCCTTCCCCATGCCGATGGGGAACACCCATTCCGCTTCGGGCACCACGGCTTCGGCTATCAGCGAGTCGGTGGAGTTGCCGTTGAAGGCGAAGTGGGACACTGCACCGTGGGCCAGATTGTAGAGGATTGTCGTCCAGTAGTTGGTGGACCAAGTGCGTGTGTTGATTGTGAATTGACTTTTGCTGTTCTGGGCCGTTGCTCCGGCTGCCAGCATAACCATAAGGGTTACAATTGATAATGTCTTTTTCATAGGCAGAGTGATTGCTTGTTATTCTTCTGCAAAGATACGCAAATAAAATCAATTGAACATAAAAAAAACGGACGAATCCTGCTCTGCCCAGGATTATTTTCAGCGATAAAATCATTATTTCGGGAAAAAAGCGTATCTTTGCAGGTTCAAAATATTTAATATCATGGTATCATTCTTACTTGCAATCGTGTTGTTAGTGCTTGGGTATCTGCTTTATTCCAAGGTGATAGAGCGCATTGTCGATGTCGACCCCAAGCGTCCCACTCCTGCCGTGGCCCATCCCGACGGCGTCGATTATGTGCCCATGAAACCCTGGCGCATCTATCTTATCCAGTTCCTCAACATTGCCGGTGTCGGTCCCATCTGCGGAGCCATCATGGGCGCCCAATTCGGCTCGGCCTCCTTCCTTTGGATTGTCTTCGGCAGCATCTTTGCCGGTGCCGTCCACGACTTCATTGCCGGCTATATCTCCATCCGTCGCGACGGTGCCTCCCTGCCCGAAATCCACGGTGCCTACCTCGGCAACGGGGCCAAACAGTTCATGCGTTTCTTCACGGTCTTCCTGATGATTCTGGTGGGAGCCGTCTTTGTCAATACCCCGGCCGTGCTTCTCAACAACAATTTCACGCCGGACTGGAACATCTTCCTCTGGGTCGGCATCATCTTTGCCTACTACCTCATTGCCACCCTCCTGCCCATTGACAAGCTTATCGGCAAGATCTACCCCATCTTCGGCTTCCTGCTGTTGGGAATGGCCTTGGCCATCGTCGTTGCCTTTATCGTCTACCGTCCTGCCCTGCCCGAGCTGTGGGACGGCCTTCAGAACCAGCACCCCGATGCAGCCCACAACCCCATCTTCCCCATGATGTTCATCAGCATCGCCTGTGGGGCCATCAGCGGTTTCCATGCCACCCAGTCGCCCCTCATGGCCCGCTGCATGACCAATGAGAAACAGGCGCGTCCCGTTTTCTACGGAGCCATGATTACCGAAGGTGTCGTAGCCCTCATCTGGGCCGCCGCCGCCACCGTCTTCTACCACGACCCCATGCTCCAGCAGCTTACCGTCAACCCTGAGACCGGTGCTACGCTGGGCGGCAATGCCATGGTGGGCGTTATCGCCAACACCTGGTTCCCCAAAGTCATTGCCGTCATCTGCGTGCTCGGCGTCATCTCCGCCGCCATCACCTCCGGCGACACCGCCCTGCGCTCCGCCCGTCTCATCGTGGCCGACTTCCTCCACTATGAGCAGAAGCCCATCAAAAACCGCCTCTTTGTGGCCCTGCCCATCTTCGCCATCACCGCCGGCGTGCTCGTCTACTCCCTCATCGACGCCAAGGGCTTCGACGTCATTTGGCGCTACTTTGCCTGGAGCAACCAGGTGCTGGCCACCGTCACCCTCTGGACCCTCACCGTATGCCTCTGCCAGAAAGGCAAGCCCTACATCGTCACCCTCATCCCCGCCCTCTTCATGACCATGGTCACAGGCTGCTTCCTCTTCGTCGCCGAAAAAGAAGGCTTCGGCTCCGTCATCCCCCGCTGGCTCGGCTACACCATCGGCGCCGCCATCACCCTCTTGGCCACAGCGCTTTTCATGCGCTACCAGGGTAAGTTGAATAGACAAAAAAAGAAATAAATAGTATGAATCCGCTCTCCTCAATTGAAATTTGTGCAGGTGCTGGTGGACAGGCACTTGGTCTTGAAATGGCTGGTTTCCACCATGCGTTGCTTGTAGAGTATGAGGAGGAGTATTGTACTTGTTTGAAAAGGAACCGGCCACAATGGAATGTCCTTTGTCAAGATGTGCGGAATTTCAGTGGCAAGCCGTATGCAGGAACCATTGATTTGTTGGCTGGAGGCGTTCCTTGCCCTCCATTTAGTGTTGCAGGGAAACAACTTGGGGCAGGAGATGAGCGCGATTTGTTCCCCCAAATGCTGAGGTTGGTTGAAGAGATAAATCCTCGTGCAGTTATGATTGAAAATGTACGGGGATTTCTTGGAAATCAATTCGAGGCATATAGGAATTCTATTCTGTCGCACCTTGTAGAAATGGGATACCGTGTGCATGTTCAGCTATTGAATGCTTCTGATTACGGTGTCCCGCAGTTGAGGCCACGAGCGGTGATTGTCGGAATCAGGCATGACATCCTGGACAGATTTTTGTTTCCAATGCCGCATCCTTTTCATGTCACTACGGTGGGCGAGGTATTGTACGACTTAATGGCGGAGAACGGCTGGGAAGGCGTGGATGAATGGAGGGCAAAGGCCGGCAAAGTGGCACCCACATTAGTGGGTGGCAGCAAAAAACACGGTGGTCCGGACTTGGGCCCCACCCGTGCTCGTACTGCTTGGGCAGCGATGGGAATTGATGGAAGAGGTGTTGCTGATGCTCCCCCGGACAGGGATTTTCAGGGGATGCCCAAACTCACTCCTCGCATGCTTGCCAGACTTCAAGGCTTTCCGGATGACTGGGATTTTGGCAAAAAGAAGACCTTGGCGTGCCGGATGATAGGGAACGCTTTCCCTCCGCCGGTGGCAAAGGCTGTTGGATTGGAAATAAAACAAGTTTTAGAATATGAAGGCACTCATATCAAAAGCACGAAAGGATTATCACAGCGGGCTTTTGTCTAAGGGTATTTTGACCATTGACGACAAAGGCGTTCCCAGTAATGCGGATGGCTCGTCCAAGCTTTCTGTGGGAATAGCAAGGATCATTGCCGAAAAACTGAAAGCCAGCAACCAAATCAAGAATGTTGGTCAGACCGTTGGTGCACGTTTCGAGGCTTTGAATATGGAATTCCTGAATGAGACATTCCCCCACATGCAGAACCTTCGTCCGGGCGAATGGTATGTTAGCAAGTTGGGTAATAATGGCTCTAAGAAAGTCTATGACTTTTCTCAATATGAGCATTTGGATTACCTTGCCCAATTGACGAAGGCCGATTCCAGACTTGCTGCCAGTATGGGAAATGACTACATGGTTGCCCCCGACATTGTAGTGTATCGAATGCCAGAATCGGACGAATCAATCAATCGTCACCAGATGATAGTGGACAGTGATGTTTGTCAGTTGTCCGATTTGCGGAAAAGCAACGGTGGACTCCCGATATTGCATGCTTCGGTGTCCGCCAAATGGACCATGAGGAGCGATCGTGCGCAAAATAGCCGGACGGAAGCCTTGGGTCTTATCCGTAACAGGAAGGGGCATCTTCCCCATATTGTTGTGGTGACAGGCGAGCCGTTACCTTCTCGTATAGCGTCCCTTGCCCTTGGAACAGGCGATATTGATTGCGTATACCATGTGGCATTGCCAGAATTGAAGGAGGCCGTTGCAGCTATCGGAGCCGAGGATGCAGCAGAAATGTTGGAGATTCTTATCAGCGGTAAACGCTTGAAGGACATTGGCGACTTGCCATTGGACTTGGCCGTTTAGCTGTAAAATATGTGAGCGGCAAAATATTTTGTAACTTTGCACGTTTTATGTAAAGAAAAATTTGTATCTTTGCAACATATTTTATATTGAATAATAATGCGTAATATGAAGAAATACATCGTTTTATCGTTGGTTCTGCTGGTTGCTGGCACCGCTTTTGCCGGCAATAAACCCCGCAAATCTTCCCGTCAGGAAATGGGCATCAACGGCAATGCCATATACGTGATTGAGTACACCTACGACATCCACGGTGGCCGTAACGGTGGCCGTCAGCTCATCTGCATCGACTCCATCACCTTCGACAAGCGCGGCAATTTCCAAGACAAATACCGCACCAAGGATGGGGAATACACATGGTATTCATACTACTTCGATGTCCACGGCTATGCCTTGGGTTGGAACGAATACAACCGTGCCCGCCAGCTCACCGGCCGCACCGCCTATCGCAACGACGAGAACGGCAACCGTATCGAGCGCACCGTCTTCATGGGCGACCACATGACCAAGAAAGAGTCCTCCCGCTACGAGAACAACCGCCTTGTCGAGGAGCAAAGCTTTGCCCCCGACGGCACCCTCACCGAGAAGCGCGTTTACAAGTACGACGCTGCCGGCAACAACTCCGAGATGGAGTTCTACGACCGCGACGGCGAGCTCACACAGCGCTACCTCTACAAGTACGACAGCCATGGCAACCGCATCGAGTGGCGTTTCTACGACGCCGACGACTTCCTCGTGGCCCTCACCACCTACTATTATGACGACCACGACAACCTCATCGAGCTCTCCTCTTTCAACTACGACGAGCACCTCAACTGGAAACACAGCTATGTCTTCGAATACGACGAGGACGACAACTGGGTGCGCCAGACCATCTATCGCAACAACGTGGCCTACCAGGTCATTGAGCGCGAAATCGCCTTCCCCGTCTATTGATGCCCCTGCCGCAGCTCCGCACAAGGGGCGCGGATGGAAGAGAGATACCCCACTACTGTGCCTCGCAGCCGCTGAGTCCTGCGAGGCACATTTTTCATTATTGGCTCTTGCCTAACACTTTCGCCACTCCTTGTTCCTAATATCTCGGTTATTTTTCCAACATTTATCCCAACCCTATTGGGCGAATTCGCCCCGAAGGAACCTCCCTGTGGGGTGCAGCGAGTGGCGCAACAGCGGGGCTGCCGGTTGTCGGCGATGGGCGGACGGCAACTCCATGCGCTGGCAGGAGATATATAAATATTGTTAAAACCCCAGGGCGGGTCCATGGAGCCTTTATTTTTTTGTATCTTTGTACTTCGTTTTGAGCGGGTGTAAGGTGTTTATATGTTTGAATAATAAAAAGTTAAACACATATATCGAGAATCGGTGATTATGATTGAAAAAACGTTTGTACGCTTGTTGGCCCTTTGTCTGGGCCTGTTCTTTTCGGTGACGGCTATGGCCCAGAGCACCACCTCGACCATCGAGGGGCGTGTGGTTGACGACAACGGCCCTTTGGCCGATGCCATGGTCACCGCCGTCTACACCCCGTCGGGGCTGTCCTACCATGCTTTTACCAATCGCGAAGGCGGTTACCGCATCAACGGCGTTGCCGCGGGCGGCCCTTACACCGTCAAGGTGGAGCTGATGGGGCGTAAACCCGCCTTTGTGCAGAACGTGACGGCGCCGCTGGGCGACCGCGTGGTGCTTGATTTTGTGCTCAAGATGGCCAGCACAGTGCTGGACGAGGTGGTGGTGACCGACGGCAGGATCCGTTCGGGCATGAACATACACAACTCCGGCGCATCGACCATTGTAAGCAGCCGCGCCATGGGCGACATGCCCACCGTCAGCCGCAACCTCTACGACGTGCTGCGCCTCACGCCGCAGGGCGTCAGCACGGCCAATGGCTTCATGGTGGGTGGCGGCAATTTCCGCAGTTCGGTGGTGACGGTGGACGGCGCCTCGTTCAACAATGCTTTCGGCATAGGGTCGAGTCTGCCGGCAGGGGGCAGCCCGCTGTCGTTGGACGCTATTGACCAGCTGTCGGTCAGCATCACCCCCTTCGATGTGAGGCACAGCGGCTTTCAGGGCGGCGCCATCAATATGGTGACCAAGCAGGGCGGCAACGACTGGCATGCCTCCCTCTATGACTATTACAGCAGCAGTTGGCTGAGCGGCAAGCGTCTGGGCAGCGTGGAACTGCCGAAGAGCAATACGCTGAACAATGTGACGGGTCTGACGCTGAGCGGTCCCATTGTCAAGGACAGGCTGTTCTTCTTCCTCAATGCGGAATATGTGCCGGAGTATGTGCCGGGGGCTTCGGCCCAGGCCCGTGCCAACGAGGGTGCCGCCTGGGGCGGCAATGGCTACAACCGCCCCACAGCGGGCCGCATGGACAGCATACGCCACTACCTGATGGATGAATATGGCTATGACCCCGGACAGTATCAGAACTACTCCGTCAATGCGTCGGACTATAGGTTGCTGGCCCGTCTTGACTGGATTGTGGACAGCAACAATCATTTCAATATCCGCTTCAGCCATACACACACCACCACTTCCGAATCGTCCAACTCCATGAGCGGCATCGGCGGCACCAACACGTCGTTTATGCTCGACGGAGAGAGGTATACGTTCAACCGCTATTCCGAGGGGCGTTTGTCGGACTATGCGTTGATGTTCCAGTCGGCACGGTACACGAAGAACCAGGACTTCTCGTCGGTGGCTGCGGAGTTGGACAGCCGTCTCTGGGGCGGGCGCGGGAACAATGTGCTGCGTGCCACGTGGTCCTATCAGAATGAGCCGCGCGGCCACTACGGCGACTATTTCCCAACAGTGGACATCCTGGAGCCCTACACCGCTGCTGACGGCAGCCGGAAGTATGCCCTCTACACCACCTTCGGTCTGGACCCTTCGACCTATATGACGGCCAACAAGGTCGGCACCTTCAACGTCACCGATGAGTTGACATACAGCACCGGCATGCACACGCTGCTGGCGGGTGTGCAGCTGGAGCGCAGCAATATCCGCAACGTTTATATGCCCGGCGGTGCGGGCTGGTATGTCTTCGACTCGTGGAGCAGCTTTGTCAACCACCGCGATCCGGTGCTCTTCATGGTGGCCTACGCCAACCAGGAGGACCGTTTGGCTCTGCCGGAGTATGTGTTCAATTATCTTCAGCCCTCGGTCTATGTGCAGGACGAGATGGAGTTCAGCCGTTTCTTCAAGTTGACGGCGGGACTGCGGTTGGAGGTGCCGGTTATCCGTTTTGCCAACGACAACCACAATGTGGCGTTCACGCAGTTTGTGGCAGAGCACCCTGAGAGCACCTTTGCGGGGCTGGACCCCGGCGACATGCCGCGGGTGCGGGTGAATGTGTCGCCCCGTGTGGGGTTCAACTGGGACGTGACCCGCGACCGCAAGGTGGTGTTGCGCGGCGGCACGGGCCTCTTCACAGGCCGCATACCCAATGTGTGGTTGGTGAATGCCCTGTCCAGTTCGAATGTGATGTTGAACCAATATGTGGCCAACCCGCAGACGCAGAACCCCGTCTTGCCGTTCAGCCCCATCCGCGAGGAAATTATCAACAGTGTGCCTGAGGGCCAGAGTGCTGGGCTACCCTCTTCGCCGGTGATATTGGACAGAAACCTGCGGATGCCCACCAGCTGGAAGAGCTCGCTGGCGATGGACGCCCAACTGCCGTGGGGCGTGCAGGGCAGCGTGGAGGGAATCCTCTCCTACAACTACCATGAGGTGATGGCCACGATGCTGGGCTATGTGCCGGCCGACTCGTTGCGGCTGCCCGGCGAGGAGCATGGGCGCGTGGCATATCGGAAAGAGGCCGAGGCCAATGGAATGTCCGGCTATCACTTGCACAACGCCGAGGGGCTGCACGGACGTTACCTCTCCGTGGTGGCCCAGTTGCAGAAGCATTTCGGCTTCGGGCTGGATGTGATGGCGGCCTATACCTACAGCTCGTCGCTGTCGGTGTTAGAGAATGGCGGCGACGCTGTCTATACGCTCACGCAGACCAGCACCGTGCACGGCGACAACAGGCCGGAGCTGGGCTATACCGCTTTTGTGGCACCGCACAGGCTGATAGCCTCCGCCAATTACACCATCCATGAGGGACGCCGCACCGCCACGCATGTGGGTTTGTTCTATGAGGGCTACCACGTGGGGATGGTGAACGACATGGCTCTGTCCGGGCTGTCGTACCTGATGAACAATGTGGGCGGCGTCAATGCCTCGAGGCTGGTCTATGTGCCTACCGACGAGGAGCTGGGTGGAATGCCTTTTGTGACGGACGAGAACCGCGAGGAGTACCGTCAGTTTATAGCCAGCGACCGCTACCTGAGCTGTCACCGGGGCGAGTACACCATGCGGGGAGCTATGCGCGCCCCTTGGCATAACAGGTTGGACCTGAAAGTGCGCCAGCAGTTCTATTTTGACATCCATGGGCAGCGCACCACGCTGGAGGTGGGCGCGGACATCAACAACGTGGCCAATATGCTCAACAGCGAGTGGGGCACGTACAAGCAAATCACCTCGCAGACCATCCTGGAGTACAAGGATGGGAAGTACACCTTCACAGAGCCGAAATGGAATGTGTACAGCAATCTGCTTTCGGCCTGGCAGGTGCTGCTGCATGTGCGCTATTCGTTCTGACATGGAGGGCACGGAGAAGCCTTTTGTTGCCTTTGCCCCGTTGCAGGGCTATACGGACTGCGTCTACCGCCGTGCGCACAGTGAGGTGGCTGGAGGGGTGGGGGAGTACTACACTCCCTTTGTGCGGATGGAAGGCGGCGAGCCACGCCGCAAGGATTTGCGTGATATTGATTTGGGGCGAAACGGCGGTGTGCCCACGGTGCCGCAGGTGATAGCCCGCGACCGCGATGAGTTTGCGCGGCTGTGCGACGCGGTGCAAGCGGCGGGCTGGCGGCGCGTGGACTTGAACATGGGATGCCCTTTCCCCATGCAGGTGAAGGCCGGCAGGGGCAGCGGATTGCTGGCGAGCGCAGAGCGTGTGGCGGCTATCGGCGAGGAGATGAAGCAGCGGAGCGAAGTGCGGTTCTCGGTCAAGATGCGGTTGGGGCAGGAGGATGCGGAGGAGTGCATGCGGCTGTTGCCGATATTGAATGAGCTGCCGTTGGAACATGTGACGATGCATCCCCGACTGGGTAAACAGCAGTATAAGGGTGTGCCGGACAAGGATGCTTTCGGACGGTTTGTGGAGGGTTGTCGGCAGCGCGTGGTATATAATGGCGACCTGCTTTCGGTGGAGGATGTGGCGGAGGTGATGCAGCGTTGGCCTATGCTGAAAGGTGTGATGATGGGGCGCGGACTGTTGGCACGGCCATGGATGCTGAGCGGGAAGGAGCCACAGACGGTGGTGCAGGAGATGCACACGAGGGTATATGAACATGTCTGCTCGGTGCTGCAAGGCGACAGCCAGATACTGGCACGGCTGCACGCTTTCTGGGAGTATCAGACTGCGTTGTTGGACAAGAAGCAGTACAAAGCCATTATGAAAAGCGGAAGTCTGAGGAACTACCGCGCGGCTATCGCCGCCCTTAAGTGGTGCTAAGCAGCAAAAAGAAGGAGAATTTCCGCAGATTGAAAAAAAAGTTGTATCTTTGCATCGCGAATAGGTAAAAGGACTATATGAAGAGATAACAATTGATATGCCAGAGATAAGTCGGTTTTATGGTGTTATCATCTTGATGTTCATCGATGACCACAATCCTCCGCATATTCATGTGCGTTACGGGGGTACAAGAGCGAGCATCACTATAGAGAATCATATTGTAAAAGGCCAGTTGCCACAAAGATTGCTGAATATGGTTCTCCAATGGATGGACAAACATCATGACGAGCTGGTGGAGAATTGGAAGAGATTAGAAAGATTTGAAGCCCCAAACCCTATTGCACCTTTTGAAAAAATGACAGACAATAAGCGTTTTGACCATGAGAATAGAAGAGTGACAGATGTTGAATATCTGCACGACTATACTATGTTGCTTGAGTTCAACATGGGAGGAAAGCGCATTGTCGATTTTGAACCCTTGATGAAGGGGAGGCATTTCTTTGAAGAGCTGTTAGACCCGAAGAAGTTTATCCAATTCGGACTTACGGGAGAAACGCTTGAATGGTATAACGGTGTGGATTTTGACCCTGATTATCTGTACGAACATGGTACAGAGCCCTACAATGTAGACGATGACAATCCCATACCATCTGCAGCAGAACCTGCAACGGTATAGCGATAGCAGATGATTTTAGAATAGTGCCAGTTGCCTGACGCCTTGGGCGCAGTAGTGCTGGTAGGGGCAGGCGTAGGGTTCGAGGCAGTGCTGGCCGGTGGGGGTGGCGGGCTCGCCGTGACGGAGGATGTCTTTCATAATGGAGATGTTGCGCTCGATGGTGTCTGCTTCGGCGGCGAGCTCGGCGGTAAGGTCTATGATGGCAAAGCGGTTGTCGGAATTATCTGAGTAATCTGAGTAATCAGAATGGTCGGAGCTATCCGATTGAGCATTGGCGTGGACGATGCTGAAGGTGTGGACTGGGCGGCAGTGGGAAATGACGTAGTGTTGCAGGGCGGCATCGCGGCGGTAGGTGTCGCTGAGGGTGCTGCCTGATTTAACCTCGTAGATGTCCAACGAGCCGTCGGGACGACGATGCACGACATCGGCCAATACCAGAACATCGTCATATTGGAATCCAGCCTCGAAGAGGTCGGCGGTGTCGTCGCGGTCCAATAGCTGGGCTGTGAGGGCAGGGTAGGCGCTGGTGTTGCGCTTGAGTTGGGCACTGATGTCTATGCCGTCAGCGAAGGTGTCCTTAAAAGCGTATTCGAAGTCGCGGCCATGGTCGAAACGGCGCATCTGCTCGGCGGTGTAGCGGGCGAGCTTGGGGTTGAAGACATCTAACCAGAGTGCGCGGTCGCACTGAAGACCACGGATGTATTTGGATTTGGTGAGGAGATAGCCTTGAGGCATGGGTGCGGAGGGTCAAGCGTCGGTGCGGAGACGGCGTGCGACAGGGCCGTCGATGGGCAGAGGTACAAAGGAGGTCAGCATCTGGAGGAGCCCTTCGGGCTGGTCGTCGATAATGAGGTAGCGAGCATCGGTGAGGTTGTATAGCCCTTCGGATTCCATGTGGCGGAGCATCTCCATTTGCGGATTGAAGAAGCCTTGGGTGTTGAGTAGCCCCATGGGTTTGCTGCATCGGCCCAGCTGGTTGGCGACGAGAACCTCGAAGACTTCGTCGAGGGTGCCGATGCCGCCGGGGAGGGCAATGAAGGCATCGCTGTGGGCGATGAGGTACTCTTTGCGCTCGGCCATGGATGCGACACGCACCAGCTCGGAGACGGGTTGTGAGAGGATGACTTCCTCGCTGAAGAAGGATGGAATGACCCCTACAACATGGCCGCCACCTTCGAGCGAGGCACTGCTTACGGTGCCCATAAGGCCGAGGTTGGAGCCGCCGTAGAGGAGGGTGTGTCCTCCCAGGGCGATGAGTTGCCCCAGCTGTCGCGCGGCTGTTGTATATTTTTCACTCTTAGGGCTCGAAGAGCCACAAAAGACTGCTATGTTCATTGGCGTTATTATAATAGGTTTTTGTGTGGTTATAACAGTTCTTCGGACCAGCCGTGGCCAAGGTCCCAGTGATAATCAATTACGAACTCGAAGTCGATGGGCAGGTTGAATTCGTCCTCCAGCAGTTCGTGCAGTTTCTCGGTGTCCACTTGATGATCTCTAATGCCCTCATGGAGCCAGCTGCCGACACAAACATAGAACTGGTCGGTTTTCTCGTCAAGGAAGACTCGGCCACGGGGGATGAGGGTGTAATTGTGCTCTTGGTAAAAGATGGATTGGGTGTCGCCTTTGGCCTCGGCACGGTGATGTTGTTTCTGCCAGTAGGTTTTGTGCAGTTTGGAGATGGTGGCGCGACCGTTGACGAAGGTGGCTTGGTCGGCATCTATCTTCTCCACGCCAAAAAGTGACTGGTTGGCGGCATCATACCAGAAGATGCCTAACTTGGGTTTTCCATTGTCGAGGAACGGAGCCATAGAGTCCACAAGGCTGCGATGCTCCTCATTGTTGGTGTGGTTGATTCCGTTGCTGTCTTGAGTCATATTGTATGTTATTTTCTTTTAGTTAGAACTGCGAAGGCTGAGATGATGAGGCCAAGGGCAGCAGAGGCCAGTGCGCTGACAGAAATGTTCATTGCATTAGGATTGGTTAGGGGTTATCGTTTCCATGCTCCGATGACTTCGCCGATGTAGATGGTATGGACACCGGCACTGAAGTCGGCGTACCACTTCTTGGGTGTGTCGTTGCGGAAGTCGGCCGGGGTTTGGTGCCAGGCGGTCATGGTCTCGCACTCTATGACCAGGTCAGCCTCGGTGTAGTATGGGGTGCCGTGTTCGGTGTAGGCGACGTGGAGGCCGAGGGCGGCAGCTTTGTCGCCGTCGCGACCGCTGTGCGAGCCGAGATATTTGGCTATCTTGGGGTCGGAGAAGTGCATGATGGTGAAGCGGGGATAGCGTTCCATGAACTCGTAGGTGTAGCGTGCGGGAGCCACGTAGACGGTGACGGCGGGACGGTTGTGGCCAAGGTAGTTGCCGATAGAGCCCCAGCCGATGGTCATGGCGTTGTCGACGGTGGTGTCGCCGCTGCAAAGGATGAGGTTTTCGGTGAAGAAGGTGAATCCGTTCTCCTCGAATTCCTTCTGGACATTGAAGGCTTTCATCTCGGTGCGTTGGGAGGGCTTGGGGTCTTGCTTTTTGTCGGGGTTGTTGGGATTGGGGTTGAACCGGCCTAAAAGGGCTGCGGCGAGGAGGGCAAATAAGGAGTGCTTCATATTGTTTTGTGGGGGATTAATTGTTGTTCTTCTTGTATTGAGCAAAGTGTTTGAGGTCTTTGCGGCGGAAGGCTATCCAGAGGATTTGGAGGACGGCGAAAAGAAGTGACAGCAGGATGTCGGAAAGAAAGTAGGGGAGGAGCTCGCGGGGGTCGAAACTGTGGAAGATGAGGATTTCGGCCAGGATTATGAGGAGTGTGCAGAAGGCAAAGAAGAGGAGGTTTTTGATAGACAGGCTGATGAAATCCTTGCCGGTGATCTTTTCGTCGAGACGTTGGGCAAGGATGTACTCTGGCATCAGCAAGGCGAGAATTTTGCTCCAGAATGAGTGATTGTGATTGTTAGACATGATTTTTTGTTTTTATAACGAGATATGGCCGCATTTATTGTGAGCAGGGAGAATCGTTTTTCCGAATGTGGGTTAGGCTGTAAAAAGGTCAATAATCTTGGGAAGAAAGATTATCAATCCTACGATGGCGGCGGCAATTGCCGTCAGCAATACAGCTGCGGCACCCAGGTCTTTGATGTCCCGTTTGCGGTCGTCGCGTTCGGCTTTGACAAAGTCGGCCGTGCGTTCAAGGGATGAATTGACAGCCTCGGCGGAAAGTACCATGCCAATGACGATGGCGACTGCTATCCATTCGTAAGCCGAAATGCGGAAGAGAAATCCCGCAATGATAACGCAGACGGCGACAAAGGCATGAATCCATGCATTGTGCTCTTCGCGAAACAGGACACGCAGTCCAGCAAAGGCGTAGCCGAAACTCTTGATTCTTTTCTTGATGGAGAATTTGTCGTTTTGCATGAGAGGGTGTTTTGTGTTGTAATGGCTGTAGACTGTGTGGTGTGCTAAAAAACGCGGTCGCCGTTCTTCACCGGGTGGGTGGGGCGCAGGAGGATGACGCCCTGGGCGGAATCGGTGCCGAGGATGCGCACCTCGCTCTTGACGGAGCCGATGTGCATCGGCTGCAGGTTGACGCAGCAGACCACCTGCGTGCCGACGAGGTCGTCGGGAGTGTAGAGGGCGGTGATTTGCGCCGACGATTTCTTCAGCCCGATTTCGGGGCCGAAGTCGATGGTGACCGCATAGGCGGGATGGCGTGCTTTCTTGTTTTCGGCGACGGCCACCACGGTGCCCACTCGCACTTCCACTTTGTCAAATTCTGTTACATCTATCATATTGTTTCTTTTAAATCTGTTCCTCACTTTATTTGATTTAATTAAGCGGTGTTCGGTTCCCCTAAAGGGGTTGTTTCATCCGTGCATTTTCGCCGCGCTATTTTTCGTAGAGCTCGATTGGCAGGCCGTCGGGGTCTTGGAGGAAGAGGAAACGGCGGTCGGTATATTCGTCCGTCCTGATGGCCTCGTGCGGAATGGAGAGGCGGTCCAGCTCGATTGCCGCCGCATCAATGTCGTCGACCTCGAAGGCCAGATGGCGCAGACCTGTGGCTTCTGGGCGTGTCGGCCGCGGTGGTGGCGAGGGAAATGAGAATAGTTCGACCACGTAATCCTCGCCCAGGGCCAGGTCGGTCTTGTACGATTGCCTTTCGGCGCGGTAGTGCTCGGCAAGGATGCGCAAGCCGAGGGCACGTGTGTAGAACTCGAGGCTCCGCCGATAGTCGGAGCAGATGATGGCGATGTGGTGTACTTTGTTCAGTTGCAGCATTGTTTCTTGTGGCAATGAAAAGAATTATTGTTTCCGTTCAATCTATTGTTTCATTCGTGCAATTTCACCGCGCATATGTGCGGCGCCCCGCAGAAGACTGAGATGTGCATTGTGATGTTTCTGTTTTCTTTGCCGTCACCTCCGCTATGGTCGGTGGCCATAGCACGCAAGGATGGCAGCCGTTTTTTAATCCGATTGGAATTTCCGCGCCCCGCGACAGGCGGTGTCAAAAGCGGCCGGGGCTGGCGCAGGGTTGAGAATAGGTGTTATTTTTTGCGGTGGTAGAAGTATGAAGTTGCAGACATGCCTTTAGGACACTTGAACGACAGGAATGTCTCGACAGCAGGCGGAGTGATGGTCATGTTGTCCTCGTGCAGCTGTAGTTGGCAGACAACCGTTGCATCTTCGGTTGTGATGGTGATTTCAGCCACGCCGCGGACATCTTTGCCGATACTCCATTTCGCCTCGTAGGTGGAGAACATATAGTTCCCGTCGGGGTCTCGGTCGACAGCCACCTGCACCGAAAGAGTCCCGTCGGGGCGGAATTCAATGTCGCGCATCAGGGAGAACACCGTTTCGCCCACGGCGGCATGTTCTCCATGTAGATACAGACCAACGTTAGGAGACTGGAAATTTTGCGCTTCTTTGAATTCCCATTTGCCAACAATGTCGCTTTCGGTTACATTTTGTGCCGAAACATTGGCGGTCATCATTCCGAGGGCGCACACCATAGCGCCGAGCAAAAATATCTTCTTCATTGTCTAAATGTGTTTATTGTTTTACTTCATTTTGTTGTTTCATCCGGTCATTTTCACCGCGCTCGTGAGCGGGGTGTTGTTTCGGTGCGAAAATCGGCCGCGCTCGTGAGCGGAGGGCACTTTCCGAGTGAAAATCGACCGCGCTCGTGAGCGGAGGACACTTTCCGGGTGAAAATCGACCGCGCTCGTGAGCGGGGTGCGTTTTCCGGCCTCGTCCGTGGTCGCGCTCATGAGCGCGGTGTGTTTTCACGCCTCCGTCGGCTCTTCGCCCGGTGTCGCGGGGTCGGCGTCGGGCTCGGGCGTCTTCTTGTCGCGGTGCGAGGGCGCCATCGCGTGCTTGCGGAAGTATTCGAGGTCCTCGCTGACGAGGGCGACGAGTTTCTGCGCCTCGGCGCGGTCGGTGGCTTCGCGGTCGGTTTCTTTTAACACGAATTGCCATATAATTATCCATTAATTATTAGTACACCAGATTCATATCTCGGTCGACAAGTACACATTCATTGTCATCCTTGAAATACGCATATCGTTCTCCTTGCAAGCTTGACTGACCAAAGTTTATCAGCAACCCCATTGGCATGCGTGTCAGACGCAGGTAATTGAACAACTGTTGCCTGTGTGCAGCAATTAGTTCGCTTACCGATTTCAGTTCGACAATTACATCATCCACAACCAAATCCATTTGATAATACTTTTCAAGTTGATGGTTTTTGTAGAAGCACTGCACCTGTTTTTCCCTCTCACATTTGATTCCCCTATCTTGCAGTTCCAGAAAGAGTGCCTCGTTGTAAATGGGTTCCAACAGGCCACCGCCGAGTTCTCGGTGAACCTCCATTGCAGCGCCTATGATTGAGTAAATTATTTTCTTGTGTTTGACAATATTCATATGTCAAATAATTAATGGTTAATTCGTGGCAATTCGTGTTAAACAAAGGTACGACGCCAGAGCTCGTGGTCGACGGGCAGCTCGGCGGTGCGCTTGCCGAAGGTGGTCATGTACTCGTAATGGGGCGCGTTGGCGGCGCGGCCGACGGTGACGTCGGGAATCTGTGCTGTGAGGTTCATAATGTTTTTGTTTTATTGGTTAGACTCTTCTTTCTTTTCTTTGTTTATTCTTTCAAATGCTTTCTCGGCTGCCCGGGAGCCTTTGAAAACGAAAAGGTCATCGGAAAACTCGGCCCAAGTGTAGGGGTACTCATCCGCCATAATGTCTATCGACATCATTTCAATCATCGACGCAAGCACCTGTTCACGTCTTTCGGGGGAAAGTTTGTCGAGGCCTTCCAGTTCCATATTTTCCAAGAATCTGATGTACTGCATGCTTTTGTATAGGCTGTAGCCCATATCTTCGGAGTACCCGCCGTCCGCCTTGTCGATGTTCTGGAAGAGGAAAGACCATTCTTCCGGAAGGAGCGTGTCGTTCCCGCGCATCTTTTCCGCCAGCCGCTCCCATTCGTCAACGTTGAACGTGTCGGTGTCCGCCCTTTGGCAGACTACGGTTGTGTCGGATGCGTCTTCGTTTGCCGCCCCGCCCTTGCATCCGGCCATCATCGCCACGGCGCACAGCACCGCGAGGGCTAAAAATGCTTTCTTCATATACATTATATATTATTGGTTGAACTTCGGTTTCCCGCCGGAGTTTGCTGGGGGACCGTGAATCCGACCACTATCGTACTTTTAAATTATATTCTCTCTTGTCAATGATTTCAGTCTCCCAAGGACGTTTATATATCATTTTAATCCGTGTTGTTCCTTTGCGCTTGCCAACAAATGTCCATCGTTCCACTCCTGGCCCTGTTGGAAATTCATATGGGATGAATTCCCATCCGATTGTGTCTAAAATGTCATCTTTTTTCTCCCATTGCCAAGAATATCCGCTTCCCATACCTGACGTTTCAAGGTTTAAAACAAACTGTTCATCAACAACTATTTCATAGTCATAATCCTTGCCACACGATGTCAGCAGCAAGATAAGTGGCAATAGAAGTGTAAATGCTGGTTGTCTCATAGCGATTTATTTTTTGATTATTTTTATTGCACTTGTTATTTCTTTTGTTTCAACTTTTAAAATGTATATTCCTTTGGGCAATTGTGATAGATCAATTTGGTTGTCAATGGCTGATAGTAATAATTTGCCCGTGGTTGCGTAAATAAACACTTTAATAGACGGTATGTCTGATATTCCAGAAATAGAAACGGATGAATGTACTGGATTAGGGTAAACTGATATGCTGTCGAACCTCTTTGTGTTTTCAACATTTGATTTCAACTTGGTTTTATGGCCTCTGCCGATTTGAGCCAGTTCAGAAAAATCAATCACTGTAGGCGGAATCGTTGGCATTGGTTGTATTTCTGCAACATATTCCGAGCCGTATGCTGCTTCAAATCCGGGAGCAAGAACTATCTCTTCCGCAGCAATGGTTTTTGCATTGTGACCTGATATAATTGTTGATGAGTGACTGGCATAGTCAGGCGATATGTATGTTGCGGGTTCGGGAATGAGGACTGTTGCGCTGCATGCTATTCTTGCAGATTTCATTTTGATTCGCATATATCCATTTTCTCCCCAAGTGCTACCCCAGGAATTTCGTATTATCCAATATTCACCATCATCTTCGTCCTTGCCCCATCCTACTATTGCGACAGCGTGGTTGGCTTCAGAAAAAGAACACGGATCCCCATTGCATTCAGTATCGCTATTCTTAAAGATGCCGTGGCTATAATTATGAAATCTATTGTCTGCATTGACAAGAGTGGCAATGACTCCATATTTCATAATGGCATCCTTCATCGATGCAATGTCGTTGCAGGTTATTTTCCGCCATCCGCTGAATTTTACTTTTGTGTCATTCCAGTGGTAACAACTGTCAGGTTGAGAGGTCTGATAAGGGAAAAGGGCTCTAAGGCATACGCCATCTCTGGTCAATGCTTCAATTTCTTTGCGGTCAAGAGTAGCACCCCGACACCCATAGAAGTACGGATGGTATTCGCTCTTGCTTCCCAAACACCACATAATAAATGACTCAGACAATTCAATTCTATTATTGCCATAGAGACCCCAGTCAAAGTTGAATATCCCTTCGGCACTAGCCACAGCGGCGAAAGCGTAACAGGAACCGCAACTGCCTTGATTCCTTATTGGATTGACATAAGAATGCCCATTATAAGACCGCCAGTCAAAATTAGAAGGGAAAGATGATGCCGACCGATTAGAAATATATACGCTGTCTTCATAATAATCCGACGGACTATCAAAAAACAGTTCCTGTGTGCTTTCCAAATCACCGTTTTGAATCATCAACTCTCTCACTGCAACCCTACTTTTCCCATCCTTTGTGACACAATACGCACAGCGAGTCTCATAACCATTGGAAGAATCAACTATACTGATTTGTGATAGCCCCTTTCTTGCACAATAGCTATACTCGGACTTGATCTCTCCTCTATAGAAACTCCATTCGTCAGCAGTAGACGAGTCGGGGAAAACGCAAATGCCGTGCTCCGCTCCTGTCGAATCCTTCACAACCGTATAATCATAGCCAAGAGAAGTACAATACTGCGCTGCAGGATTCACTATCATTGGAGATTGTCCTATTGCAGACATTCCCACGGCGCACAGCACGGCGAGGGTTAAAAACGCTTTTTTCATATACATTATATGTTATTGGTTAAACTTCGGTTTCCCGTCGGGGTTTGTTGAGGTCCCGCGCCTCCGGCGCGGGACCCAAACGTTGCCCGTGAGGACGGCGATTTATTTGCGTTTCAGCACGGCGTGCACCTTCTCGACGATGTCGGCGGCGCGGAGGTGGTAGTTGGTGAGCATCTCGTCGGGCGTGCCGCTCTCGCCGAAGCGGTCGTCCACGGCCACGTACTCCATCGGCGTGGGGCAGTGCAGGGCGAGGGTCTGGGCCACGCTGTCGCCGAGGCCGCCGTTGAAGAGGTGCTCCTCGCAGGTGACGACGGCGCCGGTCTTGCGGGCGCTGGCCACGATGGCCTCCACGTCGAGCGGCTTGATGGTGTGGATGTTGATGACTTCGGCGCTGATGCCTTCCTTCTCCAACTGCTCGGCGGCCTGCAGGGCTTCCCACACAAGGTGGCCGCAGGCGAAGAGGGTCACGTCCTTGCCCTCGCTCAGCAGCTGGGCTTTGCCGATTTCGAACTTCTCATTCTCCGGCAGGAAGCACGGCATCTTGCTGCGGCCCAGGCGCAGGTAGACGGGTCCGACATGCTCGGCGGCGGCCAGCGTGGCGGCCTTGGCCTGGTTGAAGTCGGCGGGCACCAGCACGGTCATATTCGGCAGGGCCTTCATCAGGGCGATGTCCTCCATCGTCTGGTGCGTGGCGCCGTCCTCGCCGAGCGAGATGCCGGCGTGCGAGCCGCAGATCTTCACGTTCTTGTTGCTGTAGGCCACGACCTGGCGTATCTGGTCGTAGACGCGTCCGGTGACGAACTCGGCGAAGCCGCCCAGGAAGGGCACCTTGCCGCAGAGGCTCAGGCCGGCGGCGATGCCGACCATATTGGCCTCGGCGATGCCGCACTGGATGAAGCGCTCGGGAAACTCCTTGGCGAAGCCGTCCATCTTGACGCTGCCTTTCACGTCGGCGCTCAGGGCGACGACATTCTCGTTCTTGCGGCCAGCCTCGACAAGGCCTTCGCCCATACCGGCGCGCAACTCTTTCATTGATTGTTTTTCGTAGTGGGTCATAATATTAATGTTTTATTGTTTATTTTTCAATGTCGTTATCTCATCCAGCCTTCCATTCTATAGACTTTCTCCATTAGTTTGTGGGCCTTCCCTTTTGTAGGCTTGTGCCACACTTCGACACGCACGGCGTAGTAATCTTCCCAGTCGCCCTCATAAATAGTGAAGTCCTTATGGTTTGGCATGACAATCTGTCCAAAGCCATTGTGGTTAGATACCTCTGTGGCGGTGCGAGGTTTCAGGCGGTCTTTGGAGAGTTCGATGTTTTCCGTCGCCTCAAAACAGCGAAGGTAGACTTCTCCGTCCTCAAGTTCCGGCCAGTAGAAGGCAAAGTTGTAAATGCCGCCCTGGTCGCCGTTCCAAAGCTGTAGCCACGATGCGGTGTCGGTACTGTCGATGGCAACGGGAGTGAAAATATCCCCATCGGTTGCGTTCCAACGGTGGTTGGTGTCGGTGATTGGTGTGTTATACTCCAGGCCTTCGGGTATTGGGTGTTCCTTGCCGAAATTGTCAGGTACCAAGCTGAACAATCCGGCGGCAAACATGGAAAAGAACAACAAAGGGATGGTCGTCTCCAAAACCAAACAGACAATTCCGGCCAAGAAGGCTCCTATGGCGCGCCACCATTCTTTCTTCAGCAAGAGGGTGATAAAAACTGGCAGTTGCAAAAGCAAAACCAAAGCAGAAAGACCGGAAAGGACGAATCCCCAAACGGTGGATGCTTCAAAAACAAGCACCGTGGCCACAATAGCCAGTACTGTCACCAGCGGGAGCACCCACCAGAAACGTACCATCCAGTCTGTAAAAGTTATCTTCGGTTTATTCTTGTCAATCGAATTCACTCCACTGGCGTGCATGATTATTTCCCCTCGGTTTTCCATGTTTGTTTATATCCCTGAAGAATGGTTCTCATACGGTCAAGTTTGTCGAGGCGTCATAGTGCAACGCCGTTGTCTAAGCTATGGGTATCCTGATCACTGTCTTCAGCTTTTCCAAGGCGGTTTTGCGCGGGTCGCTGAGGTATATCTCGTGGTGCATCCGCTCGTCGTGGGCAAAAGGATGCCCCGTGCTTTCCGCATAGGCCTTCATGGCGGCGATGGTCACGGGCTCGTCGTCGTATGGACCCATGTGCATGCACTGCACGCACAACCCCTCGTCATAGTTGAAAAACTCGGCTGCCGAGCAGTCCAACTTTTTCTTCCGCGTGGCCTCTGTCACAGCCCAGTCAAAATCCGCCCGTCCCACAAAGTCCGGCAGTCGTATCATCGATATGAATTGCAGCGCACCTTTGTCGCCAAAGTCTAACGGCTGCCCGTCTGTTGTCCACCAAAGACCCTCCAATGGCGGCACCACAAAGTCGAAGTACCCCTCAATCCTGTGGTCCCCCATTTTGCTCATCTTGATGGTATAGGCCACGGCATACAGCACCTCGATGCTTCTCTTGTAGGCGCTCCCTTCCGTGTTGGGGTCCCCTTCGCCGCGCACGGCCACATAGCTCATCCGCGGCACCGTCACTAATGCGGGCTTCTGTGCCGGGAGGTAGAACTCCTTGTATTCCTTCTTAAAATCAAATGCCATAATGTCGCGTTTAGGGTTACATGATGCTTTTCAACCAGCCGAACAGCTCGTCTAATGCATAGTCGCCGCTGTGGGGGCGGTTCCAGGCAAAGATGAAGTTCACGTCGCATCCCGCCTCGTTCAGTTTCAGTGCCAGGTTCAGCGGCACGGGAAATCCCGTGTCCCTGTCTCGTGCCCCGTGGCGGATATACCAGTGCGGGGCCAGCGTATGCTCATTCTTAGCCTTGCTTTTGCCGTCCGCGGCCTGAATGTCACCAATAAAGTTCATCGGGTTCATCAGGTACACGTTGTCTACCACCTCCTTGGGCAGGTCCTTGCCGTTTTTGTAGGCGCTGTAGACGGTGAAGTTCACGCTGCTTCCGTCCGTTCCGCCAAATTCCTCGTTCTCCGCCGAGGCCAACTGCCCCAGCACCCCCTTCGTATCGAAAGCGGGTGCAGTCTTCAGTGGCTGTGTGCTGGCCACATAGTTCAGATACCGCTGTATGTCCAACCCCACCACATACTCTCCCCGTTGGGGCTGCGGTGCGCGCATGGCGGGCAGGGGCGCCTTTTTCCCGCCGTTTATGGGGGGCATGCCGCCCATACGCTCTTCGTTGAACGAGAAACCTAACGAGTCGCTGATGTCCGCGCCCGCGTTCTTGGCCGTCTGTGCTGAGCGGATCAACTCCCTTCGCAGCAGGTCCATATAGTTGTCGGCTGTCACGGGGGTTCCGTTCCAGTCTTTCAGGTTCAGGCTGTTGATGTAGTTGGGAAACTGCTCCTTCAGTTGGTTGCTGATGGGCAATAGTTGTGCCGACCGTTGGCGGCTCGACGTGCCGTTGTAGAGCCATTCATACGCCATGTCGGCATGCTCCAGGTCGGTGATGGGGCAGAAGCACACGGCTGCATACACATCGTCCTTCTCCTTGGCGGCTCCCATGGCCGTCAACATGTCGTTGTAGGCCGGATGGTTTCCCGTGGCCCCCACCAGGGCTGCCATGGCTCCTCCCGCGCTGGTGCCGTCAATGATGATGCGCTCGGCGTTGCCCGGCATTTCGCGGTCAAAAAGGCGCAGGTAGCGCACTGCCGCCTTCAGGTCTAATAGTCCCTTGGGGGCACGCCCCGTGTAGGTGCCGCCCTGCACCGAGTTCCGTCCGCGCGAGCCGGGAATCACCACCACATAGCCCTCCTTCAGCGCACGCCCTGTGGCGTCTCCGGCCTCTGGGCCGCGGGCCTTGGCGGCCATATAGCCGCCTATGTAGGTGCGCAGCAGGATGGGCGTAGTCTTCGTGGCCCCTTCAGGCACATACACGTTCAGGTACTGGTAGGCCGTGTCCTCCACATTCTTCACATAGTAGAGGCGTTCGTATGCTGTGTATCTCACCACCTCGCCGTCGGGCATGGTCAGCTCTGCTTCCTGCCCGTCGTTAGGGTTGAAGCTCATCCCCTGTTTGCTGTGGCCGCAACTCGCAAGGGTCATTGCGACAATTGCTGCAAAGAGTATTTTCTTCATCATTCAAAAGTATTTTTGTCCTTTGTCAAAAGGCGAATCCCGCGCTGCCTAACCTGCAGGCGGTTTTTCGCTGCTATCCTATATTAACGCTGCCGATGCAAAAAAAGTATATCCTCCCGTTTTTTTCATTCGTCATGAGGTGCCAAAAGACAGGGCTCTCGGCGGCTGTCCGTCAAAAAATGGCAGCACAATGTCATTTATCCGTTTTTTTTATGTAATTTTGCAACTTGTAAGAATCAAACAATTTGATGCTATGACCCAACGCAACATCCTCTGCCGCCGTCTCGGCTCCGTGGCTTTGCTTGTCACCCTGCTCGCCACGTCCTGCCCCCGCCATGTCCGCGCCCAGGCCCCGACCCCTGGACTGGACCTCTTCGCCGGCCTCAGTGTCAATTTCCGCGATGTGTACTATTTCCGCCAGTACGATTTCCTCATCAACCTCACGCCCGGTTTCCGATGGACCATGGGGCACGACTGGCAGCTCACTGGCCAAGTCTATGTGCCCTTGGTGAACCAGTACGAAAACTATGGCAATGGTTTCAAAGTGAACAATTTCGCCCTCAGCAAAGAGCTGCGCTGGGGCACCCTTTACGCCAAAGCCTCGGCGGGTCTCTTCAGCATGAATCGCTATGGCCTCGACCTGAAGCTCTTCCTGCCCCTTGCCGATTGGTTTGCGCTCGAAGCGCAGGGCGGCTATGTGGGCTGGCTCTACACCGACACCTATTGGCGCATCACCAAGCCCGACCGGTTCCTCGGCACTGTCGGGGGCGACATCTACCTCTCCAAGTGGAACACCCAGCTCCGCGGTGTGGCCGGCCTTTACCTCTACCGCGACTTCGGTGCCGAAGCCGAAGCCATGCGCCATTTCAACCACACCACCGTCTCTGTCTATGGCCGTTGGAGCGACACCTACGGCTACGATGCCGGTTTCAAGGTCATTGTCATGCTGCCCCCTTATCACCGCACCCGTCGTGTGGTCAACTTCAGGCCCGCCTCCAACTTCCGCCTCGCCTACACCGTCATGACCGAGCTCTCCGGCAACCGCATCTACAAGACCGACCCCGAGGAGAACGAGCGCGACGGCTGGTTCAGCCGCCATTTCCTCCTCTGGGGCTCCCATACCATGTGTCCCGATTTTGTTATTAACCAAAAGACTACCGAAGAATGAGACGACACCTTGTACTCCTCCTGCTCGCTGCCGCGGCGCTGATGCCTCTTTCCGGCTCCGCACAGCAATATACAGGCCTCTCCGGTCTGCTCCATGTCCCCTCCGCCGAGATGAACCATGAGGGCGACGCCTTCATGGGCATCCATTTCCTCAACAAGGCCATGACCCCCGACACCGGTTTCCTCCTCGCCGGCCAGAAGTACGACACCTACGACTACTACATCTCCCTCACCCCCTTCCCGTGGATTGAATTCAGCTATATGTGCACCAAGCGCAAAAGCGCCGAGTCCGAGCAGCTGTGGGACTACCACCGCAAAGACCGCTCCGCATCGCTCAAAATCCGTCCCATCAAAGAGGGCCGCTACCATCCCGCCATTGCCATCGGAACCAATGATTTCGGCACCGGCATCTTCAAAAAGAACCGTACCGACGTCCAGCTCTATTTCTTCAACTACTACATCGCAGCCACCAAGCACCTCAACTTCGGCGGCAACGAGTTGGGGCTCACCCTTGCCTACCGCCATTTTTTCCGTGGCTACAATGCCAAGTGGAACGGCCTTGTGGGGGGCGTCACCTTCCGTCCCGCCTTCTTCCCGCAGGCCCGCGCCATTGTCGAATACACAGGCAACGAGTTCCAAGTGGGCCTCGACGCCCTCCTCTGGCGCCACCTGCGCCTCCAAGCCAGCCTCAAAGACTTCAAGTACCCCAACTTCGGCCTCTGCTTCCAACTCAACCTCCTGGGGCGGAAATACACCTACTGACACCTTCCCCCTCAGCCCCTGCTGACCCGTGGACGAAAAAAAATCAAAAAAAAAGTGCTCCATCCAAAAAATATTGCTATCTTTGCATTGTTGAACAAGTGTGCCCACGGCGCGGTTTATCGCTGCAAAGTATTGCTGTTCACCATGTTATTAGTAAATTTATTGAATATTAAATCTGTAAAATAATCAAAACGATGAAGAAAAAGAAGGTTATACTGTTCACCTTAGTGGCAGCTATCGCTCTGGTCTCCGTCTTCGGCTACACCTCTTGCAGCAAGACCGAAAAAGACCCCAATGTCCCTGTAGTGTATGACACCCTCCTCCCTCCGAAGGACCCCATCCTGACGACCATCTGTCCTCACCACAGCGCCACGGACCCCAGCCGTGTCATGATTATCGACGCTGCTGACCCCACCGCCATGGTTCACCACACCCATGAGTATCTGGAAGGCCAGACTTGCCCCATCAGCACCTGCGAGTGGAATGGCCGTCACCACATCCACGAAGTCTACTTCTGGCGTGGCCATTTCGAGGACAACTGGGAGCATCTTGGCGGCAGCACCCGCGAGTGACAGACCATTGTTCGTTGGTTTTTGTTTTCACTGGATAAATATTTGTTTTTACTTAGGAGTGCCCCACCCATGTAGGGCACTCCTTTTTTTCTCCCATCCCCTTTCTGCGTGCTCTGGCCGCACAACCCCGATTCCCCAAGCGGTCGAATCGCCGAGGCTGCAACTCGGCCCTTCCTTCGCACGCTTGCCCTCATTTCCCCATCATTTATCCTTCATTTCTCCCAATTAGCTTGGACAGACGTTGCCGGCGGGAAACGACAAACGACCCGCAGGGAGCGGTGCTGCACCGAGTGAGGAATGGGGCGGGGGAGGGCTACTTGAAGGTGAGACCCGTCTGCTGGGCGGAGTGGATGGTGAACTGTGCCGTCTGCACGGCGTCGTAGCTGTTGCCGTCGGCCGGGCGGAGGACCACTTGGTAGTTGCCCGGCATGAGCACTATGCGCTCGTTCATGTTGGCGGGGTCTAAGTCGCAGACCCAGCGGAGTCCGTCGGCCTGGAGGGCAAAGAGGCTGCCTGTGGTGGGGAAGGGGGGCTTGGTGAGGGCCAGCTGGCCGGGCAGGGGAATCTGCATGTCGGTGTCGGAGCCGCTGCGGATGGAGACATTGTCGAGGTGGATGACGGGCAGGGAGAGGATGTCGATGTCGTAGGCGCCGGCCAGGTAGTGCTCCGTGGCGCCGAGGCGCTGGGTGGCGAGGATGGCGGGGTCGCCGTGGCGGCGCACCAGCACGGTGTAGTCGAGCAGCTGGAAGGCGGTACGCTTTGCGGGCAGGTGGAGGCGGAGGGTGCCTTGGGGCGCGACGATTTGCAGCCGGGTGTGTCGGCCGGGCGCGAAATGCTGGTCGGGGAGTTGCACGGGGGGCTTGGTGGCCAGGGTGATGTCGTAGGTGAGCAGGGGGTCGACCTCGAGGGTGTCGACGGGGCTGTCGGAGCCGTAGTGGTGGATGGTGGCGTGGCGGAGGGTGTGGGTGGCGTGGTCGTAGAGGGCCAGGGGGATGTCGGTCTCGTAGGGGCGGCGGTCGGCGTCCACCACGTCGAGGGTGAGGAGGGCTTTCTGGTCGGAGAGGAGGAAGATTTGGTAGAGGGTTTCGGCAAAGCGTTCTTCGTCGGTGAGCAGGGTGAAGCGCCCGGCGCAGTCGAGCTGGCTTTTGAAGTTGTCCGGGCTGCCGATGCCGATGATGAAGGTCTGCACCACGGAGCCGCTGCCGTTGACTTGGCGCGCCACATCGCAGATGCTGCCGTCGCACTCGTCGAGGCCGTCGGTGATGATGAGTATGATGTTGCGTGCGTGCGCGTCGCGCGGGAAGTCTTTGAGGGCGTTGCCAAGGGCTGTGGCGGCGGTGCAGCCTCCGTTGGGGACGAGGGTCTTGATTTTGCTGCGCAGTTTGTAGAGGTTGTCGGGGCCGAAGGGGACTTCGAGCTGGGTGCCGAGGTCGCGGTTGTTGAGGTGGCCGAAGACGCGCAGGGCCATGTCGATGTGGTTTTGCCCCTCGATGCTGTCCAATAGCCGCAGGAGGACTTGCTGGGTGACTTTGATTTTGGAGTCGCTCTGCCACTTGTCCCACATGGAGTTGGAGCAGTCGAGGATGAGCAGCAGGTGGGTCTTGTCCTGCAGTGCCGATGTGGTGGCTTGGGCATGGATGCCGCCCCACGCCCCGCAGGTGGCGAGTAACGACAATATTATGAAGAATCTGCGCATCTTGTGGTTCCGTTTTCGAAAATGCAAAGATACAAAATTATTGTGACGTGGTGAAAAAGTATGTCGCCGAGAGGTGCTGTTGTGCGGAAATTGTGGGATGGGTCTGCCGTGCGTCGAGGCTTCTGCGACAGGGAAGGCGGGTGGCGCAAGGGCAAAAAAAAGTCCGAAGGGCTGGCCTTCGGACTGTGGGGTTGTTTGGTGACAGGTGTTTAGAAATCGCCGAGGGTTTCGGGCAGCTGGGCAAGGGCGCGGGGCAGGTCGTCGGCGGAGAGGACGGAGCCGTGGTATTTGTTGATGCCTTGCATGAAGTCGACGCCGTAGCCCATCTCGGTGGTGAGGATGACGCAGACGGGGCTGCCGTGGCCGGTGAGGGCTTTGGCTTGGGCCATGCCGTCAAGGACTTGCTGCATGTTGTTGCCGTTGGCGATGACAACTACGGTCCACTGGAAGGCTTCGAACTTGGCTTTGAGGTCGCCGAGGTCCATGACTTGCTGCGTGGTGCCGTCGATTTGCTGGTGGTTGTAGTCGATGGTGGCGATAAGGTTGTCGACATGTTTGGAGCCGGCAAACATGGCGGCTTCCCAAATCTGGCCTTCCTGTAGCTCGCCGTCGCCGTGGAGGGTGTAGACGAGGCGGTTGTCGTTGGTCATTTTCTTGCCCAAGGCGGCGCCGATGCCGACGCTGAGGCCCTGGCCGAGGGAGCCGCTGGCCATGCGGATGCCGGGGAGGCCGTGCTCGGTGGAGGGGTGGCCCTGGAGACGGGTGCCGAACTGGCGGAAGGTTTTCAGCTCGTCGACAGGGAAGAAGCCGCGGCGGGCCATGGTGCTGTAGATGACGGGCGTGATGTGGCCTTGCGACACGAAGAGCATGTCCTGGCCGTTGCCTTCCATGGTGAAGTGGGCGGGGTCTTGGTCGAGGATGTTGAACTGCATGGCGGTCATCCAGTCGGCAGTGCCCAAGGAACCACCGGGGTGGCCGGACTTGGCGGCGGTGGTCATTCGGAGTATATCGCGACGCACCTGCGTGGCGATGGATTCAAGTTCTTTGGTGGTTTTCATTTTGAGTGGGGGTTATCTTTGGATTAGTATTAATTAAATTCATGATGGTACGGAGTCGGTTTACGAATTTCCGTTTCTCGTGTTCGTTGTTTGTGATGCTTATGGTGAGATATTTTTGATGGACAAGCATGGATGCGCCAATTCGGTTCTCCATTTCTTCAGTGATGCAGGAGGCAACGAGTATGGTCACAGCATTGGGGTATTCTGCAAGGGTGTTCTCGAATGATTTTAACATGGCTCCCAAGCGTTCCAGGGCACCTGCAGGGTCTAATCCTGACTTTATCTCTATGACCCCTACGATGTTACCGTTGGTGTCATACATCGTTATGTCTGGTTCTGAGGAAAAGAGAATGGAGTAACCGTTGGTCAGGTTGATGATTTTTATTTTTTCAATTTCGCTATCTTTTGCCCATTCGGAGATTGCTGTCAGGTTGTTGTTTTTTTCTATTATCGAAGAGATGTCATTATGGAGCAGAAGTTCATTAAAAATGATGCTCCGAATAACACGCTCGCCTTCGGCTCCGATGGAATTGCGCCAAGAACCGTCAATCTTGGCTCCGGCAGAGGCATACATCATGCCTTCTATGTTCTTTTCGGAGAAGTCGGCAGCCAAGGAAACGAGGGCTGACACCGTCCCGTTTATGGAGCAAGCTAATGCGGCTATTTGTTTTTGAGAGAGCTTTCCGGCTTCGATTTTGCCGTCTTCAATATTGTTTAGATTGGAAATGCCCGACATCGCTTTCAGTCCTTTTTGAGGGAGCATGGCAATGGAACGGTAGTATTTTAAGAAGGTTGGGTTCTGTAGCAGTACCTTGGGATGCAAGAATAGGAGGACTGGTGCTATTTTTTTTTCTAAGACAATAGACCAAGCTTCATCGCTGATGCTCCATGCTCCACGGTTGTCCCAGTCCAAATTTTCGCCCTCAATGCGGGCATATCTCTTCAGTTGGTTGAAAAGCGAGAAATATCCCTCAGAACACAATCTGTTGTAGAAGAATGTTGATCGGAGCAAGTAGCTTTCCTTGGTGACAGAATCGGGAACCTTTGGCATGGCTATTAGTCGTTGAAGAATTGAGACATAATTTCTGTGGCAATGGCTTCGGCCAGCTTTGGTGGGACGGCATTCCCTACTTGTCCAAATTGAGTCATGGATGTTTTTCGTTTAGAGCTATAGGAGTCTAAGCGAGTTCCGATGAATTCCCAGTCTAAGGGGAATGTTTGGAGACAGGCCAGTTCGCGGACGGTTAGCATTCTATCTTCAAAGGGGTGGATGAAGTCTCTGTATCCACTGCGTGTAACGGTAGGGGCAGGTTTGTCGGGTGCAAGTCGTCGGTAGGTGCATCCAAATGTTTGCTCTACATCCGAGAGTTTTCCGCCAATGGGGACCTTCTTGATTTTTTCCAATGTTGAAGGAGAGTGTGCAGTGACTTGATGATTGGGAATTCTGTTAGTATCCATATTTTTTTCTCCTTTCGGTAATTGTTTCAGCTATTCTTAATGCGTTTTCGGATGGGGCATCGGGTTTGGGGAGTGTGCCGATGGCGTCCCATACGGTTTTGGGGGGCTCAAAGATGTGTGGGGTAGGGTATAGGAATGGCTTTCCTTCACGGTTGCCTACCACGATGAGCCTTTCCCGGTATTGCGGGACATTGTATTCCACAGCGTTCAGTATTTGTGGCTGGCTGATAGTGTATTTGAATACTTTTCCATCCATGTTGATAGGTTTGGAGAGTTCGTCAAGGAGTAGTTGCATGGCGTGGCCATGGTCCCAGTTGGTCAGGCCTTTAACATTCTCCAGTACAAATGCCGTTGGCAAAGATTCCCGAACCACTCGGACATATTCGAAGAGGAGTCTTCCCCGTTCGTCGTCAAGTCCTTTCCGTAGTCCAGCGAGGCTAAAGCTTTGGCACGGCGGGCCGCCAATGACTAAAGCGGCTTCTCCGACTTTCAGCCCGGCGGTTTCGAGGATTTCGGCAGTCGATACGTCAACTATGCTTTTGTTGATAATTGGCAAGTCAGGGTCGTTGGCATGAAGCGTTTTACAGCATGAGGCATCAATTTCTACGGCTACGGCAATCTGGAAACCTGCGCGGCGGAAACCGATGTCCATACCTCCAGCACCAGTGAATAGGCTGATTACTTTATGCTTCTGCGAGGACATGTTAGAGTTTGAAGATGTACTGTCGGCTGTTCTGGTCGTAGCAGATGAGTTCTTCGCCCTGGCGGGTGCAGGTGACGGTGAGGGCGTTCTCGTGCTCGTCGGTGACGGTGCCTTTGCCTTTGTTGCCTTTCATGGTGATGTGTCCCCAGACGCGGCCGTTGGCGCCGTGGCCGGAGATGTAGAGGACTTCGTCCTTTTGGGGCTCCTTGCGCACTACGGGGCGGGGAGCGGGCTTGGCGGCGGGGGCCTCGATTATTTCGGGTTCAGGCTCGGGTTCGGGCTCTGGTTCGAAGGCGATGGTGTCGTAGACGGGCTCCTCGGGGGCCTGCGATTGCTTGCAGCCGTAGAGCAAAATGGGCGTAACTGCCAACAAAATGAGTACTAAACGGAATTTTTTGATATTCATAGTATACTATATTTTGAAAGTACAAAAGTACACATTTCTTTTGAATCATGCACTCTTTTTAGGAAAAATATTTTTTGGGGTGTCCAAGTATGAGAAAATAATCGTAACTTTGCAATTCCGCCCGTAGTGCTTGTGCATTGCGGATTGAAATGAATAATAATAAGATATGAATAAAAAGTCAATAGTAGGATTAGTCTTAATTTTTGCCATTTTTGTTGGCTACATGTGGTGGGTGGCCCCCAGCAAGGAAGAAATTGCCGAGCGGCAGCGCGTAAATGATTCGATTCGGCAGGCGTATATGGACAGCGTGGCGTATGCCGACAGTGTGGCCGCCGTGAAGGCCCATCTGGACAGTCTGGCCATGCAGGGCGACACCAGTGCGCAGCGCCAGTTGCAGATGCACCAGAGAGGTGACATGGGAGTGTTCAACGCCAGCGCCTACGGCGACACGGTGAACGTGAAGGTGAAGAATGAGAAGATGGAGATTGAATTCTCCAACATGGGTGCGCAGGTGCGCGAGGTGGTGCTCAGCGGCTACACGACGTATGACAGCCTGCCGTTGCAGCTGATTTCACCTGCCGACGACAATATGAACCTCATCTTCTCGACGGAGGACACGAGGGTGATCAACACCAAGGACTTGGTGTTTGTGCCTTACAGGGCTTATGGCGGGAAGTTGTTGAGGATTGATGCCGACAGCACGTATGAGGTTGCCAGCAACGAGAGCCTGGACTTGCATTTCCGCGCCTATGTGGGCGACAGCAACGGCACTAATTCGGACAAGTATGTGGAGTTCCACTATGTTGTGGTGGGCGATGAGTATGACGTGAACTTTGAAATAAATTTCCACGGGCTGAAGAATGTGGTCCGCGCCACGGACTATATGGACTTTGAATGGCACAACAAGATGAACCGCCAGGAGAAGGTGGACGCCAGCAGCCGTGGCAGCCGCAACCGCCAGAAAGACCCCGAAAAGTTCTACAGCAGTATATACTACAAGGCCGTGAACGACGATGTGGACGAGGTGGGTCGTGGCCGCGATGCCGACAAGAATGTGAAGACCAAAGTGGAATGGGTTGCTTTCAAGCAGCAGTTTTTCGCTGCCATACTGGTGGCGGACAGCGCTTTTGAGAATGCCAATCTCAGCCAGGTGGCCGACAAGAGCAACAAGGATGCCCGTTACCTGTGCGACATGAGCGGCACCATAGGCTTGACCTACGACAGCGAGCGCGATTGCACCATGGGCATGCACTTCTATTTCGGCCCCACCAAGTATCGCGACCTGCGCGCCATGCACCGCGGCTTTGAGAAGATGCTGCCTTTGGGTTGGTGGGTCTTCTCCAAGTTTGTGAGCCGCTATCTGATTATTCCTGTCTTCAACTTCTTGGAGACCTTCAATTGGAACTATGGTATCATTATCATTGTCTTCACCATCTTGCTGCGTCTGGTGCTCTTCCCCCTCACGTTCAAATCCTACCAGGGTTCGGCCATCATGCGCATCCTGAAGCCGGAGATGGAGGCACTGAACAAGAAGTATCCCAACCCGGACCAGGCGCTCCAGAAGCAGCAGGAGATGAGCAAGCTGCAAAAGAAAGCGGGCTACAGCCCCGTGGCGGGATGTCTGCCCGTGCTGTTGCAGATGCCTATCCTGACGGCCATGTTCATGTTCTATCCTGTGGCCATCGAGTTGCGCCAGAAACCTTTCCTCTGGTGCCAGGATCTCTCCACTTATGACAGCATCCTCGACCTCGGCTTCAACATCCCGCTGTATGGCGACCATGTCTCGCTCTTCTGCCTCCTGATGTTCGGCATGCAGTTCTTCTACACGTGGTACACCATGCGTGGCCAGCAAGCACAGGCCAACATGCCCGGCATGAAGTTCATGATGTACTTTATGCCCTTCATGATGCTGTTTATGTTCAACAGCATGGCCGCAGGTCTGAACCTCTACTACTTCTGCTCGCTCACCATCACCATGTTGCAGATGGTCCTGATTCGCAAGTTCACCAGCGAGAAGAAGGTCCGCGCCCGTATGGCTGCCTACGACAGCAAGCACAAGAACAGCCCGCAGAAGAAGAGCAGCTTCCAGAAACGCCTCGAACAGATGCAGCGCATGACCGAGGAGATGCAAAAACAGCAGAATAGACGATAAACGATATTAATCCTAAAAACTCAAATATCTACCATGTTAGTAGCAATTGTAGCAACATTCATCATCGGTTATGCTTGCATTGCGCTTGAGCATCCGTTGAAAGTCAACAAAACCGCCACGGCCCTCCTGTTGGGAGTTCTGTTGTGGACGCTATACGCTTTCGCCCACGTCCAGTTTGCCGGGCTTATCCCCGAAGGGTCCACTTGGACCAACGAACTGACCCATCACCTGGGCTCCACGGCCGAGATTGTCTTCTTCCTGTTGGGTGCCATGACCATTGTCACTCTGGTGGACGAGTACCAGGGTTTCCGCATCATCACGGATCTCATCACCACTCGCAACAAGAAGAAACTGCTCTGGACTTTGAGCATCATCACCTTCTTCCTTTCGGCCATCCTGGACAACATGACCACGGCCATTGTGATGTGCGCCCTGCTGCGCAAGCTCATTGCCGACCAGAAGGAACGTTGGCTCTTTGCCGGCATGATAATCCTTGCTGCCAATGCGGGCGGCGCTTGGAGCCCCATCGGCGACGTCACCACCATCATGTTGTGGATCGGCGGCCAGGTGACCACCGTCAATATCATGGTGAAGACCCTTGTGGCCTCGTTGGTCTGCTTGGTGGTGCCTTGTGCACTGCTGGGTGCAACCCTGAAAGGCGATGTTGTCGCTCCCGACAATAGCACCGAGGGCGTGAACATCGACCAGAAATGGCAGCGCCTCATCTTCTTTGTGGGCATTGCCGCCCTGGTTTTCGTCCCCGTGTTCAAGACCATCACCCATCTGCCTCCCTATTTAGGCATGCTCTTCGGCCTGTCCGTGCTCTGGATTCTCACTGAGATTATCAGCCGTAAGTACTCCAAGGACAATATCGTCCTGCCCACCGCCTCCAAGACGCTCGAACACGTCGACACACCCTCCATCCTCTTCTTCCTGGGCATCTTGATGGCTGTGGCCTGCCTGGAGACCTGCGGTGCACTGGCAATGCTTGCCGCTGGCCTCAACAGCACATTCATCGACATGCACATCGGTTCCGAGCCTGTGGGCTTCTTCCTCATCGACCTCATTATCGGCGTCCTTTCGTCCATTATTGACAATGTGCCCCTCGTGGCTGCCTCCATGGGCATGTATCCCATCCATGGCACTGAGGTGATGTTCGAGGTCAATCACCCCTTCTGGGAGTTCCTTGCCTACTGTGCTGGTACGGGTGGAAGCCTGCTCATCATTGGCTCTGCCGCCGGTGTTGCCGTCATGGGTATGGAGAAGATAGACTTCATCTGGTACCTCAAAAAAATCTCCCCCTTGGCTTTGGCTGGTTACCTTGCCGGTGCCATCGTTTTCATCCTTATGGACGTAACCATTTTTGAGAAAGTAGCATGGCTTCGAGATTTGGTATAGCCTTTCGCAACTGGCGCAAACGCAGTGTGGGGCGCAAAATCTTCGACATTGTAGTCGGCATCTTTGCTCTTGCGGGATTTGCTATTATTGGAGCCTGGGCTGTCTATCAGCTCGGGCTCACCAATAACCGGGGTGCCGTGGACAGCAATTCCCGCTACATGCTCTCCGTCTCCGAGATGGAAAGCATCAACGACGCAGAATACACCCCGGAGCAGATACAGCAGCGCTGGATGCGCCAGTATCTCAAACTGGCCGTCTTCAGCAAGTTCTTCCCCACCAATGCACAGCTGATCACCACTGCCGCGCAGTATGGCCACGACCCCATGCTCGTGGACCGCATGATTGCCGCTGCTGGTCTCTATGCCGGCGACCTTACCGAGTACAACAACCTGCTCAAAGAGGTGGAGCAGGTGATGAGCCGCGTGCCCCAGCAGCAGACCCCCAACGTCATCACCTGGATGGGTGGTGCCGAGTGGCCGGCCCTCAAGGATGCCATTGTCCGCGACAAGGCTCTCATCACCGAGGCCGGAAGGCTGACGGGTGTCGAACCCCGGCTCATTGTCGGATGCCTTATCGGCGAGCAAATCCGCCTCTTCAACACCAATCGCGAGAGCTTCAAGAAGTACCTCGGCCCCGTCAAGGTGCTCAGCGTCCAGTCCCAATTCTCGTATGGCGTCAATGGCATTAAAATCTCCACCGCCAAAGCCATCGAAGAGCACCTCAAAGACCCCTCCTCGCCCTATTACATGGGTCAACGCTACGAGCACCTGCTGGACTATACCGTTGAGGGCAAGGCACAGGAGGACGAGCGTTACAACCGCCTTGTCGACTATCGCAACCACCTCTACTCCTATCTCTACACTGCCTGTATCCTGCACCAGACCATGCTCCAATGGAAGCGTGCCGGCTATGACATCAGCAACCGCCCGGACATCCTCTTCACCCTCTTCAATGTCGGCTTTGCGCAATCCGTCCCCAAGCCCGACCCCGTGTGCGGCGGCAGCCATATCAACATCCATGGCCAGACATACACCTTCGGGGCCATCGGTTTCGACTTCTATTTCTCCGGCGAACTGGTGGAGGACTTCCCCTTCTGGCGGCAGCACTTCATCCCCGGCGACAAAGAACTCACCGACGAAGAGATTGCCTACATCCAAGGCAGTGTGAGCGACTGTAAACGCCCGCCTCGAGGATGGGAGTATGTCAAGGCCGCTCCGGTCGACTCCACGCCGAAGCCCGCGGAAACCATCTATGACGACGATGACGACGAGTTTGCCGGCACATACGCCAACGAGTAGAGGTACAGTGTGCTACGGGCATTTCTGGCTCCAAACCGCTCCCGCTGCAACAAGGAAAGTGCCAAAAAGCTGATTTCAACTCATCCACAGGCCAAAACGCAGCAGAAGCACCGAACGGAAAGGGTAAAAAAGTTGTAATGTATAATACTGATAATAATATAGTTATTATTAAAACGGAGAAAAAAACGTACAAAACATTTGATAATTCAAAAAAAAGTAGTAATTTTGCAACCGCTTTCAAGGGAATAATAGTGGATTGTTGATGCTCTTTCCGTCTGTTGGTTCCCCCCAAGCAAAAAGGTAAAAGTTCCGTTTATCGGGCGTTTCAAAGAACAAAGAAACTATAGTATACAAAATGGCAAAGAAAAACAAGGACGCAAGAGTGCAGGTTATCCTCGAATGCACCGAGCAGAAGAATAGCGGTGTTCCCGGCATGAGCCGCTACGTCACCACCAAGAATAAGAAGAACACTCCCGAACGTTTGGAGTTGAAAAAGTACAACCCGTACTTGAAGAAAATGACTGTTCACAAAGAAATCAAATAAAGATAGGAGATAGATAACTATGGCAAAAAAAGTTGTTGCAACCCTGAAAACCGCTACTGGTAAGAGCTATGCCAAAGTAATCCGTATGGTGCGCTCCCCCAAAACCAATGCTTACACTTTCCAGGAGACTGTTGTCCCCTCCGACCAAGTTCAGGAATTTCTGAAACAGAAATAATACAGAGCACAGTAATAATATTTTTTTTCATACGCTTTTGTTTTACCCTCCGTTGTGAAACGGGGGTTTTTTATTCCCCTTCACCACGCCTCCCACTCTCCTCTGTTGCAGCCACCTCGATGGTCGGGGAGCTCCTGTTGCTGGCCGTCTGCCGCATGAGGTCAGCGGCGGCTTCAGAAGTGCCATGGATAGGCAATTCCTTGTCGCCAAAAACTGCCGTTCAACGCTCGTTCAATATTGAGTGAATATTGAACGAGCGTTGAACGGCAGTTTGACGATAGTGTCTCGTTATAGGGTAAAACTTTGTAGGGTGTGTCGATTCTGGTTTGTTTAGGCCGGTGTTTTCCAGCTGTCAGGCGGGGCTGTGGGTTGGCAAATCCTTGTCTCGAATCCACCGTTGGGCATTCTGCCTGATGGTGGGTTCGGGCTGATGGCTGAGCGGCTCTTGGACGCAGATGCGCCATCTTGCTTTCCGGAGCGCTTCGGCTCGGGGGGTGGTGCTTGCGTCGGCTGCCGCTGCCCGGCAGGGCGGTTATTTCTGGGGCGAGAAATGGAGTTTGAGGTCTTGGAGTTTCTGCGCCTGTCGGCGTTTCCAGACCTCGGTGATGCATTCCTTGGTAGACAGGGGGAAATCGGCCTTCATCATCCAGTCGTAGTAGGCGGGCTCGTTCTTGAAAACTTCGTCGAGGGTCTTGCCTTTGTGTTTGCCAAAGTTGAAGATTTCGCGATGCTGCTTGTCGTAGCCGATGTGGCCTACAAGGTCGGCCCACTGGTTGTTGGCGGTGAAGAGGCTGAGCTGCTTCATGTCGTTGACAACGGGTTTGTTGACGGTGCCGTCCGGGGCTGTGTATTCAGCGTCGTGGTAGCGGTCCAGCTGAGCCATGAGGACTTCGTAGGTGGCCAGGGTGTCGGCATCGGCGCTGTGGGCGTGGTCCAGGTTCTTGCCGCAGTAGAAGCGGTAGGCGGCCTTTAGGGTGCGCTGCTCCATCTTGTGGAAGATGTTCTGCACGTCGATGAGGCGGCGGCATTTGAGGTCGAAGGGCTGTCCGCAGCGGAGGAACTCTTCGACGAGCATAGGCACATCGAATTTGTTGGAGTTGTAGCCCGCCAGGTCGGCGTTGCCGATGAAGGCGGCTATCTGTGCCGCCGTTTGGCTGAAAGAGGGTTTGTCCGCCACGTCGGCGTCGCTGATGCCATGGATGGCGGTGGTGATTTCGGGTATGTGGAGGGTTTTGCCGTCGGGGCCGACGGGGCGGATGCGCTGCACCAACTGCTCGGTGCTTTGGTCGGGGTTGACTTTGTAGAGGCAGATTTCCACTATGTGGTCGGTGCCGACGTTGACACCGGTGGTTTCGAGGTCGAAGAAGACGATGGGTTTTTCTAAGTTGAGGAGCATGGGATTTGGGTTGTGGGGGTTGGGGTAATGCGCCGTCAGCGGTTGTTGGCGGCGCGGTGGATGCGTAGAAGGGTTGCAAGGAGGTCTTCGGCAAGGTCCAGGCGGAGCATGTTGGCCCCGTCCGATTTGGCCACGGCGGGGTTGGGGTGCGTCTCCATGAAGATGCCGTCGCATCCCACGGCCACGGCGGCGCGGCCGATGGTCTCAATCATCTCCGGGTTGCCGCCGGTGACGCCTGAGGTTTGGTTGGGGCGTTGGAGGGAGTGTGTGATGTCCACCACTACGGGCACGCGGTTTTTCTGCATCAGGGGGATGCCGCGAAAGTCGACGACGAGGTCCTGATAGCCGAAGGTGGTGCCGCGCTCGGTGAGCATGATGTTGTGGTTGCCGAAGTGTGTGATTTTGTCGACGGCGTGTGTCATGGCTTCGGGCGAGAGGAACTGGCCTTTCTTGACGTTGACGCAGCGGCCTGTCTGCGCGGCGGCTTCGAGCAGGGAGGTCTGCCGGCAGAGGAAGGCGGGGATTTGCAACACGTCGACGTAGGGGGCTGCCTGGGCGGCTTCAGGCTCGGAGTGGATGTCGGTCACCACGGGGATGCCGAAACGCTGCCGGATGGCTTGCAGGATGTCGAGCCCGGCTTGGTCGCCGATGCCGGTAAAGGAGTCTATGCGCGAGCGGTTGGCTTTGCGGTAGGAGGCCTTGAAGGCAAAGGGGATGCCAAGGCGGTCGGTGATGTCGACCAGTTGCTCGGCAATGCTGAAGGGGGTGGTCTCGTCCTCTATGACACAAGGACCGGCAATTAGGAAGAAATTGCCGGTCGTGGTGTGTCTCAGATTGTCTAACAGTGGATACATGTGTTGTGTGTGGGGAGGAACGGGGGAGTGGGGGATAGGTGGGGAGGATTAGAAGTTGGTATCGATGCTGTCGATGTCGCTCGTGGTGTCGTCAATGGTGTTGTCGTTGTCCTCGGTCTCGTACTCTTCACGGCGACGGGAGCTGCCGCGCTGCAGGGAGATGATGAGGGCGCCAATCATGCGGGTGAGCTCCATGAGGTACTCGCGGGACTGGTTGCAGGTTTCCTCGTCGAAAAGCCCCACGTTGTAGGCAATGGCGGTGTAGACGATGCACTCGCGGATGGCGGATTTCGAGATTTTCAGGTAGTGCTCAAACTGGTTCTTGTTGCGCGACGAGCCTTCTGCGATATTGAGGGCAATGTCGTAGGAGGAGTGGCAAAAAGAGTTGACAAGATTGCGCTGCATGTCGTTCTCGGGTTGCCCGATGTTGTTAATAATCCATGTGCTGTAGTCGGTGGCTTTGGCATAAATGCGAAGATCCTCGAATCGGAAAAAGCTCACGGGTTTTTCTTGTGTGTTGTCCATGATGTGATAGTGTTTACATTATTAATTCGTTTGTTCAATTCGTTGGGGGATAAGGTATGAGTTTTTTCTTCTCTACAGTGCAACGCTCTTGAAACTCATTGTGTGCTATTTGATTTCGGCGAAATAGTTCATAAACTGTGTGCGCATCAGCATGCTTGCCTTGTCGCTTTGTTTAAGGGCCAGTTTGCCGCGGAACTGGTCGATGTTTTCGTAGCCTTTCTGCTCCATCCAGCCTTGGAGGCCGGCGTTGAGTTCCTTGACATACTCGACGCCGTTGCGATAGAGGCAGGAGGCCACTTGTACGGCGGTGGCTCCGGCAAGGAGAAGTTTGACCACGTCGTGGGCATTGCTCACGCCGGTGGTGGCGCAGAGGTCGCAGCGCAGTTTCTTGCTCATGATGGCTGTCCACCGCAGGGTGTTGTATATCTCGCCGGGCTGGGTGAGGGAGTCGGCATTGCGGAGGCTTTCGTCGTCAATGTCGATGTCTACCTGAAGGGATTTGTTGAACATCGTGATGCCCTGCACACCGGACCACGAAAGCTGCTGCATGAACTTGGCTAAGTCGGTGAAGTAGGTGCCCACCTTGATGCTGATGGGGATGGAGATGGTTTTGCGCAGGGACTGGATGATATTGCTGAAGGTGCGCTCCACATCGTCGGCGGAGAGGGAGGTGTCGAAGGGCATGATGGCCATGTTCAGCTCAAGGGCGTCGCAGCCGGAGTCCTGGAACTGCTTGGCGTAGGTAATCCAGTTCTCGTGCGAGAAGCAGTTGATGCTGCCAATGACGGGAATGGTCAGTTTCGACTTGGCTTCGCGTATCAGGGAGAAGTATTTGGCCACGGAGTCTGCCGCCACGTGCTGGGCAATGTACTCGTAGCTGTCGCCATAGTTTCCCACAGGGGCGTGGATATGGGTGTTGCGCTTGATGTCGTAGATGATTTGTTCTTCAAAAATCGATTTGAGGACTACCGCGCCCGCACCGCATTCCTGAAGCTTGCAGAGGTTGTCGATATTGGCCGTGAGACCACAGCTGCCCGCCACTACGGGGCTGTTCAGTTCCATGCCAAGGTATTTTATCTTTGTGTTCATAATCTCAATTTTTTTGGTATTCTATACATAAAAATCCAATTTGCAAAGATAAATAAAAAATGCAATTAAAACTTTTTTTTTTGAAAAAAAAACTCTATGTATGCTGTAAATGTCTGTTGTGTAGTTTGTTGTAAAATGTTAAAAAAAATCCTGGCCTGTAAAAAAGGCGTAAGAATAAAAAATATTTCGTCCCAATGAAAAAAAATGACTAATTTTGCACTTTCGAAAAATAAAAAAATACTACATAATGAAAGAGAATAACGAAGAGAAAAATCTTGAAGTTAGCGGTGTTATCGCTAAAACTGAGCAGTACATTAAAAAGAACAAAAAAGCTCTCACCATCGCCGGTTGTGCCGTCGTTGTTGTGTCTTTGGCCATTTGGGCATACGTGGCTTTGGTCGCACAGCCCCGCCAGGTGCGTGCCGCCGAGGACATGTTTGCCGCCGAGCAGTGGTTTAATGAGGGCGACTTTGAGAAGGCTCTCAACGGCAACGATGAGTTCATGGGTTTCTCTGCCATCATTGATGAGTACGGTTGCACCAAGTCTGCCAACCTTGCCAAGTATTATGCCGGCATCTGCCAGCTGAACCTTGGCAACTACGACGAGGCCATCGACTATCTCAAATCCTATAAAGGCAAAGACCTCTTCACCGGTGCTCTTGCCCAGATGCTGATTGGCGATGCCTACGCCGAGAAGAGCCAGGCTTCCGATGCTGTCAAGTATTATGAGAAGGCTGTCTCCGCCAGCTCTGACAACTACACCGTGGCTCCTGTGGCTTTGTGGAAGGCCGGTATGCTTTATCTCCAGCTTGGCGACAAAAAATCTGCTGCCAAGTCTTTCCAGACTATCAAGGACAACTACCCCGAAAGCCCGGAATGGAACGAGGTTGACAAATATCTTGCCCTCGCCGAATAGCCATCACCGAAATCTTTTTTCCAAGAATAAAGCCAGCTCCTCTGTACGAGGAGCTGGCTCTTTTTCTGTCCGCTTATTCCATCCTATCTGACCACTACGCGGTGCTGTGTGGTGGCGGTGGGCGTGACCACCGTCAGGTAGTAGAGGCCGGCGGGGAGGTGCGCAATGTCCACCCTGCCCGCCGTCAGCGGGGCCTCCACCTCCTGCCCGAGGGCGGAGACGAGGCGGACGGCCTTGACAGGCTCGGCGGCCTTGATGTACAGGGCTCCCGTGGCGGGGTTGGGGTACACCCGCGGGGTGTCGCCGCCGCGCCCTGCTATGCCCTCGTCCGTCACCCGCAGGATCTTCGTCACCGGCTCGGCGGGCAGGTAGTAGTAGTCGCCCGGCTGGGAGGCCGTCACCGTGGCGGTGCCGTTGGCCACAAGGTGCAGCCTGTCGCCCTCGATGTAGGCCACGGTGCTGTCGCTACTGGTGTAGCTGACGGGCAGCCCGCTGGAGGCCGTGGCCTCGAGGAGGACGGGGCTGTCGGCAAGGGAGTAGCGGAGCTCCTGCGGCCATGCGATGGTCTGCTCCTGCCTGTCGGACGGCAGGATGTAGGGCCGTGCAAACTCCGGGTCCACATACTTGGCTATGACCACCTGGCTGCTGCGGGAGTCGATGGTGCTGATAGTGTCGAACGTGGCACTCTCGTAAAGCTCCCCGGTGATGTATACGATGCTGTCCTTAACGACGGGGGCATACATTGTGTTGGTGCGACCACTGAGTCCATGCTGTTTGTAGAACAGGCCGTTCCCGTCGAAATCCCAGACCGAGAATACATAGTCATCCATATCGCGTTGGCGTGTCCATATTACGGTGTCGCCCATGTCTGCGGCATCTTCAATGCCCGCCTCTGCAAATAACCTGTTCTTGCTTGCAGCCAGAACCGGAAATTTCATCCAATTACAGCTTCCACTGGGTACAAGAAGTTTTCTGGAGAGGATGTTGAGGGAATCCTTGTCTAACCGCATCCAGAATGTGGAAAAAGAGGGAAAGTCAAGAGTGTCACTGTTATAAAAAACATTAGTGACAGAGTCTGTTTGAACAAGACCTACAGATCCAGACACAAACAGCGAATTCGAGCTGTCGTCAATACAGCTTGACAGCAAAACCAACGAAGACATACGTGAGGAACCTTCTCTCGTGCAGGATAATTGAACCAAACCTGTCGCATACAAGTCTGAGTTATATCTGACTATCCATGCCGTAGTGCTCGCTGAGTCACCCAAATGCAGGGAATCGGAGTTGGCAATTCCCAAATGTGAGGCCATATCGTTCCCCCTTATGTTTATATACAAGTTGTCGTGTGCATCAACTGAAAAACCGAACAATTTGCAATATCCAACCCGGGTGTTCTGTGCAGCGTCCAGTGCGGAGTCGAACATGTACGTGGCACCCAACAGGCTGTCGAAGTGGGGGGAGAATTTCAGCAGCTGTAAGTTGTTCGCAGCGGTCCGGCAAGGGATGTCGTAGATTATCCTGCGGGTGCCGTCAACCACTATCTGCATCGCCCCGATAGTGCCCGTTTTAATGCTCCACTTATAGTGATAATCTTCACAAGTGTCACAATATGAACCCATAACCTCATCATTGCTTATCCGTATAACATAAATGTTGCCTTCCTTGTCGACATTAAAACTCTGGCCAGAAAACGAATAAGCATATAATACGTCAGGACGGGATGAACCGTAAAGAAATCTGTGGGTCAAGGCATTGCCGATGGTGTCGGTATATCCCACACCGATGATGTGCCGTTCCGTGGCATTGCCGTCAAAGTCGAATGTGATAAATGCCGTATAGGATGTACCTTGTTTTGGTACGATGCTGTCAGGCATCAGGAAGTTGTCATTG
>JAFVCA010000038.1 GCA_017479705.1 Bacteroidales bacterium
GAGGTATCGTTCGCAATCCTCCTCTGTCTTAAACTGTTGTGTGAATTCTAGTAGTTTCATGTGTCCTGTATTTGCATGCAAAGTTACGAATTATCTGTGTTCTGGCAAAAAAAAATCTTCGGTTTCTTGCGGACAATCATTAAATTTAAAACTGCAAATATAAGGTGCGGAGGAATTTACCATCTATCAACTTGATATGCCATTAAGCGAAAGTCCTTACAGGACAATGCCCAAGGCAGGTATCACACTCACTCGCCCACTACTCCGTAGGAGTTTTCGCTTTTCTATTGACCGATTCGGGTTTAATTGTACAAGGCTCAATCCTCACGGCTTGCAGCCCAACGGGCTACCCGCAGTTGCAAATAGCTGAAACGGCCTTCAAAATGTTCATACACCTCCTTCAACGGCGAGGGCAGACCATTCTCCGTCATAAAGACGCTTATTTCCTCCCGTTCCCGCTCCGGCACCACAAAGTCTGGCGACAAGGCCCCAGCCTCCACAGCCTTGTAGACGTAACCCTCCACCGTACTCACAGCGCGTCCCAGCGTCTCCGCCACCTCAGCAACGGTCTTGCCCTGCTTCAGCAACTCCACAGCCTTCTCCCAGGCCGGCACAGTCTTCTCTTTGGGTTTGCGGCTTGGCTTCGGCTCCGGCACGGTTTCTATGCGGCGTTGTTTCGGCTCGATATGGTTGTCCTTGCAGTAGTCCTGCACTATTTGCAGAATCTCCGCTCCGTATTGCGCCACGCTCACCGGCCCCATGCCCTGCACGGCTGAGAGCTCCGCCTCGTTCCGTGGCATGGCCTTCACGATGCCCATCAACGTCCGTTGCCATAAAATCATGAACGGCCTCACACCCTTCTTTTCGGCAATGCCCTTGCGCCATGTCGACAGCCTGTCCACCAAGTCGGTCTCCAACGGGCCGTCCTCCGCCTTGGTCTCCGTCTTCGCACGGGTGCGGCCACTGCGCTCCTTGACAGGCTTTTGCAGCGTGAAATCGACCTTGGTCTGTTGGTAGCCCTCAATCGTAAACCCTTTTTCGGCCACCTCCTCCATCAGCCTTATCTTCAACCCACCTGTCGCCGTGTAGCGCTCAGCGGCATCCTTTACACGCTTTGCCGTCTCGCGGTTGTCAATCTCCAATGCCAGCATCGGCCTCACGCGCTCGTCCATCGTTCTCAGCACCTGCCCGAAATAGACAGCCGCCTTCCCCACGCGCTCCGCCATCAAGGCCTTGCTGTCAGGCTGTGCAGCAATAGCCGTAAGTTGTCTGCGGAAGCGCTCCGCCACGGACACCATATCGTTCACTTCACGGCTGCACAACTCCGAAAGCACGGCGGCCTGTTCAGGGTAAACCCTAAGCAATTGATCCTGAAACAGACGGCGCAGTCCTTCCATGGCGTGCTGCACTCCGCTGAAATCAAACAGCTCAAAGAGCATGTCATAATAGTACTGCGAGCGGTAGCCGTCCAGCATCTGTTCGGCCTGTTGCGGCGGGGTCATGCTGCTGTTGAACTGCTCAATGTCGCCGCTCCCAAACGAGTTTCTCTCCGTGATGGGTGCCAGCAGCGTAAGCCCTTCCAAGCTCCGGCAGCGGCTCAATGCCACATACACCTGCCCGTAAGTGAAGGCCCCGGACACATCCACCTGCACCCTGTCGAAGGTCAATCCCTGCGCCTTGTGCACGGTGATGGCCCAGGCCGTTTTCAGTGGGTACTGCGTAAAGGTGCCGTCCACCAGCTGCTTAATCATATTGTCGCTGGGGTCAATCTCATAACGGATATTCTCCCATCTTTCGGGGGTGACAAATATCTGTTCACCGTTCTCGGCCTCCACCACAATCACCCTGTCCTGTCCTGCGGCCTCGCCGCCGTCGTCCATCACCTCCTCCACCGTGCCCAGCATGCCGTTGTAGTATCGATGGCCGTTGCTGTCGTTCTTCACAAACATCACCTGCGCACCCACCTTCAACTCCAAGTGCCGGTCCGTCGGGGCTGACTGTTCGGGGAAGTTGCCCTCCACCTCGGCGTCGAAAAGGTAGCTCCTCGTGGTCAAGGCTTGCAGGTGGCTGCGATTCACCGCATCGGCCTGGTAGTTGTGCGTGGTCAACAGTATAGGTTCCTGCCCGTTTCCCGGAGCGGGACGGGCTTGCACACGGGCGTTGAGAGCCTGCAGCGTCTGGCTGTCGAAATGGTTGTCGCGGATATTGTTGAGCAGTCCTACAAAGCGCGGATCCTGCTGGCGGTATATCGTCTTGAGCTGGATGGTGACATACGGCACCTTCTGCAAAGCCTTGCTGTGGAAGAAGAAGGGCGACGGGTAGACCCGCTCCATGTATGGGCGCTCCTCGTCCGTCACCACGGGTGCCAGTTGCTGCACATCGCCAATCATCAGCAGTTGCACACCCCCAAAGGGCCGGCCGCTGCGGCGGTAGCGCCGCAACACCGCGTCGATGGCGTCGAGCAGGTCAGCCCGCACCATGCTGATTTCGTCTATAATCAGCAAATCCAGCGTGCGTATGATGTCGACTTTCGACTTCCGCAAACTCTTCTGGCTCTCAGGCAGCTGGTATTCCGTCACCAGTTCGGGCACATCAGGCAGATAGGGGCAGAACGGCAATTGGAAAAAGCTGTGGATGGTCACGCCGCCGGCGTTGATGGCCGCCACACCCGTGGGGGCAACCACAACACTGCGCTTATGGCATTTCTCCACAATGTTGTGCAAAAAGGTGGTTTTCCCCGTGCCGGCCTTGCCGGTGAGGAAGATGGAGACTCCCGTTTCCATAACGTAGCGTTCCGCCAGCTCCACCTCGGGGTTGTAGGTAAACTGCATTTCGCTCTTGGTCTGAACCGTATTAGTCAAACAGTCGCTTTATCGCCCGTTCCGCTTACGAGATGGGAACCCGGCGGTCGATACCAAAACTCATGGGCGACACCTTCAACACGGGTGCAAACTGCAAGCGTTTCCACTCATTGATGCGCACCTTGCGCAGCACCTCTGCCACCGTCTTCTCGTCATAGCCCTCGGCCACAATCTCCTCCTGGCACAGCTGCTCCTCGATGTGGAGGTTCAGGATGCCGTCCAATACGCCATAGTCCGGCAGCGAGTCGCTGTCCTTCTGGCCGGGCCGCAGCTCGGCCGACGGCGGTTTCTGCATCGTGTTGAGCGGTATGCGCACCCCGTCGCGGTTCACGTATTCGCCCAGCTCGTACACTTCAGTCTTGTACAGGTCGCCAATCACGCTCAGGCCTCCGCAGCTGTCGCCGTAGAGGGTGCCGTAGCCCATGGCTGCCTCGGACTTGTTGGTGGTGTTCAGCGCCATGGCACCGAACTTGTTGGCATAGCTCATCACAATCGTGCCACGGATGCGGGCCTGCATATTCTCCTCGGTGACATCCTCGGAGCGGTCGCCAAACACTGGCTTCATCGTTTCGCGCAGCAGGTCGAACATGGGCTTGATAGGCACAATGTCGTACTTCACTCCCAGATTGTTAGCCAGTTCGACGGCATCGTTCACCGAATGGTCAGTCGAATACTGCGAAGGCATCAGGATGCCATGCACGTTCTCCGGGCCCAAGGCATCGGCTGCCAACAGGCAGACCATGGCCGAGTCCATGCCGCCTGACAGGCCGAGGACAGCGCGCTGTATGCGGTTCTTTCTGAAATAGTCGCGCAGACCGGTCACCAGTGCTTTGTAGACCAAGGCCACCGCTTCGGGCTTCTCGTCCTCGCACTCTTCCATCAGCTGCAAGTCCACACTCTGGGCGTGGGCTTCAAAGTAGGGAAACTGACAGAGCACCATCCCTGCGGCATTCAACGCCATGGAGCCGCCGGCAAAGAGCAGGTTGCCCTCACCGCCCGTGCGGTTGGAGAAGACCAGTGCCGCATTGAGGTTCTCCACAATCTTATGCATGCGGTAGCGGATGCGGTAGGGCTTGTTATAGTCAAACACATTGCAGCCGCAGCAAATCACCACATCGGGCTGCTCGGTGTGCGACTTGGAGAGCTCCTTCAAATCCTCGTAGAAGCCGATGGCTAACAGCTGGTCCTGATACTGGATCATCTGCACACCCTCGCCACGCACAAAATAGCGTTGCTCGTCGGGGGCCAGATACTTCTTGGTGACGATGCCGCGGATGGCGCAGTTCTGCACAAAGACGATGGCGTTGCACAGTCCGCGGTCCTGAATCTGCAAGGGCATGCCCACTAAGAAAGCCCTGTGCTCCGAGCGTTGCACCAGCTCCTGCAAAGCCGCCTGGGCGCGTTTCTGCAAGTCGGTGTAAGCCACCGAGCCGTAGAGCGGGGCTCCGCACAGCGTGCAGGCGGGGAACACCGTCAGCAACGCCTCCTTGCTTTCGGGGCGGTCAAGTTCCTCGATAATCCATTTCAAATTCTCCTCGGGATTGTTGGACACAATGTCGTGTTGAACTATATTTATATTCATAACTTAGAATAATTACATTTATCTGTTTTACAACCATTTTTATGCGCGGCGGCTGCGCCGCCGCGCATAAAATAGAGTGCAAAAATACAAAAAAAAAATCACAATTCCTGTTTTTTTCGTATTTTTGCAATTCGTAATAACAAGCAAACAACGAAACAAACATTACTAACATTATTAAAACAACATCATTATGAAGAAAGTTTTTGTACTTTTATTCGCTGTCGTTGCCCTCAGCTTTGCCGGCAACGCACAACACGCCATCGGTGTCCGCGGAGCCTTCGGTAACAGCACTGCGGCTGAACTCTCCTACCAGCAGGCCCTCGGCTCGGCCAACCGCTTAGAACTCGACCTTGGCTGGCACAACTACACAGAACATGGCACCTACTTCAACCTGACCGGTATCTACCAGTGGAACTGGAACATCAGCGGCGGCCTTGGCTGGTACGTTGGTCTCGGTGCCAACGCTGGTCTCTATACCGGCAAATACCAGGACGACAATTTCGGTATCGGTCTCGATGGTCAAATCGGTATTGAATACAAATTCAGCATCCCCCTGCAGGTATCTCTCGACTTCCGTCCGCAAATGGACTTCCTCGGCCATGCAAGCGGCTTCGGCTTAGGCATAGCCCTCAGTTTAAGATACTGCTTCTAATTGAGATTAATAAAACTATCTTTTTCATGCTTCATGACATCCCCGGCCCTCTCGGCTGGGGATTTTTAATGTCCTGACGCAGCATCGGCGCCTGTCCACTCCTTGCCGCTTACTCCTCCCACACATGGCAGTCCGTTTTCCCAAAGAGAAAGGGATAAATGTTGAGGAAATGTAAGACAAACGACCCGCAAGGAGCGAAGCGGGGCCGACCCAACCATCCACCGCTGAACACGGCGAGACCGACCGGGAAGTCCGTCCGAAGGATGCCGCAGCGAGGGCCGAAGAGGTGGGATGCAACTGATTGTGGCTAAACCATTCGCGAAGGCACCGGCATAGCCACGCGCCTGAAAAGCGCGGCAACGGGTTGGCGCAGACTGCGTTTTTTTTGAAATATTTATTTAGAGAACATGCAAAAATACGATTTTTTTTCGTAATTTTGCAACTCCAAACACTTGAAGAGAATTAAACAACAAAAATACAATACAATTATGACAGAAAACGTTAAAACTCTTCGCGACAGTGCTGCTATGAGATGGATAGCCCTGTTGCTGTTGGCACTGGCGATGTTCTGTGCCTACATTTTCATGGACATTTTGTCACCCATCAAGGACCTGATGGAATCGACCCGCGGATGGGATTCGAAGGCCTTCGGCACGATGGAGGGAGCAGAGACGTTCCTGAACGTGTTTGTCTTCTTCCTGATTTTCGCGGGCATCATTCTCGACAAAATGGGCGTGCGTTTCACCGCCGTGCTGTCGGGCGCAGTGATGCTGGTGGGCGGCTTGATCAAGTACTATGCCATCAGCCCCTCCTTTATGGGCAGCAGTCTTGAGAACTGGTTCACCAACAATCTGAACTACATACCGTTGTTCGACGAGCTGGGAGTGTCGCCGTTCTATCGCGGCATGCCCGCATCAGCCAAGGTGGCAGCCATCGGTTTCATGATTTTTGGTTGCGGCGCTGAGATGGCCGGCATCACGGTGAGCCGCGGTATAGTGAAATGGTTCAAGGGCCGCGAGACGGCTTTGGCCATGGGCAGCGAGATGGCGTTAGCCCGTTTGGGTGTGGCCACCTGCATGATTTTCTCGCCCTATTTTGCCAAGCTGGGCGGCGAAATCAATGTGAGCCGCTCGGTGGCCTTCGGCGTGGTGCTGCTGTGCATTGCCTTGATCATGTTTGTCACCTACTTCTTCATGGACAAGAAGCTCGACGCTCAGACGGGCGAGGCCGAGGAGAAGGACGACCCGTTCAAAATCAGCGACATTGGCAAGATCTTCTCCAGCCTTGGTTTCTGGCTGGTGGCCTTGCTGTGTGTGCTTTACTACAGCGCCATCTTCCCCTTCCAGAAATATGCTGTGAACATGCTGCAGTGCAACCTGACGCTCAACGAGGCTGACCCCTCCACTTTCTGGGGTGGCAGCTCGGTGACTATTGTCCAGTACATCATCATGCTGCTGGTGGCTGTTTGCGCTTTTGCAAGTAATTTCTCGAAGAAGAAAGGCATGAAGTATGGCCTGATGTGCTTGGCTGTTGTGGCCCTGGTGGTGTATTGCTACATGGGTTACATGCGCGGCACGGCGGAGACCATCTTCGCTGTGTTCCCGCTGCTGGCTGTGGCCATCACCCCCATCCTGGGCAACTATGTTGACCACAAGGGCAAGGCTGCTTCGATGCTGATGATTGGTTCCATCCTGCTGGTGCTTTGCCACCTCACTTTCGCCTTCATCCTGCCGCTGTTCAAGGGCAGCGCCGTGGGTGGCACGGTGGTGGCCTACGTGACCATCCTGGTGCTGGGAGCTTCGTTCTCGCTGGTGCCCGCCGCCCTGTGGCCTTCGGTGCCTAAGCTGGTGGACGAGAAGATTATCGGCTCGGCCTACGCACTCATCTTCTGGATTCAGAACATCGGTCTCTGGCTGTTCCCCATCCTTATCGGCAATGTGCTGACCAGCACCAACCCCGCCGATGCCAAGCCGGACGAGCTGAACTACACCTGGGCATTAGTGATGCTGGCAGCCCTCGGCGTGGCAGCCCTGCTGATTGGCCTGTACCTGAAGGTGGTGGACAAGAAGAAACACCTGGGCCTTGAAGAGCCCAATATCAAGGACTGACCTCCTTGCAATAGTTAAAAAATGCAGAGCCATCCATGCGGGTGGCTCTGTGTTTTTTGTCGGGATGCGGTTGAAGAAGGCGGAGGTTAAAGTTCAGCCATTGATGGGCTGCACCATCTTGCGCAGCAGCTCGATGTCGAGTTGCTGGTAGGTGGGGTTGGCGGCACTGGTGAAGTATTTGCGGTTGTTTTTGTAGTTGTCCTTGTCGTAGTCGGTGGCTTTGAGGAAGAGGGCGTGGGCCACGGCACGTTTGAAGGCCGGGAAGGAGAGTGTGCCTTCCTCCCACTGCTTCTTTTCCGTGGTGGTGAGGTATTTGGTGTATTTGGCGTTCATAGCTGCGGAGATGCGTTCGCTGCCCTTGGCATTGGGGTCGCGCTCCATGGTCTCGTTGTAGTTGCGCGTCAGGGCGGGGAAGTCGGCCCAGCTGGTGATGGTTGTTTCGAGCAGTTTGAGGGTGCGGCGACGGTTGTCGGTGTAGTAGCCGAGGTAGGCGTGGCAGGGTTCGACAAAGATGACGGGTTTCAACCCAATCTTGCGCATGATGGAGGCAAAGAAGACGCACGCATCGACGCAGTTGGCCTGGCGGGTGTTGTAGACCTGGTCGAAGAAGCGGATGTGCTGGACGTTGGCATGCTTGGTGGGCGAGGAGGTGCAGGAGATGGAGGAATAGGTGATGCCACGCTCGAGGGCGTAGTACCAGATGGCCTCGGCCTGGCTGACGACGCTCTGTGCATCCTTTTGGTAGCCCGTGATACGGGAGACCACTCCTTGGTCCACGATGTCGGTGAGGATGCTGTCGATGAAGGGGTGTTCCTCGTTGACGTAGGCGGCAAAGAGCCAGCGGAAGTCGTGGAGGTGCCCATCGTCGTCGATGACGCTGAGGAGGCAGTCGTTGGCAGAGCGGTAGTTGATGCGGACGTTTTTCACATCGACTTCCTCGTCGTTGATGAAGCAGGTGAAGGTGAGGTCCGTGGTGCCTTGCTGGCGGATTTTATATAGTTGGTCGTACTTCCATTTGATGGAGGGATGGAAGGTGTAGCGGGTATCTTTGACGGGGAGGACTTCCTGGAAGATGGTGACGTAGTTGAGGTTGGAGGAGTCGATGGTGATGCGGAGGACGGAGTTGCTCACCGGGGCGGTGACGGAGACGGAGAAGAGGGCGTTGGTGTCGTTGAAGCCGAAATTCTTGTCGCTGAGGCTGGCCACACCCATGATGAGGGAGGGGTAGAACTGGTTTTCGAGGTAGGGATTGTAGGAGGCCTCGAACTTGACGTAGGAGGGGTCGTAGACCTTGGGTTTGGTGTGGTGGCACCCGGCCAGCGAGAGCAAGAGGACCAGAGCGGGAAAGAGTTTATAGTTCATGTTCAATCGATAAAGTTACATGGTAATGCCGGAGACGAAGACAACAAGCAGGGCCAAGGGAGCGACATAGCGGGCAATGAAGCGGAAGAGGCCGTAGAAGCGGATGCTGAGAGTGCCGTGGTTGGAGAGTTCGTCGCGGACGTCGGCATCGGGCATCACCCATCCGAGGAAGATGATGGTGCCGAGAGCACAGATGGGCGGGAGGTAGATGCTGTTGACCCCGTCGATAAAATCGAAGAGGGTGAGACCGGCAATCTTGATGTGGGAGAGGGTGCCGAAGGAGAGGGAGAAGACCACGCCCAGGGCTGTGGTGAGGAGGAAGAAGAGCAGCGCACCGACATAACGGCGGGAGCGGGTGTGCTCGGAGAAGGTGGCTGTGAGGGCCTCAAGGAGAGAGATGGCACTGGTGAGGGCCGCCACGGTGAGAAGCACGAAGAAGATGACCGAAAAGACGATGCCGGCGGTACCCATGGTGTTGAAGACATTGGGCAGCACACAGAAGACAAGCCCCGGACCGCCCGCAGGGTCGAAGCCACAGCTGAAAACGGCGGGGAAGATGGCGACGCCGGCAAGGATGGCGATGAGGGTGTCGCAGACGGTAATCCACATGGCCGTGGAGAAGATATTCTCATTGACGGGAACATAGGAGCCGTAGACAAGCATTACACCCATGCCCACGCTGAGGGAGAAGAGAGCCTGGCCCAGGGCGGCAAGGATGCCCTCGCCGGTGAGTTTGGAGAAGTCGGGCGAGAAAAGATATTCAACCCCTTTGGCAGCTCCGGGAAGGGTGAGGCTGCGCACACAAAGGATGAGTATCAACACCACAAGGACGGGCATGAGGACTTTGGAAAAGGTCTCGATGCCTTTCTGCACCCCGCAGAGAATGATGACAAGGACGAGGACGGAGAAAATCACCAGAAAGAGGGCGGGACGCCAAGGATGGGAGGAGAATTGGGCGAAATAGTCGGAGATGGGCGCCGCACTGGTGCCTAACGAAGCCAGGGTGCCGGTGATGGAGTCCCAGACATAGCTCGTAGTCCAGCCGGAAAGGACAAGATACTGCGACAGGATGAAGAAACTGGTGACGATGCCCAGCAGACCGAGGAGACCCCAGGCTTTGTGGCGCGGAGCAAGGGTCTGGAAGGCCTTGACGGGGGTATGCTGAGCACGGCGGCCAATGATGAACTCGGACATCATCAGCACGGAGCCGATGAGGAAGACGAAGCAGCAGTAGACAAGCAGGAAGGCTCCGCCACCATATTTGCCACAGGTGTAGGGGAAACGCCATATATTGCCAAGACCCACGGCCGAACCCACGGCGGCCATGATGGCTCCAAGACTGGAGGAGAAGGATTTTTGTTGTGTGCTCATGATAATGGATTTTAATTGTTGACAAGTTCAGGATTTTGCATGACGAAATCGGACCATTGCTGCTTGCGCGACTTGTGGCCAGCCGAGTGCTTGAGCTCGCGGCGGATGTCGCCCAAGGGGTCGGTGAGTTCAAGGTGGCAGGTGTAGGCCACGGCGAGGGCATCGGAAGCATCGAGGTACTGAGGCAGGTTGTTGAACCCAAAGATGGATTGCAACATGGCGGCCACCTGCTCCTTGGCGGCATTGCCGCTGCCGGTGACGCGCTGTTTGACGGCTGAGGGTTCATACTCGGTGTAGGAAAGGTCGCGGCTGATGGCAGCTCCGATGGCCACACCCTGGGCCTTGCCGAGTTTGAGCATGGACTGCACATTCTTGCCGGCAAAAGGGGCCTCGATGGCCAGATGGTCGGGGTGGTAGGAGTCTATGATGCGCTGGGTGGTGTCGAAGATTTTGCGGATGCGGAGATGGAAGTCGGCAATTTTGCGCAGATAAAGCACATCCATGACCACCAAGCGGGGTTTGGAACCGTCGGTGTCGAGGAGGCTATATCCCAATATCTGTGTGCCAGGGTCTATACCGAGTATCAGCATTGAACAATATTTTTTGCAAAGATACAATTTTTTTTTGTATCTTTGCATTTTAAACCCAAATAGTAATAATTATTTAAATACAACAATACCATGGATAAACTGATTATCACTGCCGCTATCTGCGGTGCAGAAGTTACAAAAGAGCAGAATCCCGCCGTGCCTTACACTGTCGAGGAGATTGTTCGCGAAGCCAAGTCGGCCGTCGACGCCGGAGCTGCCATCGTCCACCTCCACGTGCGTTTTGACGACGGTACCCCCACACAGAGCCGTGAGCGTTTCCAAGAGTGCGAAGAGGCCATCTACAAGGAGTGCCCGAATGTCATCCTGATTCCCTCGACCGGCGGTGCCGTCGGCATGTCGCCCGAAGAGCGCCTGCAAAGCACGGACACCACTCCCCTGCCGGAGATGGCCACTCTGGACTGCGGAACCTGCAACTTCGGCGACGAGATTTTCGACAACACCATGCCCACCATGCGTGCCTTCGGCAAGCGCATGATGGAGCGCGGCATCAAACCCGAATACGAATGCTTTGAGATGGGGCACCTCGACACCATCCTGAACATGGCCCGCAAAGGCCAGGTGCCCGGCGCACCCATGCAGTTCAACTTTGTTCTCGGCGTGCCTGGCTGCACCCCCGCCACCGTCGACAACCTCTGCTGGCTGGTGAAGAACATCCCCGCCGGCAGCACCTGGACCGCCACCGGCATTGGCCGCTACGCCTTCCAGCTGGCAGCCCCCGCCATCGTGATGGGCGGCAATGTGCGTGTGGGTTTCGAGGACAACCTCTATCTGGAACGCGGCGTGCTGGCCAAGAGCAACGGCGAACTGGTGGACAAGGTGGTCCGCATGGCCAAACTCCTGGGCCGCGAAGTGGCCAACAGCGACGAAGCCCGCGAGATCCTCGGCCTGAAAGGTCGCTAAACCATATCAACAATCCAAAAGAGGCGTGCCCTAAGGCACGTCTCTTTTGTAAAAAACAATTATCTTTTAGTACTTAATATCCTATGAAACGTTTTCTTACAGCCATAGCCGTCCTGGTTATGGGCTTTGCCGTAATGGCCCAGAACGCCACAACCGTCGAACAAATGCAGAAAGAGTGGCGTTTGACAAAACAAAAGCGAGACTACTCAAAAGAATACCTCAACAGCAAAATACCTCTTGCCTCCGCCACCGCCGAGGTGAAAGGCAATGCCGCCAAAGAGCTGCCCTACGACCGCATCTGGTTCCCCGGAGAGTGGGAAGAGGTGCGTGCCGTGGTGGTGACGCCATACTACACCTATATGCCTGACACCAATCTGGGCTCAGGCTACTATGCCGCCGACCCATTGTTTACAGGCATTGCCGAATACTTCCGCTACAACCGCACTGCCGGCTGGGAAAGTATGCATCTCTATGGCCCTTATTACGGCGTAATGGACACCAACTCAACCATGGGCAGGGTGTTCTTCTACCTCATGGACGGCATCCAGAAAGGCCATGCCGAAGCATGGGTCCGCGTGGAGCAGGCCTCCGACACCGCCAAGGTGCTGCGCACGCTGACACGGATGAATCTCCTCCATAACAATGTCCGATTCATCATCGGGCCGGGCAACGCCTTCTGGTACCGCGACTGCGGTCCCATCTGCTTCTATTACGGCGACCAAGACAGCGTGGCCATGATGGACTTTGAATACTCTCCCGGACGCGCCCTCGACGATTCCCTGCCCTCACTCATCCGCCAGCAGATGGGCATCCCCAACTACATCAACACCTTTGAATGGGAAGGCGGCAACTGCCTGGTAGACGGCGTCGGCAGCCTGTTCACCAGCGATGCTGTCTACTCCACCAATGGCGACATCTACGGCCAGCTCATCTGGAACGGCCGAGACATAAACTCCATGGAATATATCAATAAGACCCCTCTCAGCCCTTCCAGATGCCGCGAGGCCTTGCGGAGCCTCGTCGGCCAGCGTGAGACCCACATCATGCCCGCCTACGAACACGATGGAGGCACTGGCCACATCGACCTCTACGCCGACATGTGGGAAGAGAACGGCTTCGTCTTCTCCGTCATGCCCGACAACTACCGCTACTGGGAGGACTACCAGACCGGGGCCCGCAACATCGACTCCCTCTGCTCCTACACCTCCTTCTTCAATCGTCCTTACTACAAATCCACCATCCCCTTCCCCAAGAATAACTATGGAAACAACTTCAGCAGCGAGGACGACTACGGCCTCAACTACACCCGCACCTATAGCAACCACACCTTCGTCAACGACCTCATCCTCCAGCCCTGCTTCTCCACCGTCACCAACGGGATCCCCACTGCCGAATGGGACCGCAAGAACATTGACTCTTTGAGCAAGGCCTATCCCGGCTACACCATCTACCCTGTCGACGTGCGCGATTTCGACGGCTCCGGCGGTGCCATCCACTGTGTCACCAAGCAGATTCCTGCCGACAACCCCGTGCGCATCATCCACAAAAGCATCGTCGGGTGTGCCAATGCCATCCAGGACTCCATGCCCGTCAGCGCCATCATCACCAACCGCAGTGGCATCGCACATGCCGAATGCATCTACCGCATTGCCGGCAGCGAGTGGCAGACCCTCAACCTCAAAGCCAACGGCAACCGCTACTACGGCTTCATGCCCCGCCCGCAAAGCACCTTTATGCGCGACGTTGTCAACACCGTGCCACACATCACCATCACCGACAGCATCGCTGTGATAGACAGCACCCTCAACGCCGACTCCACAGCCTACATCGTTGACACCACCTACACCTTCGTCTACGACACCACCTACACCTACGACACCGTCCCCACACTGGTGGACACCGTCGTGAAGGTAGAATACTACCTCTCCGCCACTTCCAACAACGGCAAGACCATCACCAAGCCCATGACCGCCCACCAAGCGGGCTACTTCAGCTACTACTACACCGGCCAGCTTGACACCGTTGCCCTCATAGACAGCACCCTCTACGACTTCGACACCATGCCCCTTCCTGCCACTGACATCACCTTCCTCTTCGATGCCACACGCACCACACCCGACACCGTCGAGCCCCACCTCACCGGCATAGACTGCCCCGGCGACAACGGTGAATCCCTCTTTGGCCAGTTCTACCCCAACCCCTCATCCACACAGGCCAACATCGACATTGACCTTGCCGACGGCGGCACCTACCGTGTCACCATCTTCGACAACCTTGGACGCACCGTCCACAACTGCACACTCCAGACCGCTGGCAAAATCGTCTTCTCCCTCCGCACCGACCGTCTCTCTCCGGGCAGCTACACCGTCCTTTTCAACAATGGGACACACGCAATAACCCGCAGACTGATAGTACAATAATTCTCTTACTATCCACCGTTCCAAGCCGTGCAAACGGAGGGTTTGCACGGCTTCGTTTTTGTCCGATTCCTCCACCGACCCCGCCCGGTAAAAAACAACAACAAAAAATCTGCTTAAAATCCATGTAGATTTAAAAAAAAAACGTATCTTTGCATTGTGCAAACAATCTGCACTTGTAATAGCAACAATAATTAATACAATACATTATGACAAAGTATCACATTTTTTCGGCATCTTCTGCCAAGAAACAGGCACTTTCATTCCTCTGCATGATGTGCCTTGTTGCATCATCGTTGTGGGCCCAATCCACCCAACTGACGATCAGCAACGACGATCCCACCCAAATTGTTACCACCAAAGTGTATGACGGAACCACCAGCGCCCAAATCTCCCATACCGGCGCCCTCGTTGGTGTTGACACCAACCACAGCAACGTGGTCATCAACGCCCATGCCGAGTACATCACTGCCGGCGTCGGCGGCATCAAACCCGTTGTCATCTCCTACACCCTTGGCGGCACAGACTCCATCTACTATATCGCTCCCCAGAACGACACCCTCTTCGCTGCCATCACCCCCAAGCCGCTGACCATCACCGGCACCGTCATCGACACCACCAAGGTCTACACCGGCAGCACCTATGCCACCAACCTCATCACCGCCGTTGGCACCCTCAACGGTGTCATCGAGGGCGAAAACATCTCCCCCTCTGCCGTTGCCTACTTTGAAGACCCCAACGTCGGCAATGAAAAGAACGTCATCGTTCACTACACCCTCTATGGCACCGACAACGCCAACAACTACCTTGCCCCTGCCGACATCATTCTCACTGCCGACATCACACCTCTCCAGCTCTATGCCCCCATGGTCATCATCCAGAGCGACAAAACCTATGACGGCACCATCATCTGCAACATCGCCGCCACTGGCGAACTCCTCGGAGTCGTCGCCGGCGACACTGTCAACTACCGTGCCACCGCCTCCTTCAACGACCCCAACGTCGGCGCCGACAAGCCCGTCAGCGTCTACTCCTACCTCTATGGTCCCCAGAACCGCAACTATACCGTGGTCGACACCAGCACCCGCATCTACACCTCCAACATCCACCCCTTGAAACTCACCTATGAGAGCGGCGTAGTCCAGCTCGTCAAAGAATATGACGGCACCACCGATGCCATCGTCCTCGTCGATGCCATACCCACCAACGTCGTCAACAACGACAACGTCACCCTCGTCTCCCGTGCCAACTACGACACCCCCGACGCCGGCGACAACAAGACCATCACCTTCGCCTTCCAGATCGAAAACGACCCCAACAACAACTATCTTGCCCCTGACTTCTACGTCTACTCCACCGCTGGCAAAATCATCATGCCCACCATCATCGACACCACCTTCGGCAACCACGGCTTCCTCATTGCCACCACACACCTCTGCCCCGGCTCCCAATTCAACGGTTCCTTCACCCTCACCCAAGGCACTCCCACCTACTACACCCTCACCTTCGACGACAACGCCATTGCACAGGGCTTCCAGAACGGCACCTCCTTCATCGTTCTCCCCGATGGCTCCAACACCGTCAACATCACCTTCGACATCCCCGTCAACTGCGCTCCCGGCTCCTATGCCCTCCGCATCGCCATCGGCAATGAAGTCATGAAAGAAGTCTACTTCAACACCATCATCAAAGTCAGCCTCTCCAGCGACTACCTCGTCCGTGCCTTCAACGACGTTGTCAGCGTCGACAACCGCGACAACCTCTTCAACACCTACCAGTGGTACCTGAACGACAACCCCATCGAGGGCGCCACCAAACCCTACTACCAGGACCCCCGCGGCTACCTCAACGGCAGCTACTCCCTCCTCGTCAACAAAGGCACACCCTCCGAGCAGTTCATCTGCCCCATCACCTTCGCCGATGAACCCGTAGCCACCAAGAGCATCACCACCTTCCCCAACCCCGTTGTCAACACCGCCAAGGTCAAGCTCAACGGCTTCGGCACCGAGGAACACCTCCTCACCGTCTACAACAGCTACGGCGCCGCCGTGGTCCGCACCACCTTCAACGGCTACGAGTATGAAATCGACATGACCAACATGCCTCAAGGCACCTATATGATCAACGTCGATGGTTTCACCGCTAAAACCGTCAAACTCTAAGCGGAAACCCTCCGCTAACATAAAGCGAACGCGAACAACACCCACCGGCAACCAGCTGCGGACCTTTCGCGAACGCGCATATTAATTCTTAATTCTAAAGTAATAATTATGAAGAAATTTATCATAGCAATCATGCTTCTGACGGCCACCACAGCCGTCTCGGCCCAAATGGTCGACCACAACAACAACCTCCAGCTCTATCTTGGCGGAGGCGTCAACACCATGCTCTACAAACCCGTCGACGGCACCTATCACATCGGCTTCGGCGGCATTGCCGGCATACAATATCAATACATGTTCAACCACCACTGGGGACTCGGCCTTGGCATCGAAGCCAGCACCCTTGCCAGCTCCGCCAAGTACAACTACACCATCGTCGAAAATGGCATCATGCTCCCCGGCGCCGTCTATGCAGCCGACGTCTCCACCAACCTCTTCGACCTCCGCGAAGCCCAGCAGGCCGTCTTCTTCAGCGTGCCCTTAGAACTCCTCTTCCGTGCCCCCATGGGGCCCAAGAGCTCCTTCCAGATGGGCCTCGGCGCCGCCCTCGACCTTCCCCGCTTTGGCACCTACAAAGTGACTGAAGGCAACTACAGCCGCTCCGCCTACATGCCCCGCACCAACGTCACCTACGACGACATGCCCGCTCACAACCTCGGCAAATACTCCTCCGACAAATACAAAGGCGACCTCCGCCTTGCCAACATCACCTGGAGCGCCGTCTGCGACCTCGGTTTCGACATCAACTGCTCCGACGCCCTCGGCATCTACCTCGGCATCTACGGCAAATACGGTTTCAACAACATCAACACCACTGCCGACAACCAAGCCATGCAGCTCACCTACAACTCCGTCTACAACAACACCTTCACCACCGACCGCGTCAAAAACGTCAACCCCCTCGAAGCCGGTATCAAAATCGCCCTCCGCATAGGCATGGGCCGCAACGTTGACTGGCGCGAAATCCGCGCCGCCGAAGAGGCCGCCGCCGCTCAGGCCGAGGCCGAACGTCTGGCCGCCGAGGCTCAGGCCGAAGCCGAACGCAAAGCCGCCGAAGAACGCGCCATAGCCGAAGCCATCGCCAAGGAGAAAGCCGAAGCCGAAGCCCGCGCACAGGCCGTTGCCGACTCCATAGCCCGCGTCCACGCCGCCGAGCGCGCCAAAGCCGAAGCCCAAGCCAAAGAGCAGGCCGAAGCCCTTGCCAAAGCCCAAGCCGAGAAAGACTCCTTAGCCCGCGCCAAAGCCGAAGCCGAAGCCCGTCTCAAAGCCGAAGCTGAAGCCCGCGCCGCTGCCGAAGCCCGCGCCAAAGCCGAGGCCGAAGCCCGCGAGCGCGCCCGTGCCGAACAGCGCGTGCGCGAAGAAGCCGCCTTCGTGGCCGGCTACAAGGACATCGCCTACTTCGAAACCGCCAAGGACATGCCCATCTTCGGACAGCTGAACGAGGACTCCTGGACCAACCTCAAAAACATCATGGACAAGAACCCCGATGTCAAAGTGACCATCACCGGCCATACCGACAACGTGGGCAGCGACGCCTCCAACATGAAGCTCTCACAAAACCGCGCCAACAACATCAAGAAGATGCTTGTTGAAAAAGGCATTCCCGCCAACCGCATCACTGCCATCGGCAAGGGCGAGACCGAACCCGCCGAGAGCAACGCCACCCCCGAAGGCCGCGCCAAGAACCGCCGCATCGAAATCACCATCGGCAAGTAACCCGCCTGCCGCGCGGCACCACGTCGCATAACCCTCAGAGACCGCCCCCGTGGCGGTCTCTTTTTTTGTCCCCGCAGCAAAGCTTCTGCACAACCCTATCCTCGCCCCTTGCCGACCGTTTGTCCATTACATGGCAAAGCATTCCCCCTTCGAAAAAAGGAAAAGAATAAGAGAAGAATTAGAGCAGTGAGGAATACGGACCGAACCGAGAGCAACGGAACAACACCCAAGCGACGCTACCCCAAAGGGGGAGGCGCTGGCAATTCTATAAATCACCTCGTAGAGGTGAGAGCATCCATAACACCGTACAAGCAATATACGGTATCGCGACCGAATGGGCGCAACATCGCTCAAAAACAGCAGTAGCAACAATACAAAGCCAACAATCAGCAATTGTCAATCACAAACAAGAGTCAACCCCAATCAGGGAACGACACTTTGAAAACATTGATAAAAAAATCCCGCCGATTCAAATAATCTTCGTATCTTTGCACCGACAAACTAAAACAATACTATTATGGTATAAAACAAAAAGAACTGTAGATAGCAAACATATTAATTAGAAGCGTTTTTGCTTTTTATTGCGTCTGTTTATCAGTTAGTTATTCGTTTGTTCTTGAATTTGGTTCTTAAAAAGCATTTTTTGAACACGAAAATGCTTGGTTTTTACCAAAGTGCCACCCTGCCATATTCACCAAGGTCGAGGTCTGCGGTTTTCACGCCGAGAGCTTGGAATGCACGGATGATGGAAGAAAATGTGATACTTTTGCCGCTTTCGAGTTTTGAGACTGCGGCACGCTGAATACCCATTCTTTCACTTAATTGTTCTTGTGTCAGTCCCTGTTTTTTACGGGTTTGTTTGATGGCATTGCCAATGAGGTATTCTTGAGCCTTTGCCAGCACCTCTGCATCGAACTCTACTCTTTCAGTAGTGCCAACTTTGCCGACGTATTTGTCAAGCATTTCTTCGTGTGTCATTGTCTTCATATTGCTATCGGGTTTTATAGTATTCGTTTCTTATTTGTTCTGCGTGTCTTATTTCGTTCTGTGGGGCTTTCTGTGTTTTCTTGTCGAAACCGTGTGTTGCGACAACCAACGATTTCTGTGTTTTGTCCCAAAAAGATAGCAAGCGGTATGCGTTGCCATCATATTCCGAGCGAAACTCCCAAATGTCACTATCTCCAAGTTTCTTGAAAATGCGTGTGTCTTTCACACCCATCTGCACCATACTGATATTGTGGAGCATTTTCAATCTTGCCTTGGAAGGCATTGTTTCAATAAACTCCTGTGCTTCTTGCAGATATGCGACCTCAATGCTCATTTCTTTATCTTTATTACGTTGCAAAGATACAAAAAGTTTCCGATACAGGAACTTTATTTTGTGTTTTTTTTGCATTTTTTTACCATCTATCAATTTTTTTGAACAGACCGCCGCATTTATAATGTACGCGGATACGCGCGTGCAGGTGTACGCGCGTGCAAACCACTGAAAATTAATTTTGTGGATTAAGAAATTGTTTGTAATTTTGCAGTCGAAATCAAGAGACGATTTAGTCAACCATCATGGTTAGTAGTGCAGCCGGATGAATGTTGAAAAGATATAAGGGAGGAATCCCTCAACAATTCACACAGCCATTCTTGCAAGCACTACGGCAAGGATGGCTAAATTGTTAAAGGACTTTGAAACACTGATTAACCTGCGGAACAATCATACCGAGCGGAGGAAGACAGAGAGGCACACCCGATGCCGAGTGGACTTAAAGCCACGTATCGCACAACATCCCGCAAGGAGAGACCGCAGAGCAATCCGAGATGTGCGGGATTATACGTCCGATGCGTGATAGGCATCACACCCTTTGCCCGCAAACCTCGTAAAAAACCTCTGAAAGGTGGGGAGGCGATGCACGAACAAAGGCAGTCGGTTGAAATAAGCGGACTGGTGCGCAAGATGCTTTGTAAATGCTGCAAGTCGTTATGAGAGCATCCAATAGTAACGACCTTATACCATATCATGATTCCATTTATGCGGAATGAGGAGAGTGTGAGAAAAACCAATAGTTCCCTACAAGCAAAATGAGCCGCAAAAATGCAACTTGTTTTGGGGATAGGGGGAGACTCTTGGTTCACTTGTCCATCCAATCAAACCAATTGTCGGAATATGAAAAGAAATCACAGAACAACAGGCATGATAAAAAAAAGAAACTGAGTCGAGCAACAAGACAACCAACCCAAAAAAAAGAAAAGAAACCAAGTCTCGCCGTCGTGACAACGCGGCGCGCTCGAAGAGCGTAACAAATAACTGACCATTAAAAGGAAACGAAGGGAAAACGAGTGGCGCAACATCGCTCAAAAAACAGCAGTAGCAACAATACAAAGCCAACAATCGGCAATTGTCAATCACAAACAAGAGTCAACCCCAATCAGGGAATGAGACTTTGAAAACATTGATAAAAAAAATCCCGCCGATTCAAATAATCTTCGTATCTTTGCACCGACAAACTAAAACAATACTATTATGGTATAAAACAAAAAGAACTGTAGATAACAAACATATTAATTAGAAGCGTTTTTGCCTTCAACTAATGCTGGAATCTGGACAATTTCAAATTAGTACCGCAGAAAGCAAGAAACGCTCACGGGCATACCGTGAGCTTTCTGTTGGTACTATAGGCAGTCCAGAGCCTCAGCATTAGACAAGAGTTCACGGTTTTTTTTGTGGTGCTTGGAAAGGCAAAACGCCCACCCAAAATAGACCAAGCATCATGAGCAATTTTGAGAAAGTAATCAACCGCTACCGCAACCAATCCCATTCCGAAGCCGACAAAGGCAAACGTTTTGAACGCCTCATGCAGGCGATGCTCCTCACCATCCCGCCCTATTGCAACGAGCTACAGCAAGTATGGACGTGGAGCGTCTTTCCTTACCGCCTAAGCATCTCCGCACACGATGCCGGAATTGACCTTGTGGCACAGACCAACGACGGCCGCTATTGGGCCATCCAATGCAAATGCTACCTCGCCGATGCAAAGATTGACAAGAGCGACACCGACACGTTTTTGACTTCTTCGGCGCGGGCTTTTACCGATGACGAAGGCAAACAGCACTACTTCGCGTTCCGCCTATGGATCGATACCACCGAGGGGGGATTTACTACCACCGCAGCCGAGAGTTTCAAAGGGCAGATGATACCGGCTGCCATACTACATCTGAACGAGCTGGCCGAGATGCCTGTGGACTGGGAGGAATTGGACAAGGGCATTACTGGCCAGAAGGCCGTCACCAAGAAAAAGGAAGTGATGAAACATCAGCAAAATGCCATCGATGACGCCCTCAACTACTTTAAGGACCACGACCGAGGCAAGCTCATCATGGCTTGTGGCACTGGCAAGACCTTCACCTCCCTGCGCATTGCCGAAGCCCTTGCAGCGGCAAACAAGAATACTTTACGCAACCAGAAAGTGCTCTTCCTCGTCCCCAGCATCGCTCTGCTGGGCCAGACCCTACGTGAATGGAGCCTCGACGCGCAAAAGCCCATACGTCCGTTGTGCATCTGTTCCGACAGCGAGGTATCACGCACCCACAGCAAGGACGACGACACCAACATCACCACCGTCGAGGAGCTGGCCTTCCCCGCCTCCACCAGCGTGGAGCAGATCAAGCACAACTTCCTCGCCCTACAGCAGGACAAACGCAAAGGCATGCTGGTGGTGTTCTCCACCTACCAGAGCATCGAGCGAATCGCCGCGGCACAACGAGCCGTAGGAGATAATCTGACGTTCGACCTTATCATCTGCGACGAAGCCCATCGCACCACCGGGGTCACCCTCAAAGGAGACGACGAGAGTGCCTTCGTCAGAGTGCATGACAACAATTTTATCCACGGACGCAAGCGTATGTACATGACCGCTACGCCGCGTCTGTACAAGGATGAGGACCAAAAGCGGGCGCGTGAAAAGGAGGCTTATCTGTGCAGTATGGACGATGAAGGCCTGTATGGAGATGAGTTCCATCGACTTGATTTTAGTGTGGCTGTGAAGAAAGACCTGCTCAGCGACTACAAAGTACTCATACTCAACGTAGAGCCAGAAGATGTAAGCAACGAGGTGCGGGTGGCACTGTCGGGGCTTGACGATGCCACAAGAAAAGAGGTGGACACTGACGATATGGCCAAACTCATCGGTGTCATCAACGCCCTCAGCAAGCGCAGCCGCTACGACAACCGGCTGCTGCGCGAGATAGACCCGCAGCCAATGCACCGTGCAGTAGCTTTCTGCCAAAACATCAGGACATCCAAAGCCATAGCTACAGCATTCAATGCCTGTCAAGATGCCTATTTCAATAGTCTTTCGAACGATGAGCGCCAAGGGCTTGTCCGTGTGGAGGCCGACCACGTAGATGGCAGCATGGGGGCTGCCACGCGCGAGGCCAAATTGGGATGGCTGAAGCATACCCGTACAGACGGGCTCGACTGTCACCTGTTAAGCAATGTGCGATGCCTGAGCGAAGGGGTCGACGTGCCTTCCCTTGATGCTGTGATATTCCTATCGCCAAAGAACTCACAGGTCGATGTGGTGCAAAGTGTTGGCCGTGTGATGCGCCGCGCCGGGGGCAAGAAATATGGCTATATCATTATTCCTATAGTTGTTCCGAGCAATATTGACCCGGAGGAGGCACTTGACGACAACAAGAGATACGCTGTGGTATGGGACATTCTGCGGGCGTTGCGCTCGCACGACGACGGTTTCAATGCCACCGTCAACAAGATAGAGTTGAACAAGAGTCGGCCGGATTCAATCCAATTGATACGTCCCGGCAGCAAGCTCATCGGCCAAGGCGGCGGCATAAGCGACGATGTGTCCGATGGCGACGGCCTTACGGCTGCCGAGCCTACAGCCGCCTACCAGACACAGTTGGAGATGCGTTTTGAGCAACTGCAAAACCTCATCTTTGCCCGCATGGTGCAGAAGGTGGGCAGCAAGCGTTATTGGGAGCAATGGGCCAGCGACGTGGCCAAGGTTGCCGAGCGGCATATCGAGCAGATCAACCACTTGATAGCCGACGACAGCAAGGCCCGCACGGCTTTCGACCGCTTCCTGCGCGGTCTGCATAGGGACATCAACCCCTCTGTCAGCGAGGCACAGGCGGTGGAGATGCTGGCGCAACACATCATCACACAGCCAGTGTTCGAAGCCCTCTTCGACAGCTACGCCTTCACGGCCAACAACCCTGTCAGCAAGGCCATGAGCAGGATTGTGGCCGTGCTGAACGAGAAAATAGACGAGAAAGACCACAAAAGCCTTGAGAAGTTCTATGACAGTGTGCAAGAGAGGGCTAAGGGCATCGACAACGCCGAGTCCAAGCAGAAGATTGTGGTGGAGCTCTACGACAAGTTCTTCACCACCGCTTTCCCCAAGGTGAAGGAGCAGTTAGGCATCGTCTATACCCCGGTCGAGGTGGTGGACTTCATCATCCACAGCGTGGAGCATGTGTTGAAGGAGCACTTCGGCCGTTCGCTCAACGACCGCGGAGTGAAGATTATCGACCCCTTCACCGGCACAGGTACCTTCATCACCCGTCTGTTGCAAAGTGGCATCATCCGCGACCTGGAATACAAATACCAGCATGAAATCTTCGCCAACGAGATAGTGCTGCTGGCTTACTATATTGCCAGTGTCAACATCGAAAATGTCTATCACGACTTGTTGCAGCAGACAGACAGCTACACCGCTTTTCCGGGTATCTGTCTCACCGACACTTTCCAACTGGGTGAACAGATGTATGCCAAGCAGAGCGGCCACACCCGCCAAAAAGAGATGGAAGGCCTGGAGACCCCCTTCGTGGAGAACAGCAAGCGCGTGCAGAAGCAATTAGACAGCCCCATCACGGTGATTATTGGTAATCCGCCGTATTCAATTGGGCAGAAATCTGCCAATGACAATGCACAAAATCAACACTACCCATTGTTAGAAAGTCATATTCAGAACACCTACAACGAACTATCGGAAGCTCATACAAAAAATGCCATGTTTGATTCATACATAAAAGCATTCCGATATGCGACAGACCGTTTAGATGACTACGGCATAATTGCCTTCGTTAGCAATGGATCATGGTTGGATACTAATGCAGCAGATGGCTTCCGAAAGAGCATTGAGCAGGAGTTTGCCGAGATATATGTATTTAACCTGCGAGGGAATCAACGTACCAGCGGGGAACTATCACGACGTGAAGGCGGCAAGATATTCGGCAGCGGCAGCCGGACACCGGTTAGCATCACCCTGCTGGTAAAGAAACCGCACGAGGGTAAAGCTGTTATCCACTATCATGACATAGGCGACTACTTATCCCGTGAACAGAAACTCGACATCATCCGTAAGTCACACTCCATTGCCACCTTGCAAATGGATACACTTCATCCCAACAAGCAAGGCGACTGGATTAATCATCGAAATGATTCCTTTAACGGATACCCACCTATTGGAGATAAAGAAAACAAACAAGGGAATGCGTTCTTTGAATCAATATATGCTCGTGGACTGGGCACAAGTCGTGATGTTTGGGTGTACAATTCATCAAAACAAGCATTACAAAAAACCATTGAAAGAATGGTCAATGCATACAACGACCAACGCGAAAGACTAAATAACGGAGCCATTGATGATGTCATTTACGACTCAAATGATATAAGTTGGAATGCTTCGTTAATTAAGGATGCAAGAAGCAACAAAAAATGTAATATTGAGGATGGTTTCTTTGTCGTAGGTGCATATCGTCCATTCAACGCACAAAATTTATTCTTCCTTCCACAAATATTAAATGAAAGTGTCGGAGCAATGCAAAGATACTTTCCAAAGAAACAGAGCAATTATGCCATATGTGTTTCTTGTGCTGGTTCATCAAAGAGGCTCACTTCTATTGTAGTAAACAACATTCCTGACTTGCATTTTGCTGGTGACACTCAATGTTTCCCCCTCTACTGGTATGAAGAAAACAAAAGTGCCCAAGGCAATCTCTTTGACGACAACAAGAACAGGTATATCCGCCACGATGCAATCACGGACTTTATCCTAAAGCGGGCTCGAGAACAGTATGGGCCGAAAGTGACGAAGGAAGATATATTCTACTATGTCTATGGTTTCCTGCATTGCCCATCGTACCGAGAGACCTTCGCCAACGACCTGAAGAAGATGCTGCCGCGCCTGCCGCTGGTAGAGAAGGCCGAGGACTTCTGGGCGTTCAGCCGCGCGGGACGCAAGCTGGCAGAACTGCACCTAAACTATGAGCAGGTGCCGCCATCAAAAGAGGTGGTGGTGGACTGGCACAATATGCTGCCTGGCTTGGTGGACAACGATACGCCCGAAAAGCTTTACCGCGTGGAGCAGATGCGTTTCGGACGAAAAGTCTCCGTTGGCGGCAAGGGTGGTAAAGAAAAGGACAGGAGCATCATCGAATACAACCAGTTCATTACGCTGCGCAACATACCACTGCGGGCCTACGACTATGTGGTGAACGGCAAAAGCGCCATCGAATGGATCATGGAGCGCTACTGCGACAAGGTGGACAAGAAGAGCGGCATCCGCAACGATGCCAACCAATGGGGCATAGAGCACGGCAACCCAAAATACCCGTTAGAGTTGCTGCAAAGCATCATCACCCTCAGCCTGAAGACCCTCGATATAGTAGACAGTCTGCCCAAAGTGACCTTCGAGTAGCCGACACACTCATTGTGCAGTGTTCATGAAACGCCAAGAAAATAGTATAACCGGAAAGCCGACCTGAAAGAACAATGGCTAAACAGGTTCATGTATGAAGCCGGAGCGGGAGCTGTAATATCCCAAAATGATTGTCCGCAATTACCACAAAAATGCCTCGAAGAGGCATAATCTTATTAACCCCACACAAGGAACACAGTGTGAGGTATCTGAAAATCATTTCTGTATGCGTCTCGGAGAGACGCTACATGGAATATTAGGCTAATTGCGGATAATCATATAAAATTTTGCAATCAGGAAAATGGTTATTAGAATGAGCCTGTACTTCGAGTACAGAGACAAACCACACGGGCTACAGTCCATTGCGGCTGCGGCCCGTGGTTGATTGTTGGGCGGTGCTACTCCTCGGTCTCCGGGGGCACCAAGGAGGTGTAGAGGTTGTAGAGGTCGCTCACAACCTTGTGTTGGCTGAACTTTTCGCGCTGTGCGCGGCCTTTCTCCACCAGCTGCTGGCGCAGGGCAGGGTTTTCAAGCAGCTCGCGCAGACGGTCGGCAATCTCTTTGGGGTTGTTGGGGTCGGCATAGAGAGCCGCGTCGCCGCCCGCTTCGGGCATGGAGGAGACGTTGGAGGTCACCACTGGGGTGTCGCAGCACATGGACTCTAAGATGGGGATTCCAAAACCTTCAAAGAGGGACATGTAGACCGAAGCGTAGGCACAGGCGTAGAGGGCCGGGAAGTCCTCGAAATCGGCATCCTTGAGGATGTGGACGCGGTTGGTGAGGCCTTGGCTGCGGATGGCACTCTGCACGGCGCTTTGGTAGCCGCCGTGGTTCTTGCCCACAATGACCAGATGCACATCGTCAGGCAGGTAGGCAAAGGCACGGACGACGTTGGCCTGATTCTTGCGTTCCTCGATGGAGCCGACGCAGATGATGTACTTTTCGGGCAGGTGGTAGGTTTCGCGCACGTAGGCACGGTCGCTGTCGCTGACGGGCTGCCAGAACATGGGGTCGCAGGACTGGTAGACGACCTTGATTTTGTCCTCCGGCACGTGGAGGTACTCCATCAGGTCGCGCTTGGTCTGCTCGCTGATGGCCACCACGGCATCAGCGATGCGGCAGGAGTGGCGTTGCTTCATGCGGTGCACCATGCGGTCGAATGGCTTGTAGAAACCGGGAAAGCGCCACACGATGAGGTCGTGCATGGTCACCACGCGCTTTATGGAATGGGGGATGCCATGGGGCAGCTCGTGGCTGAGGCCATGGAATATCTTCACTTTGTCGCCTTTGAGGTGTACCGTCACACCGAAGCGCCGCCAGATGTCCGGGAAATAGCGGTCCAAATGGGTGGGTTTGCGGGTAGAGATGTTGGCGTAGCTGGAAAAATATTTTGCATATTCGCCGTCTAAGTGTGGCGAATAGAGGAAGGCACGGATGTCCTGATGCTCCTGTGCCAAGCCACAGACAAGTATACGGCTATAGTTGCCTAAACCCGTACTATTCTGAAATGCACGCTTTGCGTCGTATCCGATTACCATAATACAATACTTTTTTGGAATTGCAAAAATACAAAAAAAAAATGTATCTTTGCATTTTCAATTGAAAAAAAATATGACTGCTTTAACTGCTGTAATCATTACCCAGAACGAGGAGCGCAACATAGAGCGGTGTCTGAGGTCGCTACAGGGTGTTGCGGACGAGGTGGTGGTGGTGGACTCGGGTTCGACGGACCGCACGGAGGTCATCTGCCGCCAGCAGGGGGCGCGGTTTGTCAGCCACGCCTGGGCAGGCTATTCCAGCCAGAAGAACTATGCCGACAGTCTTGCCACGCACCCTTGGACGCTGAGCCTCGATGCCGACGAGGCCCTCTCCCCCACCCTGCGCGATGCCCTTATGCGGCTCAAAGAGGTGGGACCGACAGTTGGGACGGTGTACAGCGTCAACCGCCTTACCAATTTCTGCGGTCACTGGATCCACCACTGCGGATGGTACCCGGACCGCAAGGTGCGCCTGTGGCCCACAGGCACGGCCCGCTGGGAGGGCGACATACACGAGGAGCTGCGCTTTGAAGGGTCGCCACAGACAGCACACTTAGAAGGTGACCTGCTGCACTATTCATACTACGAGATTGACGACCTGGCCCGCCGACAGCCGCGCTACTACCGCCTCGGAGCCGCCGAGGCGCATGCCAAGGGGCGCCGTGCGGGAATGGGTGCAGTGGTGCTGAAGCCGCTGTGGACCTTTGTGCGCGACTACCTGCTGCGAGGCGGCTTCCGCGACGGCAAGGCGGGATACATCCTGTGCCGCATGAATGCACACTACACTTTTATGAAATACACCACCTTGTTAGAGATGCAGGACAAACCAACCGAGCCCCCTGCCGGGGTCAAACAACACAACTCATCATGCCCGAAATAAACGATAGCAACCGAGACCTTTTCAGCGGCTACAGCCGCGAACAGAAAGAACGTCTGTACCGAGCCGCCGCCGAGCTGTTCAGCGAGAACAAGCGCGCCCTCTTCGACCGCTTGGTGCAGAACCGCACGCGCCATATCTGCGTAGTGCTGGAGGATATTTTCCAATCACACAACGCCAGCGCAGTGCTGCGCAGCTGCGATTGCTTTGGGGTGCAGGACATCCACGTAGTGGAGGCGCACAACCATTATGCTCCGAACTCCGACGTGTCGATGGGGTCGGACAAGTGGGTGGACTATTACAAACACCCCGACATCGTGCAGACCTACGACGAGCTGCGGGCGCGGGGCTACCGCATTGTGGCCACCCTGCCCCATGAGAACGACACGCTCATCACCCAGTTAGACATTTCGCAGCCCACAGCCCTGGTGTTCGGCACAGAGCTGACAGGCCTCACCCCTGAGGCCATTGCCCATGCCGACGGGTACGTGAAGGTGCCGATGTATGGCTTCACGGAGAGTTTCAACATCAGCGTGTGCGCAGCGCTGTCGCTCTTCTGCCTCACGGAGAAGATGCGCTCGGACCCCGCCATAGACTGGCAACTGGATGCCGACGAGCAAATCACCCTCAAACTGTACTGGGCCATGCAGGTGATCCGCGACGGACGCCACGTGATGGACCACCTGCGGCAGTCCATTTTTGGCAAATAACAGCAGTAGCCGATGCCCAACGACCCTGCGACTCATTCCGTAAAGTGCTCAAACCCGACATCCCGGCCATGAAGATATTGATAGACCTCAGCATACTGCGCCACCCCTACTGCGGGCTGGGGCAGATAGCCCTCAACTACGGCCGCTGGTACGCCGCCCACGCCGCGACGGTGGGCGGGCAGGTGCGCATCACCCTGCTGGTGCCGCATGGGTACATCGGAGCCTTTGGCGAGGGCGTGGACTACGTCGAGGCCAAGGACATCTACCGGTTGATGCCGCAGCTGATGCCCCGCTACGACTTGTGGCACTCCATCCATCAGCTCTCCCCGTTCCGCCCCCGCAAGGGGACACCCCGCATACTGACCATCCACGACCTCAACTTCCTCTACGAGAAACACGGAGCCAAGCAGCAACGCTACCTGCGCCGCTTGCAACGGGAGTGCGACAGTGCAAGCACAATCTGCTTCATATCGCAGTTTGCCCGCAACGCCGCGCTGCAACACCTGAACCTTGACGGGAAGGAATTGCACACGGTCTACAACGGGGTGGAGCAGACCACCGCCGGGCCGCAGCAGCGACCCGCCTCCGTCGACCCCGCTAAGCCGTTCCTGCTGTGCATCGGGGTGGTGAAGGCCAAGAAGAATGTGCACTGCCTGTTGCCGGCAATGGACAGGCTGCCGGCGTACAACCTGATAATAGCCGGCAACGACAGCGACCCCTACGCGCAAACATTGCGCAACAGCCTTGTCGAGCACCCCAATGTGCAGATGCTGGGGATTGTCAGCGACGCAGAGCGACGGTGGCTCTATGCCCACTGCACGGCGTTGCTGATGCCGTCGCTGAGCGAGGGGTTCGGGCTGCCTGTGATAGAAGCCATGCAGTGGGGCAAGCCGGTTTTTGCATCGCGCTACACCAGTCTGCCCGAGATAGGGGGCGCACATGCACGCTACTTCGACGACTTCAGCCCTGAGCATATCGCCAACACCGTAGCCGAAGGCATCGAAAGCCACACCGACGCCGATGCCCATGCCGCCACGGAGTATGCCGCCACCTTCGGCTATGAGACCCACATGGAGCGCTATTGGCAGCTGTACCGCCATGTGCTGGACGCCACAGGAGGGGACAAAAATGCGGAAAAGAAAAATATTTTTTGAATAAAGTGGTTGAAATAACAAAAAAGTAGTATCTTTGTAGGCTGAATAAAGAAGAATACAAACATTATAATTATCACAATATGAAAAAAATACTCTTACTTGCAGCACTCATTGCAATGAGTCAGACAATGGTATTTGCCCAAAAAGAACTCTCCATCAAGGAGGCTGGCGTACCCGTAAGATTTGTCAAGGACTTCCAAAACCAGAACAAAGAAGCCAAGGATGTGTCGTGGACAGTCACTGCTGACAGTGTCTACTACATGGCCACCTTCACCAATGCCGACGGCGACCGCCAGGCGCAACGTTTCTCCAACCATGGCACCGAGACACGCTACTTTATCGATGAGCAGTACTACCCGCACGCCATCAAGGACACCGTGGCTCACCGCTACCCTTCGCACAAAATCAGCTGCATCTACATCCGCAACCTGAAAGGCAAGATGACCTATCAGGCTCGCATTGCCCGCAAGACCGGTTTCCTCTTCTGGAAGAAAGAGACCGACGTGAAAACCGTGTCGTTCGAGACCGACGGCAAGATGATTGAGGTTATCGACGAGAAGTAGTAATCCCGCTCCTCACCATAAAAAGGTGGCATAGCCTGACGGTTATGCCACCTTTTTTGTCGTGGCATGCATCGGGCTGCGAGGAGAGTGGATTTGCTGGTACATGAGGCTGGAATACCCAGGAATGCTGAGTCTTACCTGCACCTATACAATGCAAGGCATCAGCATTATACATCCGTGAAAAAGGAAACATGACAAGCGACCCATTGTTGATTGAAAAAAAAGTTGTATATTTGCACCCGAAAACAACAAGTTAGTAAACGGTCATCCCGCCAGGTTGACGGGTTCTTGCCCGACGGGATGGCATGACATAGCGAAACTGAACCTGACACTTTGAATATTATCATTATGAAAAAGACTCTGCTCAGTATCATTATGACGATTGGAATCCTGTCGTCAAACGCACAGGTGATGGAACCGTTCTCCCCGCGCGACAGCAACCTTTTCTACCAATGGTGGTATGAGGACTTGCTGGCCGACAGCATCAGTCTATATTTCGATAATATGGGAGGAATGTGTCCTACTCATACATACTGTTTAAACGAATGGCCAGAACCATACCCCCCCCTAATGTGCGGGGAGGCTGCCCAATTCATGTACACCGACACCGCATTGCAAATATTGGGCATACGGGTGGTTGGTGGAATGATGGACGATTGGGTGTTCTCCCATTATGTGACATATAATCCTATACCGGAAAGACTATATATTACTCTATATGAGATAGAAGGTGACAGTATGGTCGCCGTTGCAAGGAGACACATCTACAATGACGCCCCGCGCCACTGCCAAGAAATGCCAATTGATGTATTCAACAACGGCTACTATGGCAGTGCTGCTCCCAGACGAAACGACACCCTCTGCGACGACCCTTATGTACACAGGTGGGTGAATCTGCCCTATAGGGAATATTTCTTTGACGAGCCCGTGACGGTGAACGACTCATTCTATGTCGCAATAGACTTGTTAGCCGAAAATGTAGTCCCCACTGGGGTTTCAATACAGACAATATTCAGTAAAGTAGGGGACTCATGCGACTATTGGATTGACGACCCCTTCCCGCCACACCATTACAAATACAAACTCGCATATCAAACCTCTGGCTACGACACCCGGACGGTGTTCTTGGACTGGCGCGACACCGATATGCACTGCTATGCCCTCCTGTTCCCCATCGTGGGGCACGGCACCCCTTTCTACCGCTGTACCCCTGTGGAGAACCTGCACGTAAGCCAGCAGAAGGATGCCACCTTCTTTTTCGAATGGAGCGACAGTACGGTCTCGCATTTGGGATGGGAGTTCACCTATGTGCCCGACGGCCAGTCGCCCGACGCGGGCACCGTTGTGAGTTGCGACAGCGCGGAGGCCTCCGCTACCGTGACCCAAGGGGTACGCTACCGCGCCTTTGTGCGCCCGCGCTGCGTAGGCCAACGCTATGGCGACTGGGGGGACGGCATCCCGTTCATCTACAATGATGGGACTACGGAAATATCTCCCGTGCAGGAGCGCGTCTCGGTACGGCCCAACCCCACCTCCTCTATTGTCGAGGTGCGCTCCGAGGCGGAGATAACCTCCGTCGAGGTGTTTGACAGCCGCGGCGTAAGGGTGATGGAGACCCCAGCCAACGGGACCGAAGCACGGTTAGACCTCTCCACTCTCCCCGACGGGGCCTATCTGCTACACATCCACACAGCAAAAGGCACTGCAACAAGACAGGTGGTCAAGTCCTGAATCTGCCACCAAGCAGCCATCCCGCCGGGTTGACGGGTTCGGCCCGAAGGGATGGCTTGACATTAACAAAGTTCATGAAGTCTTATCGGACACCAATTATTTTATATTTAGTTTGTATTTAGTTTAGCTATTATTTATCCAACCTAAATAAAACACAAACCCAAATCGGTCATTGGATTGTACCTAAAGCGGATTCTATAAATGGATTAAGAGAAATCCCCTACGGGGAATGGGGTTTGGTATTCGAGGCATTTCTACTGAGAGGAAAGCCCTGACGGGCCATTTTTGGAGCCCTCCCTAATAGAAATATCCCATAGAGAAATACCCTATCTATCAACTTAATATGCCATTAAGTGAAAGTCCCTCCGGGACAATGCCCAAAGCAGGTATCTGGCTCACCCACCCACTACTCCGTAGGAGTTTACGCTCAATAGCCAACATAACAGCTCCCCCTATTTATACTCCGTAGGAGTTTCCGCTTTTCTATTGACCGATTTGGGATAAATGATTGTCCGCAAATACCACAAAAATGCCTCAAAGAGGCATAATCCTATTAACCCCACACAAGGAACGCAGTGTGGGGTGTCTGAAAATCATTTCTGTATGCGTCTTGGAGAGACTCTACAAGGAATATTAGGCTGATTGCGGATAATCATAAAACATAAAGTAAAGATTGCAGAATAGAAAGAACAAACTCATCTAAACAATGGGCGTGTGCAGAATGTAGAATACGGATTCCCAAGAATATATCCAAAGGAAGAGACCAACCGCGCCAGCACTCACCTTTTGAAAGGGGTCGGGGGTATGAAAAAAAAGTGAGTCGTGCGAAAGGCACGGCTCACTTAATTATTCTGAGGCAGGGATTGTGCACTTGCACTCTTGTTTTCTCTACATTAGGACATCTTTACCTATTTAGGAGAAGCAACCCGAAGTAGAGCAAGAGCTTTACTCGACATTGAGGAGGTAGTAAGACTTCTTGCCTTTCTGAACAAGGATGCTGCCACAGGAAAGGACATCGGCGGCAGTGAGACGGCAATCCTCACCCACCTTGGCTTTGTTGACGGAGATGGAGTTCTGCTTCAGTTCACGACGGATTTCGCCCTTGGAAGCGAACATGCCCGTTTCGGCAGCAAGGTCAACAAGGCTGACGCCTTGTTCGATGGTGGAACGGGAGACGGAGAACTGGGGTACGCCCTCGAAGACGGAGAGCATGGTGGCGCGGTCGAGGCTGTTGAGCTGCTCGGTGGTACCCTTGCCGAAAAGGAGTTCGGAGGCCGACACGGCCATGTCGTAGTCGCGCTGGGAGTGGACCCGGCAGGTGATGTCCTTGGCCAAGGCACGCTGCAAAACACGCCGTTCGGGGGCTTCGGCATGCTGGCGTTCGCACTCCTCGATTTCTTCACGGCTGAGGAGGGTAAAAATGCGGATGTAGCGTGCGGCATCGACATCGGAGCAGTTGAGCCAGAACTGGTAGAACTTGTAGGGGCTGGTCTTGGTGGGATCCAACCAGACATTGCCGCCTTCGGTCTTGCCGAACTTGGTGCCGTCGGCCTTGGTGATGAGCGGGCAGGTGAGGGCGTAGGCTTCACCACCTTCCATGCGGCGGATAAGTTCGGTGCCGGTAGTGATGTTGCCCCACTGGTCGGAGCCGCCCATCTGCAAACGGCAGCCCTTGGTGCGGTAAAGGGTGAGATAGTCGTAAGCCTGGAGCAGCTGGTAGCTGAACTCGGTGAAGGACAGACCGGTTTCGAGACGTTTCTTGACAGAGTCCTTGGTCATCATATAGTTCACGGTGATGTGTTTGCCTACATCGCGGATGAAGTCAAGGAAGAGATAGTCCTTCATCCAATCGTAGTTGTTGCAAATTTCAGCACCGTTGACGGGATTGTCGAAATCAAGGAACTTGGACAACTGCTGACGGATACAGCTAACATTATGTTGGACTTCATCGACTGTGAGGAGTTTGCGCTCAGCGGCCTTGAAAGAGGGGTCGCCAATCATGCCTGTGGCACCGCCGACAACGGCAAGGGGTTTGTGTCCCGCCATCTGGAGATGTTTGAGGAGCATGATGCTGACTAAATGGCCAATATGGAGGGAATCGGCAGTGGGGTCGATGCCCACGTATGCCGTGGTCATTTCTTTATTGAGTTGTTCTTCTGTGCCCGGCATTATGTCGTGGATCATGCCGCGCCATTGGAGTTCTTGTACAAGATTTGTTTGCATCGGATTAAAATAAAAGATGATAAATTAAAAAAAGAGGTACTGAGAGTTGCCAGTACCTCTTTTCCTATCTAATTGTTATTATCTTACAATTAATTTCGAAGTGGCCTTCTGGCTTCCGACAACCACGTTGACCAGATACATGCCGTGAGGCAGGGCCTGGCAATTGATGGTGTGGGTGTGGACGCCTTCGGCGAGCATACCGAGGTTCTCGGTGTAGACAACCTTACCCGTGATGTCATAGATGTAGACAGTGGTCTTGCCAGCCTTGCCAATGGTGAGTTCCATATTGGCATTGTTGACAGCGGGGTTGGGATAGAAACGGACGGCATTGTCGCCAGTGGAAGCGACAGTGGGGATGTCGAGATAGATTTCCTCGGAGACAATCTCATTGCTGTGGTCAACCACGTAAGAGCTGTCCATGAAGATGCCACGGCCATAGGTTCCAAAATACATGGCCTTGCTCCACTTGGTACGCGGATAGACATAGAGCACCTCGCTGACACCATCGTGACCGACATGTTTCACCATGGGGTAGTCATAGGTTACCTGATCCATAGCCGTGACGGGGACACCGCGGAAGTCGCCATACTCGCTCCAGCTGGGGCTGGTGAGGCTGGTAGACTTGAAGACACCATCTTCTGTTCCGACATAAACCTCGCCCTTGGTGCATTCAATCATAGCACAGTAAGCGGGAATGCTGGTGGGAAGAGGCATGTTGACGATACGGTAGTTGTCGGCGGAGGCATTTTCGATGCGGACCACGTTGGGGTTGTTGTTGTTGAAGCCGTCGAAAGTGAGGATGATGCAATCGCTACCCTCGCGAGGGTCAACGGTGATGGAGGAGATACGACGACCAAAGAAATAGTTGCTGTCGCTAACAAGAATCGTGTCGGTGACCGTCACACGGGTGCTAATCTGATAATTCAGCGCAGCATCGCGGATTGTGCTGACAGGCAGATTGTAGTTGACGGAGGTGAGACCGTGGACGCGAGCCACGAAGGACTGCTTGAGGGTGTCGTTCTCAACGACCACAAAAGCGCAGTCGCCATCCTTTGACATGGCGGCATAGCGGACAACCATGTGAGGTTTGAAGTAACCATTGATACCATAAATATGGCTCCAGAAACGGGTTTCGTTGGTATTGTCAAACACTTTGCGGAAATCGGCGGGGAACCAACAATAGGAGACGTTGGAGTTATCGGGGAGACCTTTCTCGACAGTGACAGCAAGCATACGGCTGGCATACGGCACATGAGCGGTCTGATGGAGTTCGTCACGGACGACGAAACTATGGTCAAACACGTGGTAGAAAGGATAGGAAGCATGAGCCGGAGACATGACCATCATCGAGTCGCCAGCCTGGATGCGGAAATTGAGAGAGAGGTTGTGACGCTCACCATTGCGCAGGATATAGCTGAGGGTGTCGATAGTGAACGTCATGCTGTCATTGGCTGTGTTGTGATCCGTCTCCCAGAGGTACATCTGACCGATAGCGGGACCGCCCTCAATCTGGTCGGAGGTGAACGCCTGGTCGCTGGTCCAAGTCTGGGTGTTGGTAAAGTCGGAGTAGTCTGCATAGGCACGACCGATGGAGCCATTGGAAGAAGAGACAAAGAGCGTGCGACGGACAAAGGGAAGATACTGCATGAAGCGGGAAGCAGCAACCTTACCACCATCGCCTTTCCAAATGATATTGGCCATGTGGTTCATATTGTTGCCTGCGGCATCGTACCAAGTGGAATCGTTGATGCCACCGTTGTGGGCAACACGAGCCTCAATGAAGGGGTTGGCGTTGCTATTAGCACCTGAAATGATGGACCCGTCAGGAGCAACAGCAAGGCCGTTGATTTGCACATTGTTCAAACCACGGCTGTAGTTGCTGTAGCCACCCTTGTTAAGATCGGCATATACACCACCATCGGTAGCGAAATAGATTTCAGACACATACCTCGAATTCTCCTCGTCCCATAACAGTAGCTCGGAAATCTGATGAACTCCGGAATGGACAAACATACGGTTGGAATATACGTATGACATGTAGTCGCCAGCATTAAGCTGGTTCTCATTAGAGGTGAGAACCGTCCACTGATAAGGCGAATCGGGCACGAATCCCTGACCAAGCCACACATTGGCTCCGGCAATATAAACTGTCTCCGGATGGATAGGGTCGACGCTGATGGCACCGCATGTCTTTGCGTTGGCCACAGAATTGAAAGGAGTGACCGTGGTGGAAGAGAGGAGAAGCCAAGAGTTGGTGTTACGAGTGAGGTAGAGACCTTTCATAAGGCCATTGTCATCGCTGGCCATGGCGTAGAGGTAAGACTCGTCGGAGGGAGCGAGAGCAAGGTCAATGTAAGCGGTGCCATGACCAAAACCTTCGCAGCTACCAGTGATATTGACAGGGGTGGAGGCGTTGACGACATCGCTAATCTTATAGAGGCCGCCGCCACAGGAGAAGAAGGCGCGGTTATACTGTTTCGACACAACAACCGAACGAATGTTACCCTCGAAAACAGTCTGGGGATTGGTATTCCAATCACTGGCCTGGCGGATGGTCCAACGGAAAAGGCCTTTGGGGGTAGCAACGAAAACATAGGAAACATTTTCGGATTTCATCATGGACATTGAGTTCACAGAGGCGAAATTGGCATCCAGGTCAAAACCAGGGTTGGTCTGATTGAGACGGTTGAAGCTGTTGCTCTTCATGTTGAAAAGGAACAGGCCACGACCGATAGCAGCCATCTTGGTGAGGTTGGAACCCTTAGGATAGTAGCCCTCGCCTGTAGCAATAAGGATGGTGCTGTCGTCAACCTGAAGCATCCCGCTGATGGGGAGGGTCAGTTCTTTTCCGTCTAAATAACAAGGTATATAGTTCCATATATCTTGTTCTGCATTGCTGCGAGTATAGAGACCACCTGTTGCAGTTCCCGCATACAATGTTGCATTTAAGCCTCCATTAGAGCTTACGTTGGAAACAATAATTGAGGTGACGCGACCACCAATATTATCGGGGCCGATTTCAACCAATTTGTTGCTTTGAAAATTTGCTTTTTGGGCGGTAGCAGTGCCTGCAAGACAGACGCAGAAACCCACAATCAAGCCGAGAAGTACTTTTCTACTTTTCATAAGATATTGATATTTAATTAGATATTTAATTTTCATTCAAGTCTTTTAATTAGCAAAGATACATTTTTTTTCTATAATAATGACCTTTTCGTGCTAAAAAAACAAAAAAAGTGTTTTTGTTGCAATAAAAAAAAGTGGGGGGCGTTATCTTGGCAAAATTCCGACAGAAGGGAGTCAACACCCTATCGGACATACAAAAGTGTATGGCGACGGGCTGAAAGAACCCCTTAAGGATTATTATTAGTAGGACAGGTTACAATACTATGAATCAATAAAAACAATATATGGAAGAATTTGTCAATATCCAAGAATTGAATGAGCGTATAGCCCGGGAGAGTGCCTTTGTGGACGCCCTGACGCTCGAACTGCGCAAAAACATCATCGGGCAGAAACACATGCTGGAAGGATTGATGATTGGACTGCTGAGCAATGGACACATCCTGCTTGAGGGCGTGCCCGGTTTGGCCAAGACACTCACCATCACGTCACTGGCAAAGGCTATTGACGCCAAGTTCAGCCGCATACAGTTCACCCCCGACCTGCTGCCCGCCGACTTGTTGGGCACCATGATCTATAGTCAAAAGACCGAGACTTTCAACGTCAAGAAGGGCCCCATCTTCTCCAACTTCATCCTTGCCGACGAGATCAACAGAGCACCAGCCAAAGTGCAAAGCGCATTGTTGGAAGCCATGCAGGAACGCCAAGTGACCATCGGCGAAACCACCTACAAACTGGAAGAGCCATTCTTGGTCATGGCAACACAGAACCCCATTGAGCAAGAAGGCACCTACCCCCTGCCCGAAGCCCAGGTGGACCGTTTCATGCTGAAAGTGGTCATCTCCTACCCCCAGAAAGAGGAGGAACGCCAGATTCTCCATCAGCAGATGGCGGGTACCAACACCGACCAACGCCCCATCCTGTCGCCTGCCGACATTCTTAAAGCACGTTCTCTGGTCCGCGAGGTGTACATGGATGAAAAAATTGAGAATTACATTACCGATATTATTTTTGCCACCCGCTACCCCGAACAGTATGGACTGAACAGCCTGAAGGGCATGATCAGCTATGGTGCCTCCCCCCGTGGAAGCATCAACCTTGCCTTGGCCTCAAAGGCTTACGCCTTCATGCGCCGCCGTGGCTACGTCATCCCCGAAGATGTCCGCGCCATGGCCATGGATGTGCTGCGTCACCGTGTGGGCCTCACCTACGAAGCCGAAGCCGAAAACGTGACCAGCGAAGAGGTAGTGAACGAAATCCTCAACCGCGTCGACGTTCCCTAAACAGAGCACCCGTAACTGACACACTCTCATCCTCAGCGGCGGGGCGGGCTCCCCACCAGTTTTTTTCATACTGCCCGCAATAATTTATGGAACAGAACAACGAAATACTAAAAAAGGTACGCAAGATTGAGATAAAGGCTCGTGGATTGTCGCGGCAACTCTTCTCCGGCGAGTATCACAGCGCTTTCAAAGGGCGTGGCATGGCCTTCAGCGAGGTGCGCGAATACCAATACGGCGACGACATTCGCAGCATCGACTGGAACGTCACTGCCCGTCTGCACCACCCGTATGTGAAGATTTTCGAAGAAGAACGCGAGTTGACCGTGATGCTGCTGGTTGACGTGAGCGGATCCAATCGGTTCGGCACCCACCACCAGTTTAAGGAAGAACTGGTGGCCGAAGTGGCCGCCACCTTGGCCTTCAGCGCCATCCAAAACAACGACAAAGTGGGCGTAATCCTGTTCAGCGACAGAATTGAGAAGTTCATTCCCCCCAAAAAGGGCAGCAGCCACATCCTGCGCATTATCCGGGAACTTATCACGTTCAAACCCTCCAGCAACGGAACCGACCTCTCCCAGGCATTAGGCTACTTCTCTAACGTCATCAAGAAAAGATGCACAGCGTTTCTGCTGAGCGACTTCTACGACGACAACTACACCGATGCCCTGAAAATTGCATCAAGCAAACACGACCTGGTAGCCATCCGCATTGCCGACGAGCGCGAAGTGCGACTCCCTGACTTGGGTCTTGCCAAATTCTACGACCCCGAAACCGACGAGACCATTTGGATTGACACTGCCGACCCAACCATACGCCGTGATTTCGAATCCCGTTATGCCGCCCATGTCAACCACGTGGAGGAGTCATTGCGCAAGTACGGCATAGACCGCACCATCCTTTATACTGGCGAGGACTATGTAAAAGAACTGAAAAGACTTTTCGAACGGCGGTCAGGCTCGGTCAGCCGTCACGGATAGCCTAAACTCAACAATCACCCTCCTGCTTTTTTCGGACATCACCAAGAGCCGAGGGCTATTAAGAAATATAACAATGAAGAAATCATTCATCATATTAGGGCTCTGCATGGTCTGGCTGATTGGACACGCCTCAGCGCAGGACACCGCGTCCACTGCTGACATGCAATACCATTTCAAGCTGGACAGCTCCACCATTGCAATAGGCGACCAAACCATCCTTTCCATTGCGCGGACACCCATTTACCCTTCACTCGACGACCTGTCCAACAACGACATTGTGGCCGTTCGCCAATGGATAGACACCACTGACGGAACCCTCTACACTGCGCTGACCAGTTTTGAAGAAGGCGAACACTGGTTGCACATCGGCAGTGACTCCGTGATGCTGACCGTAAACGACGTGGCCAATGTCGACACCACCAGCACTGAAATCCGCGACATCGCGGGCATTATGAACCAGCCCTACACCTTTGGCGAGATTGCCCGCACCGTACTCTTTTTCTTCTTGTTCTGGGCTGTGGTTGCAGCCGCCGTGCTCCTCTACATCCGCATCAAACGGCACAAGCCCCTCATCAGTCTCCCACAGGTGCCTCCCCTGCCCCCCGACACCCGTGCCCTGCAACGCCTCGAAGAGCTGCGGCAGCAACAACTATGGCAACAAGGACGAGTAAAAGAATACTACACCGAACTGACCGACACCGTGCGTGTCTACCTCGAAGAGGCTTACCACATTCAGTCCACCGAGATGACTACGGACCAGACCCTCGATGCGTTCCGTGGCTGCAAAGGCTATAGTACGGACAATGCCTCCACCCTGAGCCAGATTCTGCAAGCTGCAGACATGGTGAAGTTTGCCAAATCCATGCCCCAGCCCTATCAGCACGACATGGCATTGAACCAAGGCATCGCCTTCATCAAGCAAACCGCTGCCCTTAACCCCCAACCCGAGCCGACAGCCGAGAGCGAAAGCGAACCCTCAACACCAAACACCACTGAATCATGAACCATATCACTTTTGCCCACCCCTATCTGCTACTGCTGCTGCTCATCATCCCACTGATGGTGGTGTGGTACGTGATGCGCTACAGGAAGCAAAAACCAGCCCTTCAGTTTTCCAACATCAGCCTGTTCAAAGGTGTGCACAAGACCTTCCGCCAGCGGGCATACCCTCTCCTCTTCATCCTCCGCATGGTTGCCGTGGGTGCCATCGTCATTGCCCTGGCCCGCCCTCAGAGCATGCTCAGCCGTCAAGAGATGAAGGTGGAGGGCATAGACATTGTTCTGGCCATGGACGTCAGCGGAAGCATGCTGGCCGAAGACTTCAAGCCCAACCGTCTTGAGGCCGCCAAGAACGTTGCTTCCGACTTTATCGAGGGGCGCAAGAACGACCGTATGGGTCTGGTTGTCTTCTCCGGCGAGGCCTTCACCCAAGTACCTCTCACCATTGACCACAACGTGCTCCTCAAACAGCTCGCCACCCTTAAAAGCGGCATGATAAAGGACGGCACCGCTCTCGGCGACGGCCTTGCCACAGCCATCAACCGCATCAAAGAGAGCGAGGCAAAGAGCAAAGTCATCATCCTGCTGACCGACGGCGTAAACAACCAAGGTGCCGTTGACCCGCAGAGTGCCGCCGAGATTGCAGCCCTCTACAACATCCGTCTCTACACTATCGGTGTCGGCACCAAAGGCCTTGCCCCTTATCCTTTCCGCGACCCCTTTGGCCGCATCCGCTATCAGAATGTCCCCGTCGAACTGGATGAACCCCTTCTGACACAGATGGCTCAATCCACCACCGACGGACAATATTTCCGTGCCACCAACAAAAAATCCCTCCAACAAATCTTCAAGCAAATCGACGAGATGGAGAAAAGCAGAATCGACGTCACCCAATACGCCCAAACCAAGGACGAGTACCTCGGCTGGCTCATTCTTGCCGCCCTCGCCCTGCTGACCGAGATATTGCTGGGTCTCTTCTACTTCCGCAGCACCCCCTAACATACACAACATTCAAAATCATCCTGCAATGATACATTTCGAACATCCCCAAATACTCTGGCTCCTGCTCCTCGTCCCCCTCTTTGTGGGGCTGTGGATATGGCTTCTTTTCCGCAACAAAAAACGCCTTGAGCAGTTTGCCGACAGCACCATGTTTGGACGGCTCATCCCCGACGCCTCCTCATGGCGTCCGTCCCTCAAATTCGGCCTTATCATGCTTGGTGCCACCTTCCTCATTCTGGCCTTGGCCAACCCGCAGGAAGGCAGCAAAATGGTGAAAGGCGAACGCATCGGCAGCGACATTGCCATCTGTCTTGACATATCCAACAGCATGATGGCCGAAGACATCCAGCCCAACCGCCTTGAACGCAGCAAACGCACCATCAACAACCTCCTCAGTGCTCTTGGCAGCGACCGCATCTCCCTTGTGGTCTTTGCGGGCAGCAGCTATGTCCAGATGCCCCTCACCAACGACTACAGCGCCGTGAAGCTCTTCCTGGACCAGATAGACTGCAACCTCATCAGTGCCCAGGGCACAGCCATAGGCGATGCCATTGAGAAAGGCATGGAGACCTTCGGCTACGGCGACCCCGACCGCGAGTGGGTGAAGAACCAAGGCCGCGCCATCATCGTCATCTCCGACGGCGAGAACTTTGAGGACGACGCCCAAGCCGCAGCCCGCAAGGCCGCCAGCGAGGGCATCAGCGTCTGCACCATCGGCATGGGCCTTGCCGAAGGCACCCCCATCCCCGAATACCGCGGCAACCAGCGTGTAGGCTACAAACGCGACCGCAATGGCAACACCGTCACCACCCATCTGGACGAGGCCACCCTCACCTCCATTGCTCAGGCGGGCAATGGCATCTACGTCCGCGCCACCAACATCAACTCCGGCGTGCAGGAGATTGTCCGTCTTATCGAAGGTCTTGAAAAGGACCACTATGGCGAGGCCATCTTCTCCGAATACGAGAGCCGCTACCAGTACCCCCTTGCTGCCGCCCTCGTCTGCCTCATTGCAGAGCTCCTCATCTTTGAACGCCGCAACAAGAAATTCAATATCGACAAACTGCTGAACGAAAGGAACACCAAGTAATCATACCCCATCCGACAATGAAAACCTCACGATACATACCATTGCTCCTCCTTGCGCTCTGTCTGCCCGCACTCCTTTCGGCACAGAGCAGCTCCGTGCGCAAAGAGACCCGCCAGGGCAACCGCGAATACAAGTCGCAGCACTACGACCGCGCCGAAGTCAACTACCGCCGTGCACTCCACGAGGACAGCACTGCCTACCGCGCACAATACAACCTCGGCAACACCCTCTACCGACAGAAAAAGTACGACGAAGCCATCCAACACTACGACCATGCCCTCACCCAACCCGGGCTCAAAGACAAGGAGCGCAGCCAAATACTCCACAACCGTGGCAACAGCTACCTGAAGGCCGGTCTGGCCAAAGAGAACCGCGCCGAAGGCATGCAGCAATTCCAACAGGCCGTCAACGACTACCAAGAGGCTCTCAAACTCTCACCCAAAAACGACGACACCCGCTACAACCTCTCCTACGCAAAAAAAATGCTCCAGCAAGCACAGCAACAGCAGCAGCAACAACAAGGCGGCGGCCAGAATCAAGACAACAAGGACAAGAAAGACAACAAAGACAAGCAGGGCAACAACGGTCAAGACAAGCAGCAACAGCAACAAGACCAAAACAACCAACAGCAACAACAGCAGCAAAACCAACAAAACCAGCAAGACCGTCAACAGCAAAAGCAACAGCAGCGCCAACAGCAGCAAAAGAAACAAGATGCCGAGCGACTGCTCGAAGCAGTGAAGAACAACGAAAAGAACACCATGAAGGAGAACGCCAAGAAGGTGGAAGTGGCCGCTCCCCGCAACATTGAAAAAGACTGGTAGCGAAAAGCCCTTATTTCCGTTCGGGCACATAAACTCTGATATTATGAAAAAAGCACTTATAGCATTATTATTCTGCATCCTCACCCTTGCCGCCGCCGCGCAGGAACTGACCGTCCGCGCTCCCGGCCGTGTCGAGCAAGGTCGCCGTTTCGAAGTCCGCTACGAGGTGAACAGCCGTGCCGACAACTTCCGAGGCCCCTCCTTCAAAGGGCTCTCCGTGCTCTCCGGCCCCAACGTCTCGCACCAAACCAACATGTCCATCATGAACGGGCAGATGTCACGCTCCGTCACCACGGGCTTCACCTACATCATCCAGGCCGATGTCGAAGGCACTTTCAATATCGGCGGCGCCAGCTGCAATGTGGACGGCAAGCGCGTCTCCTGCCAAGGATTCACCATCACCGTCGAGAAAGCCGGCACCTCCGCTCCCCAGCAGCAAGCCTACGGCGGAGGCCAGTCGCGTCACCAAAGCTCCACGCAACCCTCACAGTCAAGCAACATCGACAGCAAGTCACTTTTTGCCCGCGCCAGCATCAGCAAAAACAATCCCTACCAAGGCGAGCAAGTCATCCTCACCTACAAAATCTACACGCAGATCTCCCTCAGCCAGTACCAGATTGACAAACTGCCCGGCAACAAAGGATTCTGGAGTGAAGACATAACCCGCGACGGCAGCGTCCATCAATATGAGGAGACCGTGGACGGGCGTCGCTACATGGTGGCCGAAATCCGCCGCGGAGCCCTCTTTGCACAGGAGAGCGGCAAACTCACCATCGAACCCCTCGACCTTGATGTCCTGGCCCTTGTGCAGCGGCAACGCCAGCGCACAGGCTCCATCTGGGACCTCTTTGACGACCCTTTCTTCAACCCCACCCAAGCCGTCGAAAAGCACCTCCGCACCAACAGCATCAACGTCCGCGTCAAGCCCCTGCCACAAGCCCCTGAACACTTTAACGGCGCCGTGGGCAGCTTCAGCGTCAAGGGCGAGACCGACACCCGCCAAGTCCGTGCCAACGAGGCCATCACCTACCGCCTCACCGTCAGCGGCTCCGGCAACCTGATGCTTATCGACGCCCCTCAAATCGACTTCCCCAAAGTCTTCGAAGTCTACGACCCTCAAATCAACGACAACATCAACCGCTCCACCAACGGCATCAGCGGCAGCCGCACCTTCGAGTGGGTACTCATCCCCCGCAACCAAGGCGACTACGAGATTCCCGAAGTGTCATTCGTCTTCTTCGACCCCAACACAGGCCGCTACGTCACCAAGCGCCTGCCCGCCATCCCCCTGCACATTGACAAAGGCGACCCCAAATCCATGAAGAACGTCACCAGCAACAAGAGTGACGTCAAGCTGCTCAACAGCGACATCAACTACATCCAGACCAGCACCAGCGGCCTTATTCCCCTTGGCCGCCGCGACAGCTTCCCCTGGTGGTATTGGCTCCTCCTGGTCCTCATCCTTGCCGCCACGGCTGCGGGCATCCTCTTTGGCCGTCGCCGCCAGGCACAGCAGCAGGACATTGCCGGCATGCGGCTGCGCCGTGCCACCAAGATGGCCCGCAAACGCCTCAAAACCGCTGCGGCCTATCTCCACACCGGCGACGACAACCGTTTCTACGAGGAAATCTACAAAGCCATCTGGGGTTGCTTGGCCGACAAATACAACATCCAGCTCTCGCGCCTCAGCAGCGACACCGTCCGCGACTGCTTAGCCGAGAAACAAGTGCCCGACGAGCAACAGCAACGCATCCTCCAAACCCTACAGAAAGTGGACTTTGCGCGCTTCGCCCCCGGCGACGCCGCCTCGCGCAAGCAGGAAATCTTCGACGAAGCCCTTCAAATGATTGTGATGATTTAATTAACGCCTTGTTATCATGAAGAGAATCCTTTCCATACTCATACTCGCTGTCGCCCTCAGCGCCGCAGCCCAGACCCCGCGCCAACTCATGCAGCAGGGCAATGACGCCTACACCAAATCCGACTTCGCCGAAGCCGTCAAGCTCTACAACACCGTCCTCGACGCCGGCTACCAGTCCGCGGACCTCTACTACAACCTCGGCAACGCCCACTTCCGCATGGAAGAGTACGGCCTTGCCATCCTCAACTACGAGCGCGCCCTGCGTCTCAAACCCAACTTCCGCGACGCACGCGAAAACCTCGACCTTGCCAACAGCAAAACCGAGGACGAGATTGCCGCCCTGCCCGAAATCTTCATCGTCCACTGGGCTCACAGCATCGTGGCCTGGTTCAGCCCCACAGGCTGGCGCATCCTCCTGCTCTGCCTCCTTGCCATTCTGGGCGGCCTCACCGTCTTCTTTGTCCTCTCCTCGCAGTACAGCAGCCGCAAGGGAGCCCTCATCGGCATCTCCGTCACCGCCCTCCTGTTGCTGCTCTGCCTGGCATGTTCCATTGCCTCCAGCGTGCGCTACAACCGCCACAACCAAGCCATCGTCACCTCCCCCATGGCCGTTGTGAAAAGCTCGCCCGAAGACAAAAGCGTCGACAAGCTCATCCTCCACGAAGGCACAAAGGTCAACATCGAAGAGACCCTCGGCTCCTGGCACAAAATCCAGATTGCCGACGGCAACACCGGGTGGATGAGCCAGACCGACATAACGATAATATAACCAATAGATAATCCCCATGAAAAAAACACTCATCCTTACAATCCTTTCACTCCTTGCGCTCCCCCTCTGTGCGCAGAACGAACCCGCCAAGGTGGAATACGTCGACGACGAAGCCTGTGGCTGCGAACTCGTCTTCATCGACGGCATCCAGACCACCCAGAACGGCGACCGCTACGGCTTCAAGCGCGAGGACGGCACCATCATCACCCCCAACAAATACATGTTTGTCGACCACTTCCACGGCGACTACTGCAAAGTATACCTCAACTACGACAGCTGCGGCCTCATCAACCGCAATGGCGTCGAAATCATCCCCTGCCTCTACAACAACGTCATCTACCCCACCGACGGGCGCATCATGGTACAGAAGGACAGCCTTTTCGGCTACTTCGACACCCTCGGCAACATGCGCATCCCCATCAAATATCCCGCAGCCTCCTCCTTCAACGAAGGCCTCGCCGTGGTGGCGGACTATATTGACACCAACCTGGTGGCCTACGGCTTCATCGACACCCTCGGCAACATGGTCATCAAACCCAACTACCAATACGCATTCCCCTTCAACGAAGGCGTTGCCGTGGTCAAGGACTACAACCGCTACGGCATGATTGACCGCTCCGGCCGCGAGGTCTTCCCCATCAAATGGGAAATCCTCACCTCCATGCTCGAAGGCAACCTCTTTGCCGGCGACGACGACGGCCTCGCCCTCTTCAACAACAAATTCCAGCAACTCACCGAACCCGTCTACACCGAACTCTGCGGCAAGACCGAAGAACGCATCCTGGTGGTGCGCGACGGCAAGTACGGCTACCTCGACCCCCAAGGCAACGAGGTCATCCCCTGCCAATACGACCGTGCCAGCCTCTTCAAAGACAGCCGCGCCTACGTCTGCATCGGCAATAAATGGGGCATTATAGACCGCTCCGGCCGCACCGTCCTCCCCATAGAGTACGACAACAGCGGCTACCGCGCCGAAGCCTACATCTACCACGACGGACTCGCACTCATCGAGAAGGACCATTTCTACGGCTACGTCGACATCGAAGGGAACCCCGTCATCTACCCCTGCTTCCAGAACGCCTACCAGTTCTCCGACGGCCTGGCACCCGTCTACATCGGCGCCTGGGGCTACATCGACACCAAGGGCGACTTCTACATCCCGCCCGTGTTCGACATCGCCTCGCCCTTCTCCTGGGGCCGCGCCGAAGTAATCTACAAAGGCGAAACCCACAAGATAAACACCGAGGGCCGCTGCGTCAAAAACTGCAAGAACGCCCCAAAATCCTGGCGATAACAAAAAACAAACACCATGCAACAAGTATCACACGACGGAACCGTCATCTCCTCGGACCGCGGACTGGTCAAAGTGCAGATGCAAGTGGTCAGCGCCTGCTCCGCCTGCCAGGCACACGCCTCCTGCACCTTCTCCGAAAAGAAGGAGAAGATAGTCGACATCGACACCCCCCAGTGGAAGGACTACACCCCCGGCGACCGCGTCAACGTCATTATCCAATCGGGCCGCGGACTCCAAGCCGTACTCATCGCCTACATCCTTCCCGCCGTGCTCCTGCTGGCCACCTTCGGCACCCTCTACGCGCTCCACCTCCCCGAACTCTGGGTAGCCCTCGCCTCATTGGCCGTCATCGCCCTCTACGGCACCCTCCTCTACCTGCTCCGCCACCGCTTGCAGAACAAATTCACCTTCCACATCGAAAAGCGCAACTAAACCCCAAGTCCGCTCCTCACCGCACATTTCCCTTCCACCTGCCCCTCATTTCCCCCAAAGGCAAAGGGAGAAATGAAAAAGAGATGTACGGGAAACAGTCTGCATGCAGCGAAGATGCTCCCCACCGTGCAGGGGGCTTCCTCCACCGTGCAGCAGACCATCCCCCTCAACGGGAGGAAAGCACTGGCGCAGCAGAGCCCTGTCACCACAATCCGCACCCCCACCGCCCCACAAGGTTTTTCAACATTTCAGCGTTGATTATTTTTCGGGGCAATGGTGTTCTATTCAAATAAAAAGATATAATTTTGCATTTTGAAAAATAATATCTATTGCGCAATGAAAACTACACGTCAGTATCACTACGGCATAGTGCTTTTTGCACTCATGGCCGTGTTTGTTGTCTCCCCCGCAGACATTGAGGCTCAGGAACCTGCAACAGCAGCACAAACCGAGCACCAATACAACGACGACATCCACGCATTCATCCTCAAACGCCTACGCCAAAACACCCAGCAGCGCGAAAAACAGATGAATAAACAGATCCAACAGATGCTCATCAACCTGCCCAACGCAGAGAAACTGTATGACGAGACCTTTGTCCGCATCGCCACAGATGTGACCGAGGACACCACTGAGGACGGCGTTCCCGAAATCAACTTCGTCTATAACATCTCCTACAACTGCCACCACTTTGAAGGCACCGAGGACGACTACCCCTCCGGGGCTTACCTTTGGAACAGCTCCAACTCATGCCGCGCCATCTGCAACCTGACCCGTACCATGGTGGACAACGAATTGTCCGACCTCTTTGGCGCAGGACACAGAACCACCATCACGATTACCTCCACAACCGATGCCGCCGAAATCACCCACATAGACTATAAAGGCGAATACGGTGATTTCCGCTACATGCCCGCCATCTTCAACGATGAGAACGTCCGCATCTCGGTGGACCAGAACGAAGGCATTACCACCAACGCACAACTGGCCTACGTGCGTGCCCGCAGCGTGCAGAGCTTCTTAGAGGAGAACGTGACCTCCCTCAAAAAGACCACCAACGAGTACCGCCACACAACCCGCTGCTTCGACATGACAGGCCCGCACTACCGCCGTTCAAGTCTGCAAATTGTGGTGCACGGAGCCTTCGACGCGGCAGCCAAGAGCCTTGAGGCCGCCCTGCTGAACGACGAGTATGTCGACTTCAACATCCCCCATATCGAGGAGAACAGCAACAGCAAAACCTACGCCCTCATCATTGCTGAAGAGGAATACACCGCACCCCTCCCCAACTGCGACTTTGCCACCAATGACGGCGACGTGCTGCATGAATACTTTGTCCACACACTGGGCATCCCCACACGCCACGTCAAGGTGCTGCACAACGCCGGCCGTCAGGAAATCTACGACGAAGGCATCCACTGGCTGAAGGACATCATCAAAGCCCAAAGCGGCGACGTGCATATCATCATCTACTATGCCGGCCACGGCGTGTCCAACCAGAAATGGGCTCCCTACCTCATGCCCAGTGGGGTCGACGTGAGCAAGATTCGCGCCTTCCGCAGCAAGACGGGTGCACTGCCCGAAGACATTGTGCTGAAAGGTGGCGACGCCGAGAAGATACTGAACCAGTGCATCTCGTTCGACACCCTGACAGGATGGTTCAACCGCGTCGAAGCGTTGAGCTACACCTTCATTATCGACGCCAGCTTTGACGGCATTCAGCGCAGCGGCAAGCCCTTCTTCACCATCAAGAAAGAGTCCAAGCGCTACCGCACTCCCCGCGTGCGAAGCGACATTGTCATCTTCATGGCCGCCGACGGCGACAAGACCGCCTATTCTTTCATCGACCAGCATCATGGCTTCTTCACCTACTACATCCTCAAGGAACTGAAATACACACGTGGCGAGATCACCTTCCAAGACCTTTTCAACAACGTCACCAAGAACCAGGCTTACGAGTCCTCGCTGCAAGGCAAACTACAGGAACCGAGCATGATTATAGGCGGAAAACTGGGCGAGAACTGGGGCACCAGAACCTTTATCAATAACTAAACAACGAGAAAGGTGAAAATTGAAAATTGAAATTATTGATGCAAATCCTTTTCAATTTTCAATTTTCAATTAAAAACAGCCATGTATACACCTGACTTTATAACCCACCTTAAACCCAACGAGGTGTTCGTCTTTGGGAGCAACCTTGCGGGGCATCACGGCGGCGGTGCCGCCCGCTTGGCCTATGAGCGCTTCGGCGCCGTCTACGGCCAAGGAGTAGGCCTACAAGGACAGAGCTACGCCATCCCCACCATGCAGGGCGGCGTGGAGACCATCCGCCCCTATGTCGACGAGTTTATCAGTTTCGCACAGGAGCATCCCGAACTGACATTCCTCGTCACCCGTATAGGCTGTGGCATTGCCGGTTTCACCGAAGAGGAGATTGCTCCGCTCTTTGCCGACGCCCATCTGGTGCCCAACATCGTCCTGCCCAAAAACTGGTAGACTCCTTTTTTTTTGACAAGACAATAATAAAAACAACTCAACCGCGTTACCGCATAATAATAACGACATTTAATCAAACACAGAAAATGAAAAAAATCATCCTTGCAGCAGCCATTATGCTCCTTGCTTTCGGAGCTGCTACCGCTCAAAACACATTCCGTGGTATTGTAAAATTCAAACTTGAAAGCACCGGAAAGGTGGACATCAAGATTCCGCCCGAACAGTCCACTATCGAACTGAAAGTATATGACAACCAACTACTCTACGAGCAGACCATCCAGAACGGGATGAAAGTGGCACAGGCCATTGACTTCAGCCAGGCCATCTCCTACCTTGCCGCCAACGGCATCGAGCTGGAGACCTACACCGGCGACGGTAAATTCATTGTCCGCGACGAGGCCAAAAAGGAAAGCCTTGACAGTCTCTACATCGAAGACAAAGAGCCCGGCCATTTCTACTACGAGAACGTCAACGAGACCCAGGAGATGCTCGGCTACACCGTCCACAAAATGATTATGCACCGCTACAACGAGGAGGGCGAGGACAACCCCATCGTCTGCTGGTACAGCACCGAAATCGGCCCTGAGTACAACATGGTGCTTGGCCAGATGAAGGGTTTCCCCTTCGTCTTCACCCAGGAGTTGGGCGAAGGCCGCGCTGTCACCTACACCGCCATCGAGGTGGTGAAGGGCAAAGTGAAGGATGTCGACATGCTTCTCCCCGCCGGCTACAAGGATGCTTCCGGCGAAGAGTTTGAGACCTTCCGCAACGAGCTGAAAGACGCTATCGAACTGCTCGAAGACTAACACAACAACCTCACTGATTGAAAAGTGAGAATTGAAAAGTGAAATCAGGTTTGCACATCCTTTTCAATTTTCACTTTTCAATTTTAAATTGATACAATGGCAAAGAAAAAATCCAAGAAAGCCCCACGTCCCACCAGTCGTTTCATCGAGTACTGGCGCACTCAGCAGTGCCGTAAGCTTCGCGGCGCGTGCTACATACTTTTTGCTGCCTTCCTCACCGTGGCCATGACCTCCTTTTTCATCTCATGGCCGTCACACAACAACTGGCTCGGAGCCCTTGGATTCCATCTTTCCAAAATCATTGTCCAGAACACTTTCGGCATAGCCTCCTACGGCCTTGCCTTCCTGTTGCTGCTCTATGGCTTCCGCCTGTGGGGCAGAGACCTCCTGCCCTGGAGCAAAACACTGTGGAGCACACTCTTCTGGATGGTGTGGCTCTCGTCCGTGCTGGGCTACTGCTTTGGCCGCTGGGGCAAAGGAGACATTGTGATGGGGAACTATGTAGGCGTGACGGGCGACTTCATTGCCCAAAGCTGCTACCATCTCATCAAGTGGGGCACCCTTGTGCTTTTCGCCTTCCTCGCCGTCGTCTTCCTTGTCATCGTACACAAAGTGCACATCCGTCCGCCCAAGGTCAACATCTCCCTGCAGGACATCAAGAGCATCATTCCCGCGCCGCGCCCCAAAGACGAGGCCGAGCAACCCGCCAAAGAGGCAAAGCCCTCCACGCCACAGGAGCCCACCATCACCGAGCCTCCGGCAGAAGAGGGAAACAAAATCACCTTCTCCATCGACGACGAATTCAGCCGCATCAACCAGCGTGAACAAGCAGCCGCTGAGTCCAAAACCGTCACCCCCACGGCAACGGAAAAGCCTCAGCCCGCTTTCACCATTGCCGACACCCCGCAGGTGGCCCCTGCCGAGCAGGAAGAAGAGGCTGCCCGCTACTCCGAATTCGAGAACATGCACACCTCGCACCACTATACCGTCGACGAACTTTACGACCCCCACCTCGACCTGAAGCAGTACCAGATGCCCAACACCGACCTGCTCACCGACTGGGAAGTGCGCAACGTCAAGGTGACAAAGGAGGAACTTGTGGCCAACAAAGACCACATCGTCGAAACCCTGCGCAACTACAACATCGAAATCGTCGAAATCACCGCCTCGCCGGGACCCACCGTCACCCTCTACGAAATCAAGCCCGCGCCAGGCATCCGCATCTCCAAAATCAAGAGCCTTGAGGACGACATCGCCCTCAGCCTCTCCGCCCTCGGCATCCGCATCATCGCCCCCATTCCAGGCCGCGGCACCGTCGGCATTGAAGTCCCCAACGCCAAGCCACAAATCGTCTCCATGAAAAACATGCTGGAGTGCGATGCCTTCCGCAACAGCGGCAAGATGGAACTCCCCATAGCTTTCGGCAAAACCATCAGCAACGAACCCTTTGTCACCGACCTTGCCAAGATGCCGCACCTCCTCATGGCGGGTGCCACCGGCACCGGCAAATCCGTCGGGCTCAATGCCGTCATTGCATCACTGCTCTACAAGAAGCACCCCTCGGAGCTCAAATTTGTCATGGTCGACCCCAAGAAAGTGGAGCTCTCCCTCTACAACAAAATCGAACGCCACTATCTTGCCAAGCTTCCCGACAGCGACGAGGCCATCATCACCGACGTCAAGAAAGTGGTCCGCACCCTCAACTCCCTCTGCATCGAGATGGACCAGCGCTACGACCTGCTCCGCGTGGCGGGCGTGCGCAAAATCACCGAATACAACGACAAGTTCATCCATCGTCAGCTCAACCCCGAAAACGGCCACCGCTACCTCCCCTACATCGTCCTTGTCATCGACGAGTTTGCCGACCTCATCATGACCGCCGGCAAAGAAGTCGAGATGCCCATTTGCCGACTTGCCCAGCTGGCGCGTGCCGTGGGCATCCACCTCATCATCGCAACCCAACGCCCCACCACCAACATCATCACCGGAACCATCAAGGCCAACTTCCCTGCCCGCGTGGCTTTCAAAGTCACCAGCGGCATCGACTCCCGCACCATCCTTGACTGCAGCGGAGCCCAACGCCTTATTGGCCGTGGCGACATGCTTATCTCCCTGGCCGGTTCCGACCTTGTCCGCATACAATGCGCCCTCATTGAAACCGACGAGATTGAGGAACTGGCCGACTTCATAGGCTCCCAGCGCGGCTACCCTGACGGCTTCCTCCTGCCCGAATACCTTGACGAAAACGAAGAACCCAACAAGGACTTCGATCCCAAGCAGAAAGACGAATTCTTCAACGATGCCGCCCGCCTTGTCGTGGCCAGCCAGTTCGGCTCCACCTCCCTGCTGCAACGCAAGCTGCAGCTGGGCTACAACCGTGCGGGACGCATCATAGACCAACTCGAAGCCGCTGGCATCGTGGGGCCTTACAACGGCTCCAAAGCCCGCGAAGTGCTGGTCCACGACGAAGTCCAGCTCGAAGAGATACTGCGCAACCTCTAACCCTCCCAAGCCATGACACCCACCGAAGACTACTGCCGCCGCAACACATCGCTGCCGGACAATAGCCTCTATCCTATTGAGCGTTCCATAGCCCTCCACACCGCCATGCCCCACATAGCCTCCTCGCCCTACCAAGGGGCACTGCTGCAGATGCTCGCCGCCCTCACCCTGCCCACTGTTGCCGTCGAGGTGGGCACCCATGCCGGCTACGGAGCCGCGTGCATTGCCAAGGGCATGGGAAACCACGGCACCCTCCACCTCATCGAAGCCAACGACGAATTCGAGAGCCTCATCCTCCACCATGCCGACCTGGCCTCCATCCGCGACAGAATCAAGCTGCACATAGGCCTTGCCGCCGACATCATCCCCACCCTGCCTGACGGCATAGACTTTGCCTTCATCGATGCCGACAAGGAGAATTACGACCTCTACTACTCCCTCCTGCTGCCCAAGATGAAGCCCGGCGGACTCCTGCTGTTAGACAACATGCTGTGGTACGGGCGCGTGGTAGACTACGACAACGACCCTACCCGCGACGGACGCCAACTGCGCTGCGAGCGCGAAACCCGTGCACTCCATCAGCTCAACCAGCGCATCACCCTCGACCCCCGTGTCGACAACATCCTCCTTCCCATCCGCGACGGCCTGATGCTCTGCCGTCTGCGTCGGGAAGCAACTGGTACATAGATTAGCACTGACATAATCCCTATCCCCTTTTCATTCAACGCCCACCTCAAGCCGTGCTGCTGCATGCCACGGTCATACTCTGCAACCCGGCTGGCACAAGACTTTCATCGGATACACCTCCCATCCGATGAATAAAGTTCATTCATATCCGTATGTTTGAACCAAACAATAACAATCCGCCAGTTAATATCGGGCACCCCTAAGCACCTAACAATAAAAATGATTTTTAATGACCGATAAAGAAATAGCCTTCAAGCAACTGTTGGAACGGCATCAAGACATGATTTGGCAGATCTGCCAAAACTTCCGTTTCAGTGCTGCATGGGAAGTCGACGACGCTTTCCAAGAAGTGCTGATTGTGTTGTGGCGCGATTTCGAGCGATTTGAGGGGCGTTCGTCAGAAAGGACCTGGGTGTACAAGGTCGCAACGACAACGCTCCTGATGATCAAGCGCAAAATCAGCAACAAGCCGCAGCCGGAAGCCACTGCCGTCACTGACGTTGCCGCACCCGACTGGGAAAACTTCAAACTGCTGGAGCAACTGGTGGAAAACCTCGGTGGCTTAGACGCCCAAATAGTACAAGCTTATCTTGACGGTTTCGACTACAAGGAGGTGGCGGAGATGGTCAACATGACCCCCGGGGCCGTAGCCATGCGAATCTCACGCGCCAAAAAGAAACTAAGGAAACAGTACACCGATTTATTATGACACGAAAGAAATAAGGAATGTATTAAGGTTTAGTAATGAAGGGAGTAATCATGGAAAAGAATTTTGACATTTTATGGGAACAACGGAGGCTGCACACCCCTGCAAAGTGCCCCCTAAGCAATGAACAGGTAGAGGAAATGATTCAGGTGGCAATCAATGCCCCCCATCAAGAATCAGAAAAGATCATCACCCTGCAACAGAGAAAACCCATCCGAGCAGTAAGATGGGCCGCCGCTGCCGCCTGCGTGGCCTTTCTGGTGCTACCCGTCAGCCGCCTCCTACAGAGCAATGTGAACGGGGTGCACATGGCAACGGTGAAATACAAAAACCAAGAAGTGATGATAGCCTGCAACAACAATTACAATGCCAACGCAATAATATCATCATTCGACACATATTTGAACAGCCTCTAAAACAATATTGACGATGAAAAGAAGTATTACAATATCCTTTTTAGCGGCCTTGCTTATCACTGCTTGCGCGCCGCATCCCCCAGAGTCTGTTACGGCAGCATTGGAGTTATACAAACAGTATGCCGACCATTCAGAGAGCCTGACGGTGGCCTACCTCAACAACTACGAGGTAGAAGGAAAGGTATACAACGCCGTCATGTTCCGCACCGAGGACAGTGCCGAATGGCGATGGCTGCAACAAGAATTTAGCCTGGACGCCTACCGAAACATCCTGCCAGCATACGACGAGAACATGATTGTCACCTCTCTGAAATTGGACAGTAGCATCGATTTCGGAGACAATGAAACACTGCGGATCTATTTGGACAGCATCACCGAAAAAATGGTCCTCAAATCCATAGGCAAGGGGAAAAAGGTGAAAATCACCGAAAGCAAAATCGTCACAATCAGCGACCCCTCTGCCCTCATGCGCGACTCCTTGGACAACGGAGCGATGATAATAGACTCCCTCCCGGACAGCACCAAGTCAAACCTCCTAAAGCAATTTGGGAAAGACCTTTTTGCCCCTCATTTCAAGCTGATGGACCTGAGCAAAACGCATGAGAATACCGGCTACCTTATCGGATGCGACACAGAAGAGATGACCCTCTGGCTATTCTTCTACGACACACCCGAAGAGCAACTACGCCTCATGGAGATGTTTCTTAATAAACGCGCCAACAATTGAATCGAATGAAGAAAAGTGAAAATTGAAAAACGTTTCGCACGTTTCAATTTTCACTTTTCACTTTTCATTTTTTTAAAATGTCAGTTTTTTTTTGTACTTTTGCATTTTGAAATAATTGACGCGTCATGAAGAAAAGAATCTTGTTTGGAGCCGTAACACTGCTGTTGCTGACGGCCTCATGCACCAAGGAGAAGCATTGCCGCTGCGCTGTGCTGAACAGCCAGACGGTGCGCATAATCACCATCACTAAAGGCGATTGCCACAATTTTACCACAGCCACCTATCGCGACATTCTGGACCAGCTGCACATCGACACACTGGTGTGCACGGACTATCCCTTCGAGGCCGACTCGCTGATTGTGTACCCTAACGAACAGGAAGGAGGAACCGAAGAATGAAGAAGCTATTGACCCTTTTGGCCGCCGTGGCCCTTGTAGGCGTGCTGTGCGGATGTTCCAAAGATACACGCTGCCGTTGCCAAGCCGTAGATGCTGTGGACGCCCAGGGGCGCCCGTTAGTCACCTACTTTAATGTCGAGTCTGGCTCAATGTGCAAGAAAATCACAAAGGTGGGTTTCGAGCAGTTGCTTGAAGGCAAACTGGTCCGCGACATCTACTTGGTGAAATGCGAGCGTTCCAGCGATGACAACATTTAAATCCCGACCCGCAAGGGTCGCTGCCTTGGTGGCAAGGATGGCCTTGGGGGCATTCTTTATCACTTCGGCGGTATTGAAATTCCTGAGCATCGACGAGTTCGAAGTCTACATCTTCTCGTACAACGTGCTTTCGCTGCGTGCATCCATGCTCGCAGCCCGGCTTGTGATTGCTGCCGAAGTGCTCGTCGGCATGGGGCTGATAGCCAACATCTGGAAACGATTTGTGGATATTTGCGCCCTGCTCATGCTGGTGGGATTCACCGTTTTTCTGTGCTTCAGCACCCTTTCCGGCCACAGCGAGAACTGCCAATGCATGGGGGCAATGATAGAGATCAGCCCCGTGCAATCCATCCTGAAAAATGCCGTGCTGCTGCTACTGCTGGTTTTTGCCATGGGCTCACGTCCATGGAACTGGCATCCACGCTGGTACCTGTGGCTTCCAGCCATACTGGCTCCGATAGTGGCAGTATTTGTCGTCTCCGCACCCGACAATTGGCTGTTTGGCCCGGCAGAGGAAGTATACAACAAGGAAGTCTTCGAAGAGGCCATGGCCCCTGAAGGGGACCTGGCCGGCACGGGCGTTGACCGTGGGCGGCACGTGGTGGCCTTCCTGACCCCGGGCTGCGCCTACTGCCGCATGGCCGACGAGAAACTGACACACATACGCCAGCGCAACGACTTGGATTCGACGGCTTTCATCTACCTGATACCCGCACGGGACGGCCTTGCTGTCCGCCCCAGCTTGGACAGCACCACCTTCCAACACCCCGCCTTCCAACTGCCAAGCAGGACCTTTGCCCTGATCACCTACGGCCAACGGCCAATGGTATTCCTCATGGAGGACGGCAAGGTGAAGGCCTCATACCACTACCGCAACATTGACGAAAGCCAGATAACAGCCTTCCTACTCAATAAATAATACCCTTAATAATCCTTTTATGCATAGAAAGAGCGTCAAGACATGGGCCATGATATTGTTGGTGGCCGCAACATGCATCGCCGCAACATCCTGCAACAAACGGTGCCGCTGCACACGCAACAACCTGACAGTGGACTACTACACCCCCGACGAACTGGAGGCGCGCGGCAAAAAATGCACCGATATGGTCTATCTTGAGGGCCTTGCCACCCAATATTACACCATCTGCGAATGGGAATACTAAAGCCTATGGCATATTTGCCATAGGCACAGGTCAACTCTCTCGTCGCTCACTGCCGGCCATTGCTCTATCATTTTTCCGTCATTTCTCCCACGCAAGGTGGGACAACTGTCCCCGACGAAAGGGCTAAAGAATTTGGTAGGAACGGACCGGGAGACAATCAAACACTCTTCAATATAAGCGGATACGGGAACCCGCAGCCTCACCGTATGAGCGAGACCGTGCCAGTGAGGGTTTTCCAGGCGCTGTCCTTGCTGTCGATGTAGCGGATGTAGTAGACATAGGTAGCTTGCGGACAGGGGCGTCCGTCATGGGTGCCATCCCAGTGGCCGGTGAGGCCGTCAAACCTGTAGACGAAGTCGCCGCGACGGTCGAAGAGCATCACCTCAATCTGGCGGATGTGATGGCTGCAGGTGACGGCAAAGAGGTTGTTGGAGGAGAGGTCGGGAGTGAAGACGTTGGGCACAAGCACCCAGGTGCTGTCCAATGGGGGTTCGCCCCAATGGGGGATGACGACGAGGGTGTAGTAGATGATGCTGTCGCAGGTGTCGCCGACGGGGATGTAGATGGGGTAGTTGGAGGTCTCGGTGTTGAAGGAGATGCCGTTAAAGGCATGGGGCAACTCTTCGGGGGCGACGGTGTCGGATGTCCAGTAGCAGTGGGGGCAGACGGAGAGGTTGAGGGTCCAGAGGGTGTCGCAGCCGGTCAAGGTGCGGTAGGTGGTGAGCTGGTAGACTCCTGTGGAGTCGAACTCCTCGCCGCGGAAGCGGAAGGAGCCTTCGCATACGGTGGCGGAGATGGTGCTATCGACATGGCCGGTGAAAAGGAGCGTGACGGACACGGTGTCGTTCGGGATGGTGAAGCAGCCCTCCTTCTCGTAGGTGAAGACGGCCAGAACGGTGTAGCGGCCGAGGGCGGGGAAGGTGTGCGGGACGGGCTGGGAGTAGGCGTCGTCGTGGTGGGAGTAGGCTAAGCGTGTGCCGTCGCCAAAGTCCCAGTAGAGGCTGTCGGCAGGGCGGTTGTTGACGGCGCGGAAGGTGATGTGCTCAAAGTGGCACCAGATGGAGTCGGTGGGGAGGGAGTCGGCAGGGCGGTCGTTGACATAGAGGGTCACGCCGGAGGGCTGCACATGGGGCAGGTTGAAGACGACGGCCTCCGCGACGGCCACGGAGGATTGCACGGCCATGAAACGGCGGTTGTTGAGACTCTCTATGTGGTGTGTTCCTTCGGAGTTGACGGAGTGGGTGTGCGGAAAGCGTGCATAGCTGAATGAGGTGCCGGAGATGGGGTGGAAATAGGAGGATACAGGATAGTCGTCAATGCGCAGGGAACCCACATCCTCGGTGCGTGTAAAGACGTAGAGGGAGTGGTAACGGTGTTGGCGGTTGTTGTATTCGTCCTTTTCAGTGATGGTGCCGTAGTTGATTTGCCCATGGTGCCACCACTCCTCAGGGGTTACGGCATAGCCGCTTTCATCGCCCAAATCTGGGCCGTTGCGGCCTTCGCGGGTGTACACCATGACCACGACGGGTTGCGATGTTTCCACGTAAAAGGGGCCTTCGACGGACGACATGGCGAACCAGACGGTTTGTGCTTTGTCTACAGTGAGGTGTCTGCTGTCGGCAGCGCCCCTGTTGGCATCGATGATGGTGATGTCGGTATTGTCATGCAGTCCTGTAATACGGATGTATTCCTCTTTTGCTATATAGATGGTAGGTATCAGGAACTTTGTACCCGCATAGCGGGTGGGGACAGCTTGTTCCAGTATCATGTCGCTGTACATGGTGCTGTCGTGTTCTGGCTGATCATTGGGAATGTAGAGAAAGCTTCCTCCTTCAAAGACGGCAATCCGCTTGCAGTCGCGGGTTTTGATGTGAGTGCCGGAAAGGTCGACCACGAAGGTGTCGAGACGCATGGTGTCGCCAGCAAAGTTATAGTTTGTCACCTGTGGGTAAAAATCGGGGGATGCCAGATGCGTTGAGAAACCTAGGTCGTAGTAGCGGAAATAGGGGGCGAAGAGCGGGTAGTACTTCTCCCTCACCTCGCCGCCATTGATGTGATAGAGCTGGCCGGCATTGAGAGTGACGGTGATGGTGTCGCCTTTCTTTCGGTTGAGGATGTCCCAATCGTTGAGCACGATGTCGACAACAGTACTGTCCTCCACGCCCACGATGACGACGGTCTGCGCCTGCTGATTGATGCCGAAATGATGGTCGAAAGCATTCACGAGAGGAGGCATACGGTAGTTTGTTGTGTCCACCCGAAGTTCAACTACGGCATCGTCGAAGGCGTATACTTTGGGGTACACTTGAACGACGTATTCGTCCCGCAGCAATTCGGTAGGGAGCACATTGGTGGCAGCAGTGACACCGGCGGAATATATCCAAATGAAAAGGCTGATGGTGTCGGTGCTGGTGACATGGAAGGCACGCGGCTGAGGCCGATTAATCAAGAAGTTTGAACGGTCCCTATAGTGGTCCAGCGGCCAAAAGATGTCGGCGGTGTCGCTATATCTGGAGTAGGCTTGGGGCACCTCGATATAGTTGGTGTCGGGTCCGCACATCTGGCGGTGCATGATGTGCGCCGTATGCTCCCAGTCCAGCCAGGGAGCCGAAACGGTGACGTCGCAGTCCCGCTCGCTGACGATATAGAGACGGGAATGGTTGGCCGACAAACCATTATTCGTGCGCGGAAAGGCAACCCAAAAGTCAGTACCCTGCGTTGCGTACTGCACACCAGTATGGTCGTAGGGGTTGTCAATCTGCGCCGTGGCAAGCAGCGGTGCAAGCAGCATGAACAATAATAGGTATTTTTTCATAACAACTTGGTATGGTATAAAGTCCGACAATCACTTTCTTTTAAGGAATTTGTTGCGGAGGCTGTCGAAGGTGCCCTTCCAAAGTGTCCGTTCGCACCAGAGAGCCACAGCCACATAGACGGCAACTACGAGGGTGTTGAAGGCCAAACGCCAGCCGAGGGCTTCGGGCTTGAGCCATTGGCTGAGGCCGTAGAGCCCCAGGGCAAGGAGGAAGTAGCCGGCAATGGTGCGGACGTTGTAGGGCACAGGGTTGCGACGACGCCCCACAAGATAGGAGAGCACCACGCAGACCCCATAGCCGGCCACGCCGCCCCATGCACAGGCCATATAGCCCCAACGGGGAACACCGACAATGTTCACCGCCAGCAGGACGGCACACCCGATGGCGGAGAAGACGGCTCCCCACCACGTCTGGCCGGAAAGCTTGTACCAGAAGGAGAGGTTGAAATAGATGCTCATCAGTATCTCGGCCATCATGACTATGGGCACCACGCGCAGACCTTCCCAATAGCCAGAATCAATGATGTACTTGAAGATGTCGAGGTAGGCCATCACCACAAGGAAGGCCAAGAGGGCAAAGATGACGAAATATTTCATCACTGCGGCCTGGCTTTCCTTCCCTTCGCGGCTGCGGCCGCCGCCAAAGACAAAAGGCTCGTAGGCATAGCGGAAGGCCTGGGTGATCATTGCCATGATCATGGCAATCTTGACGCAGGCGCCGTAGATGCCCAGCTGTACCTCGCCTTCGGGACCGGGGACAAGGTGGCGATAGCAGATCTTGTCGGCCACCTGGTTCAGGATGCCCGCTATGCCGAGAAGGAGCAGCGGCCAAGTGTAGCCCAGCATCTGGCGGACCATACGGCGGTCGATGCCGTGGCGGAGGTATTTCAGTTCGGGAAGGAAGCCGAGGGTGATGCCCGCCGTGCAGACAAGATTCACCGCAAAGACGTATCCCACCTGCCAGTCGGGACGATACCATGCCATCAAAGCCGGATGGGTGGCACTGAGTTTGGGCGCGACCAGAAAGACGAAAAGGTTCAGCAGGATGTTGCAGACAATGAAGAGCAGCTTGAGGGCGGCAAATTTCCATGCCCGCCCCTGGAAACGCAGCCAGGCAAAGAAGATGGCCTGAAAGGCATCGATGGCCACCACGCAGCCCATCATCATCACATATTCGGGATGTTCGGCATAGCCCATGGCCGCCGTCACGGGATCCAGGAACAGGGCCAGCAGCAACACAAAGAGTGCGCTCACGCCGCCCACCGTCAGGGCGGAGGTGGAGAAGACGTGCGCGGCACGCTCCTTATTGTTGTTGGCAAAATAGAAGAAGGTGGTCTCCATGCCGAAGGTGAGGATGACCAGCATCAGGGCGGTGTAGGCATACAACTCGGTCACCACACCGTAGCCGCCTGTGGAGGCCGCAATCTTGTAGGTATACAAGGGCACGAGCAGATAGTTCAGGAAACGCCCGACAATGCTGCTCACACCGTAAATCATCGTGTCAGAAAAGAGCCTTTTGAGTGAGTTTTGAGTCATAATTGAGGTATTATTAATGCTTTCTAACGGAGAAATCCTAATTATATTGTAATACAAGAAAAATAATGTGTATCCCGCTCCACGATCGCCATTCCAATCTTGCACAAGCCGAAAAGCGACAGGGAGTCCCATGAGGCTTTCCCAATACCAAGCTCTTATTTGCAACGGAATCCGCCGAAGGCAGTTAATTATTCTTAACTGTCCCTTTCGGCAGTTGCAAGTACAGATATTTTTTGTACTTTTGCAATTCAAATATGGACGGACACCACAGCAAAACACGGCTCATTCTGCTTGTCTTCACGATGCTCATGGCGATGGCCTCGTGCGGCAAGAAAGTGCAGGTAACGGACTATGCCATCATTCCCGAGCCAGAATACATTGTGCAGAAAGGGCGCTCGTACACCCTCTCGTCCTCCACACGCCTGTGCTTTACCAACCTGGGGCGCAACACTCCTACCGCCAAATACATTGCCAACACCCTGCGACGCATGCATGTGCGTCCGGCCTTTATTGGCACCCCCGATAGCGACTGCATCCTCTTCTCCCTCAACGACACCCTCAATCCCGAGCTGGGCGACGAGGGCTACCTGCTGCAAGTGCTGCCGGACGGCATTTTCATCAGTGCCAATACCGAGGCGGGGCTGCTATACGCCTTCGAGACATTTGTCCAGATGCTCCCGCCGGACATTCTCACCACCTCCTACGCCCACATCACCCTGCCCGAATGCACCATTCTGGACCGTCCCCGCTTCCCCTGGCGAGGCAGCCAGTTGGATGTGTGTCGCCACTTCTTCACCGTCAAGCAAATCAAACGCCACCTCGACCTCATGGTCTCCTACAAGCTCAACAAGTTCGTCTGGCATCTGGCCGACGACCAAGGCTGGCGCATAGAGATAGACTCCTACCCTGCCCTCACCGACGTCGGAGCCTGGCGTGTGGACCGCACCGACTACCCTTGGGGCAGCGCCCCGCCCCCACGTCCCGGCGAGGAGGCCTCCTATGGAGGATTCTACACCCCTGCTGACATTGCCGAGGTGGTTGAATATGCCGCCCAGCGCAACATTGAGGTCATCCCCTCCATCGACATCCCCGGCCATTGCAGTGCCATCCTTGCCGCCTATCCCGCCTTGGGGTGCGACGGGCAGCCCCGCACCGTGGCTTCGGGTCCTTGCTGGCCCCACGACGCCACACTCTGCATCGGCAACGACTCCACTCTCCCCTTCCTCTTCAACGTCCTCGACTGCATCTCTGCCCTCTTCCCTTCGGAATATATACACATCGGCTGCAGTCCCTGTTCCACCGAACCGTGGGAGCAGTGCCCACGCTGCCAATCCCTTAAACGCCACCTTGGGCTCAACACGGATGCCGAACTGCAAGGATGGCTTGTGGGGCAGGTGGCCGACCACCTTTCCCGCAAAGGCAAGCGCATCATGGGCTGGGACGACATGCTGGACTGCGGACCCATACCTGCCGATGCCCTCGTGACCGTTGCACGGGGCGACAGCGTCGCCTCCATTGCAGCCCTGTTGGCACAAGGCATCATCAACGCCGACCCCAACTACTGCTGTTTTGACTACTACCAAGCCGACTCCCTCTATCATCCCACCGCCACGCCACAATTGCTCACCCTCCATCAGGCATACCGTTTCGACCCCATGCCGCACAACTTCCCTTCCGCACAACAAAGCCATGCGCTGGGTTCTCTCTGCCTACTCTGGACGGACCACATCAACACCTACGACCAAGCCGAATACCAGCTCCTGCCGCGGTTGTGCGGCTTTGCCGAATGCCTCTGGTCTAAGCCGGAGAACAAGGACTGGAACCATTTCCGCCAAAAGATTGAGCAACACAAAACACGGCTTGCCGCCAGCGGCTACAACCATTGCCCCGGCTCCTTCCAGCCCCTCATCACCCGCTCGTTGCAGGGCGACCAGCTGCTTGTCACCATCGACACGGAGGTCTCCGGCTGCTTCATCTATTACACCACCGACGGGAGCGACCCCACGCCCGAGTCCGCCGTCTACACCTCTCCCCTGCTCCTCCCCCGCGGCACCATCCTCCGCACCCTCACCTACTACCAAGGACAGCAGCACGAAGGCATATACAGTTACAAACTTTAGCCCTCAATCCATCCGCTTTCAATGAAGAAAACACTTGTCTACACCCTCCTCGCCTTGGCCGCCATCATCTGGGGCGTAAGCTTCATCATCACCAAACAGCTCTTTGTCACCCAGCCGCACATCACCGTGCTCATCATCCTTACCTTCCGGCTTTTCCTGGCTTCTGTCATCACCATCCCCGCGCTCCTCCTGATGCGCAAACTGGAGCCCATCCAGCGGGGTGACCTCAAGTGGTTCCTCCTCTTAGCCTTTTGCGAACCGTTCATCTACAGCATCTGCGAAACCAGCGGTGTGCAACTCGTCAGCGGCAGCATGGCCTCCATCGTTGTGGCCACCATCCCCCTCTTCGTCCCCTTTGGCATGGCTGCCGCCTACCGTGAGAAAATACGTCCCGTCACCCTTGCAGGCATTCTGCTCTCGCTTGTCGGGCTCTCCGTCATGCTGCTTTTCGGTGCTGGTGCCGACGGCTCCAACCTCGACGCCAACCCCCTCGGACTGGCATGGCTTGCCGGGGCCGTGTTCATTGCCGTCATCTTCACCATCCTGCTCGTCAAGCTGGTGGGGCGCTACAAGCCCTTCACCATCACGGCCTATCAGAACCTCTTCGGCTGCCTCTATTTCATTCCCCTCATGCTGCTCATCGACGGCTCCCACCTGCCCCAGCTCTCCTACACACCCCAATTCTTCCTCCTCCTACTGGTGTTGGGTGTGTTCTGCAGCACGCTGGCCTACGTCTTCTACAACATCGGCGTGGCGCAGCTCGGAGCCACTGCCGCCTGCATCTTCACCAATGTCATCCCCGGCTTCTCGCTCATTGCCGCCATCCTCATCGGGCAGGAACAGCTCACCTGGTCCAAACCCATCGGCATGGTCATCGTCGTGGCTGGCGTGGTGCTGGCCCAAATCCCGCCACGCGGCAAGAAGTGAATGCGTGCATGACCGGCGTGCCAACCCTGAGCGCATCAACACGTTCACACATCGACACGCTCACTGCATCGCCGTTTTCGGGAAATCCAGAATCTCCATCTCCTTGGGTTCGCCGTCAATCACAAAGCGCACCAGCGTGCTGACCTTGTGGAACCCCACGCGCCCCGCGGCACCCGGATTGATGTGCAGCAGCTCCAGCTCCTTGTCGTACATCACCTTCAGGATATGGCTGTGGCCGCATACATAGATGTCTGGCCGCTCGCTTTTCAGCACAGCCAGCATCTCCTTGGGGTAGTGCCCCGGCCATCCCCCGATGTGGGTCATCATCACCTTCAACCCCTCGCAGTCGAACAGCTGCGTCTTCGGCACATCATAATGCATCTCATAATCATCCATATTGCCATACACAGCCCTCACCGTCCACCGCTCGCGCAGGGGTTCCAGCACGCCGCGCCCTATGTCGCCGGCATGCCACAACTCGTCGCAGTCCTTGAAGAACGTATACACCTGCCGGGGCACAGTCCCGTGCGTGTCGCTCAGCACTCCTATGCGTCTCATTCGTTGGCGTGGATTTCGGCAAGATTCTCTATCACCATTTCCTTCAAATACTTCAGTATTGAGAGGTCGTTCATGCTCATGCCGCCCAAGGCCTCTTTTACCTCGTCCGTGTCGAACACAAACTCGCCCTCGTCGGTGGTGTAAGTGATGATGAAATGAATCTCCTCATGCTGCGACACCAGCATCACCAACGAACCCGCCAAATCGCCCATCGGGGGGCGGTCCCAGTGGTTGTGCTGGAACCAGAACTCCAAGCGCGTCCCTTTGCCCAGCTCGCTCTCCAACTTCATGCCCCCGCCGCAGTTCTCCGTGTTCATCTTGATGAGCGGCAAGCCGAGACCCACCTTGCGGGTGGTGCGCGAGGTGGTGTAAGGGTCCGTCACCCGCGCCAGAAACTCCGGCGACATCCCCTTGCCGTTGTCTTCAATGACGAAGTGGAAGTCGTTGTCCTTTATACTGTCACGGATTGTCAGCTTCACCTCCGTCGAGTTGGCGGCAGTCGAATTCTCCATCAAATCATACACATGCATCGATAATTCTTTCATAATAACTCATATTTTTTCACTGCAAAGATACTAAAAAAAACATTAAAGCGTTACATACAGGTATGATTTTTTCGAAAAAGACTATCCAGACAATACTCGCATGCTTGCTAACCGCACTGACAGTCAGCTCATGCGAAAAATTCAAAGGGAACACCGAAGTGCCTGCCTACCTCCATGTAGACCGCATTGTTGTGGGTCCACAGGCGCAAAATGCGCCCTCCACCGAGCCCGGTTTCTACTCCTCCATCATCGACGCCGCTCAGATAGTGTGCTATTTTGAGGGCGACGCCGCCGAAACCACCCTGGGCGTTTTCCAGCTTCCCATCACCGCCCCCGTGCTCCATCACGGCGCCATCAAGTACATCAAGGTCATCCCCGTCATCAAGCAAAACGGCCAGTCCGGCACCCGCATTGCCTACCCCTTCTTCCAGACCATCCGGCTTGACAACGTCGTCACCGCTGCCGACAGCGTCACCAACCTCGGCAAATTCAACGCCGCAGACTCCACCTGGACCCTCACCGCACACTACCTGCCCCTGGACCAGATGAACATACTGATGCAGGACTACTTCGAGCCCACCAGCTTCTCCACCAACTTCGACAGCACCTTCACCTGGGTCAGGGACAGTGCCTCCGCCGCCTGCACAGGCAAAGGCTTCGGCATGCTCACCATCCCGGACACCCTCTCCACCGCCACCTTCTCCATCCTCACCAACCTCACCCCAAAAACGGGGCAAGTGCTCTACTTAGAAATGGACTACCAGACCGACCTCGAACTCTACATCAACCTGATGGGATTCCGTAACGGCACCAGCGGCACCGCCTCGTCAGTCCCCGTCATGTGCCTCGTGCCCAACCAGAAATGGCAAAAAATCTACATCAACCTTGGCCGTGCGTGGAGCGTCTACAACTACAACACCCCCATCACCGTCTTCTTCCAGCTTGCCAACCCCAACCTTACCGGGGGTAGCGTCCGTCTCGACAACGTAAAGATTATCACCCTATAGCCCCACCCGTTTGCCGCCGCTCCGTCCGGGCACACCTCTGCCCCGGCATGCGGCGCCGACGACTTCATTTTCCACCTCATTAACAACTAAAAACCTTCTGCCACAATGAATGCACAACGGGTCACAGCCCGATATATAATATTCGATGTGTTGAGTGCCATGGCCGCCTGGGCCTTGCTCTTCATGTTCCGCAAAGTAGGGTTCGAACACCTGGCGCCGGGCCAGTTAGGCACCGTCTTCGCCGATGCCAACCTGTGGCGCGGCATCGCCATCGTCCCCTTGGGATGGATAGCCCTCTACACCATCCAAGGCACCTACAAGAACGTACTGCGCAAATCCCGACTCAAAGAGCTGCAGCAAACCGCCACCGCCACCCTCATCGGCACCGTGGTCCTCTTCTTCGTCCTCCTGCTGGACGACGAGGTGGGCGTCCGCAGCAACTACTACCTCTCCCTCCTCTTCCTCCTCGTGGTCCACTTCGTCCTCACCTACTGCTGCCGCCTCGTGCAGACCTCCGCCACCGTGCGCCGCGTCCACAACCGCCAGCTGGGCTTCCCCACCCTCCTCATCGGCAGCCACAGCAAAGCCTACCAGACCTACCTCGACCTCGAAAACCAGGAACGCTACTCCGGCAACATCTTCACCGGCTTTGTCGAAGTGGAAGGCAACCCCTCGACCCAATCGTGCGAAAGCCGCTTAGCCTCCGTCATGCCGCGCCTCGGCACCACCGCCGACGTGCCACGCCTCATTGCCGAACACCACATCGAGGAAGTAATCATCGCCGTCGAAGACACCGAGCACACCCAAATCCAGCAGATACTCCGCACCCTTGACGGCTGCGGACAGGTAATCATCAAAATCACCCCCGACGCCCGCGACATCATCCTCGGCATGGTGCGCGTGGACAGCATCTTCCACTCACCCCTCATCACCATCAACACCCGCCTCATGGAAGAGTGGCAATACAGCGTCAAACGCCTGTGCGACATTGTCCTCTCCATCCTGGCCTTAGTGGTGCTCAGCCCCGTGTTCCTCGTCACGGCCATCATCGTCAAGTGCACCAGCCCCGGCCCCGTCTTCTACGCCCAGGAACGCATCGGCTACAAAGGCAAGCCCTTCAAAATGCACAAATTCCGCAGCATGTACACCGATGCCGAAGCCTACGGCCCCGCCCTCTCGCGCGACGACGACCCGCGCATCACCCCCTTTGGCCGTTTCATGCGCAAAGTACGCCTTGACGAGATCCCCCAGTTCTACAACGTCCTCAAAGGCACCATGTCCATTGTCGGCTACCGCCCCGAACGCCAGTTCTACATAGACCAAATCGTCAAACGCTGCCCCGAATACCTCCTCCTTCAGCGCATCAAACCCGGCATCACCTCCTGGGGACAAGTCAAATACGGCTACGCCAGCACCGTCGACGAGATGTGCGAACGCCTCAAATACGACCTCCTCTACATGGAAAACATGTCCATCACCACCGACATCAAAATCCTCATCTACACCGTCTTCATCATCTTCGAAGGCCGGGGAAAATAGACCGTGACGAATTGAAAATCAATAATTAAAAATTAAAATGATTGTCCGCAATTACTACAAAAATGCCTCGAAGAGGCATAATCCTATTAACCCCACACAAGGAACGCAGTGTGGGACATCTGAAAATCATTTCTGTATGCGTCTCGAAGAGACGCTACAAGGGATATTAGGCTGATTGCGGATAATCATTATAATTAATAATTAGAACCCAACCCAATCATTCAAAGAAGACTAACACATTAACGAATTAACGCATTAACACAATATCGCATTCTATGAAAAAGACCCATTTCGTATTGTTTGCCACGGCTGCCATAGCGTTCAGCCTGGCCAGCTGCAACAGCAGCGCAGAGAAAACAGTCCTCAACAACGAGCGCGACAGCCTCAGCTGGGCAATGGGCATGAGCCTTGCCCAGACAGCCCAGAGCAATTTCTACAACTTCGACAAGGAGATTGTCCTCAAAGCCTTCGAGAGCTATCTGGCGGGCGAAAAACAACCCCTCTCCACCGACGCCTACAACGCCGCCTGCCAATACATCGGCTACCTTGCCGCCACCACTTCCCACCAGCAAGCAGAACAGAAAGTCGCCGAAAACTCCAAACGCCAGGACGAAGCCTTTGCCAAACTGGTTGCCGACAACCCCAACGTGCAGAAAGCCCCCGAAGGGTTCTACTATGAAGTGCTGCGCGAAGGCAAAGGCCCCAAAGCCGTCTATGGCAAACGGATAGAATTCGACTTCAAGGGCACCAACATGCTCACCGGCGAACTCATCGAGCAGACCTACGGCAAGCGCGGCTCGGTAATCCATGTGCTGGGCAACCCCATGTTCCAAGGCCTTATTGAAGGCATGCAGTACATGCGCGCCGGCAGCAAATACCGCTTCTACTTCCCCCACGAGAAAGTGACGGGTGCCAAGGGCGTGCCCCCCCTCACCCCGGTAATCTACGAAATCGAACTCCACACCATTTTCAACGACTGACGGCACACCCGCCTTTTGTGCGGCTGCACAACCCCCGTTCAACGCTCCTTCTATATTGTTTCAATATTGAAGGAGCGTTGAACGGCATTTGAACAGCCCTTTTTCGCCCCCACAAACAGCATCGCCACAACTCTGACTGTCAGCCCTATCCAAGTAAAATCGGCAAAGCTTTCCCCGACGCGATACGAACCGGTGCCCCGCCAAAAACAAAAAAATGCTAATCATTCATACAGGTTCATCATTTTTCGCATATCAGCAATTAGGCACATTCCATGAACATCCCCATACAATTATGTGCCGATTGGTGCAAACCATGAAATTCAAATCAAATTTAACAATACTTCAACGAGCGGGATATCAAGCCATGGACAGCAACTAACTTTTGCCAGCAGCACGGGAGAAACGATACCGTTTGTGGTCTCAAAAATAAGTCTTACAAGTCCGTTCAATATCGAGTTTCTGTCAAAGGATTATTGCCATCAAAATTTGGTGGTTACAGTTTAGATATACACCTATCGGCTCTCCTGTAGGCTCTGACCCGCCACCGCGGGCTCCCCTCCTCAGAGGGGCTGGGGGTATGTCTCTATAACTGTCTATAGTTCATACCCCCGGCCCCTTTCAAAAGGGGAGCGGCTGCCGCGGTTAGCCTCTTCCATCGGGATGCAGGGCTGACGCGGTTGTTTTCTTTCGTTTGGATATACTCCTGTCGGCTCTCCTGTCAGCTCTGACCCGCCACCGCGGGCTATCCTCTTCAGAGGGACTGGGGGGTATGTATCTATCACTGCTATTGCTTTTTCATACCCCCGACCCCTTTCAAAAGGGGAGCGGCTGGCACGGTTGGTCTCTTCCTTTGGGGAATACTGTTGCAGACTCCATTAAATACTCAGACCCGCCACCGCGGGCTCCCCTCTTCAGAGGGGCTGGGGGTATGTCTCTATAACTGTCTATAGTTCATACCCCCGGCTCCTTTCAAAAAAGGAGTGAGAGCGTGATGTACAGTTCCGTGCGTCAGTAGCCGAGGATTTTGAGCATGGACTTGTGGCTCTGCTCCTTGGCAAAGAGTTTGGTGACGTACTCACCATTCTCGTCTTTGTCGATAATGATGTGCTTGGGGGCTGGGATGAGGCAGTGCTGGATGCCGCCGTAGCCGCCCAAGCTCTCCTGGTAGGCACCGGTGTGGAAGAAACCGATGTAGAGGGGGTCGTCCTTCTGCAACTTGGGCAGGAAGATGGCGTTGGCGTGGGAGTCGGCATTGTAGTAGTCCTCGCTGTCGCAGGTGAGGCCACCGAGGAACACGCGCTGGTATTCGCAATCCCAATGGTTGATGGGGAGCATGATGAAACGCTGGTTGATGCCCCAGGTGTCCGGCAAAGTGGTGATGAAGGAGCTGTCAATCATATACCACAGCTCGCGGTCGTTCTGCTGCTTTTGGTCGAGGATGCTGTAGAGGGTGGCTCCGCTCTCGCCGACGGTGAAGCTGCCGAACTCGGTAAAAATGTTGGGCTCCTCGACGCCGCGCAGGGTGCAGATATTCTTGATTTGGGCCAGGACCTCCTCAGCCATGTATTCATAGTCGTAGGTGGCCGCCAGCGACGTTTTGCAGGGGAAGCCGCCGCCGATGTTGAGCGAGTCGAGTTCAGGGCAGACGCGCTTGAGGTCGCAGTAGACATTGACGCATTTGGAGAGCTCATTCCAATAGTAGGCGGTGTCGCGGATGCCGGTATTGATGAAGAAGTGGAGCATTTTGAGCGAGAAGTGCTTGTTGGGCTTTACTTGCTCCTCGTAGAAGCTGACAATGTCGCTGTAGCGCATGCCGAGGCGCGAGGTGTAGAAGTCGAACTTTGGTTCCTCCTCGGAGGCGATGCGGATGCCGAGTTTCATGGGCGGGACGAGATGCGCAGAGGTGTCGGCGGAGGAGAGGAGCTTGTCGAGGGAGTAGTACTCATTCTTGTTGTCGAGGATGGGGACGACGTTGTGGAAGCCATCGTTGAAGAGGCCGACGATGTTTTCGATATACTGCTGGCGTTTGTAGCCGTTGCAGATGATGAAGATGTCGCGGTCTATCAATTGTTGGGAATAGAGTTCCTGGATGAGGTTGATGTCGAAGGCGGAGGAGGTCTCGAGGTTGATGTCGTTTTTGAGAGCCTCTTCGAGCACAAAACTGAAATGGCTGGACTTGGTACAGTAGCAATAGTTGTAGGAGCCGCGGTAGTCCGTCTTGGCAATGGCGACGTTGAACATGCGCTTGGCGCGTTGGATTTGTGAGGTTATTTTGGGCAGGTAGGAGATTTTGAGCGGAGTGCCGTACTGCTTGATAACCTCCATGAGGGGGATGTCATGGAAGTAGAGTTCGCCGTCCTCGGTGCGGAATTCATCCTGCGGGAAATCGAAGGTCTGGTCGACCAAATCGTAGTATTTGTTTTTCATCGGAGTGAGTTTGTTTTGTCGCTTTAATTACCATCCAAGTGAGGCGGATTGCAACACATGAGATGGATGCAATTAAGTTGCAAAGGTACATAATTTTGGAGAATCACCAATAAAGAAAGAACAAAAAAAATCAGCCGAATGGTGGATTCGGCTGATTTAAAGAGATATAATCTGCAATTATTTCACGACTAATTTGTGTGTACTGACAGTTTCAGCGGTCTCAACACGGACAAAATAGATGCCGCGAGGCAGATTTTGCAGGGGGATGTCGAGGCGCGAAGTGTGCAGAACGAGGTCGGCAACGGTTTGTCCCATGAGGTTGACAAGGCGGACGGAGCGCATGTTTTCAGCCTCGACGGTGACGGTGGTAGTGGCGGGGTTGGGGTAGAGCATGGCGGTACCATTCTGCTGAATCTGGTCAATGCCGAGGAGGGTGAGCTGGTCGGTATTGCAGCAGCCGGCCCGGCAGCCGGTGACGGAATAATGGCTTCCCTCTTCGGGGCAGACGGCTATACAGGCAGCACTGTCGCCGGTGCTCCAGACGTAGGAGTTGGCACCGGTGGCTTTGAGGAGGATGCAACCACCCAATTCGGGCTGGCCGATAACCTCGATATGCACATCGGGCTGCGGAACCACATTGAGGGAGAGGTAGACATTGCTGTCGGAGAGGGTAACGTGGCCGGGCTGCTCGGTGGACACCAGTTCGTCGCCAAACATGTAGACACCGTTTTGGCAGACCGTGTCGACAAGATAGGTGACAGGTGTGCCGGCAAAGGGAAGCTGGACGTTGTCCACCCATGCGCAATCGCTGCCCTGGGTGCGGGAATAGTCCTTGCTGTAGGAGAAGGCGAAGCTGTGGGTGCCAGCATTGACAGGGAAGGCGGCACGGGACCAACCCTCCTCGCCGGAGGCACTCAAGAGCTCGGCGTCATCCATAAGGAAGCGGAACTTGTCGTAACCCTGTTCGGAAGAGACCTTATAGTAGAAGCTGATACTGTCGTCGACGGAGGATGTCCAGGTGATGGCGAGACGGGATTCGGAACTTCTGGGGAGATTCTCATTGCTGCGCGCGGAGAAACGGCCGTCAAAGGGGTCGACGTCGGTAATGTCCCACGGGTAGGTGTTGACGGACCAGTTGAAACTGGTGAAGTCGCCCGATTCAAAATCCTCCAAGCTGCTGAAACCAGAGGGGAGGAGGAAGGAGCCCACGGTGAAGGTGTCCTGACCATCGGTGCCCTGGAGGGCAAAGCGGAGCGACGAGGTGGGCAAATCGGCAGCCATGGAGACCGGGAAAGAGACCTGGGCAGACTGGCCGGGAGCAAGGGTGTCGAGCGGCTGGACGGCCGGCTGGGCGGTCATGAAACCAAAAAGATTGGGCAGCGAGAGGGAGAGTGCCGGCGAGGTGGCATGGCCACTATTGACAATGCGGCAATGGATGGTGTTGGAGGCCCCGGAAGTGATGGCTGAATCGGTTCGGACTTCGGCCAAACGCAAAACAGGAGCAGCGGTGAAGAGACGATTGCGTTTAATGGAAGTGCCGTCGCCGAAACTGACTTCAGTGGTGAAGGTGATGCGGCTTTGGTCGGCACAGTTTTCGGGGACGTAGGTCAGCCACAGCCCCGTGAGGCGCAGGGAATCGCCAGGAGCAATTGCCTCGAAGTGGACCAAAGGCTGGGCAATAGTCACACCGGCATCCTCGCACTGAAGGGTGATAAGGCCCTGCGAGGGGTACTGAGTGCCGACATTCTGAAGGGTGATGTCGAAGGTTGTGGGCTGGCCGGGAACCAGATTGCCTGAAGTGGGCTGAAAGTCGGAAACAAGAATATAGGAGGCATTGGAGACTATAAAGACGACCTCCTGGAAGTAGGGTTTGTAGTTCTGGGCAGTGACGGCGAGGTTGTAGGTGCCGACGGTGATGTCAGAGGGGAGGTTGAGCACTGCGGATCCGCTGTCATTGGCGTATGCAGCGGCGAGGAGTTCCATGGTTTCGGGATCAATCAGAGCCACGTAGGCATGCGGAGGGGCAGTGACGGTATAGGTGAGACTCTCAAAAGTGGCGGACGAGGGGGCTACAACATTCATATCCGATGCCTGACCCAGCCAGGGCATAAGAGATGGGTCGCCAAAGAGCTCATAAATCTCCCAGTAATAATAAGCACGAGAAGAGCCGGAGGCCTCGACAGCCATGTTGCCAGCCGTGAGGATGGAACCGGTGGTGTGGTGCCATGCGGCGAAGTCCTCGTTGTGGGTATGGAACAGCCGGTCGTAGACACCAAGATGGAGCGAGTCGTAGGTGGCGTTCATGGTGTTGTTGATGTTGGTACGCACACCCACGGACCAGCAAAAGTCATCGGGCCAATAGGAGGAATTGGTGCAGCCGATGTAGGCCACAGCACCGGCATTGCCCTCCTTGCGCAGCAGAGCCTCGCCAAGGCAGCCATCATAAGTAGTGGTATTGAACTTGCCAGAGAGACAGCAGTTGCCAATCATAAACGAAGGGCGATTGTTGTTGGTCATACGAGCCACATCGTCAGTGGTGAAGCTGGGGGACGACCAGCTGTCGTCGTAGCCGTGGGCACTGTAGTTGACAAGGCCACAGCCGCCATTGTAGAGCTGATGAAGAATATTGGCGGTGTTGGTGGTTTGGCTACTGCCGGAAACGACAACTCCTGTGGGGGCAAAAGAGACATTGTTCTTGTAGTAATGGACGGTATGGTAGTTGTTGCCGGCATTGATGTATGTGCTTGCTATGTAGTCCATGGTGGGGTCGGCATAGCGGTAGGCGTTGTCGCCTACGCTGCCGCGGTCTTCACCGGCAATGAGAACACCGTGGCCAAGATAGCTGTCGTCGGCGAAGCTATAGCTCTCATAGTAGATGGTCTTTTCTACCTGAGGGGTGAGCTCGGAAGCATTGCGAGCCGAGAAACGGCCATAGTAGCAGTCGGGAAGGTGGTCTCCTTCCGTCCATGTGGCAAAATAGAGGTCGGTAACGTGGGTGTTGGACGGATCTGTGACACGTGAGCCAAAGGCAGGAATCTGGTCGTGGTCGCCCACAAGAAGGAGGTAGGTGGGGGCAGGGAGTTCCGCGGTGGCATTGGTATAATAGTTCTTGATGTAGGAGGCAATCTCTGTGTTGGTGGTACCCACTTCGGGACTGCCTGTATAGGCAAGGGTGACGATGTAGCCCAAACTGCGCTTCCAGTTTACGAGAGTATCCAACATGCCTTGGAAGGAGTTGTGCGCCACAATGAGATAATGCACAGGGGCACTGCGACGGACAGCCTTGGTGGCGGGGACAGCACACAGAGCATTGTTGCCGATGCCGAAGGCTGGCGAGGCATGGAGGGTATTGAGCCGTTGTGTGGCTGAGGCATTGGCCCCCTTATATTTCAATTGGATGCTCATCGAGGAAATCTGTTTCAACTGCCCCGTGACAGGATTGTAGGAGAAGGGAGCAATGCGCAAGAGTGCCAGATTGCGGTCGCGTGCAATGCCGATGGGCTCAATACTGGCTTGGGGCTGGGCGTAGAAGGCATTGGTGGCATAGAGGAGGCTATCCATAACAAAGGGTATCTGCTCCCTCTGCGACTTGGAGGGGGCGGGCTGGACGGGCATAACAGGATGTGTACACACACCGGCATCAACCCAACGGACATCGGAGACCTCGACAGTGACATCTGCACACACGGGGATTTCGACAATCCGCGTGTAGAGAGGAAGGTCAGGGGACCCAAGCTGGTTGGAGGAGGCTGAACCCTCGAAAGAGAGGGTGGTGAACGCACTACCATCAATCACCTGGGTGTTCATATCGAACTCTTGCAGTGAAAACGAACAGGTTGCCGACGAATAGTCGCACTGAGAAAGATGGAGTGTTTGCGCCTTTGCGGGCATCTGCATGAGCAGGAAAAGGCTCAGCAAAATAACGATTACGTGACTTTTCATATTGAGTTTTACTATTGTGTATTTTTGTTATTCTAAAACATGTTTTGCCACGGCTGGGGGGCAGTGATTGTGAGAGTCTCATGCCGCACAGGATGGTCAAACACCACCTGGTAGGCATGGAGAGAGATGCTGCCATCGGGGTTGGAACGCTGGGCTCCATATTTGAGATCCCCTTTGATGGGGCAGCCCATGTGGGCAAGCTGGCAGCGGATTTGATGGTGCCGACCCGTGTGAAGCTCGATTTCGAGCAGGTGATAGCCTCCCTTGGAGGTGGCAAGAAGGCTATAATCAAGGGAGGCAAGCTTTGCTTCAGGGTGAGTAGTGTCGGCAGTGACAAAACTCTTGTTAAGCTTGGAATTACGGACAAGGTAGTCCTCCAGATGACCCGAAGGACTTGGCGGGGCCTGAGTTACCACAGCACGGTAAACCTTGCGAAAGTCGCGCTCTTTGATGAGCTGGTTCATCCGGCTGAGAGCCTTGCTGGTTTTGGCAAAAAGGACCACCCCGCTGACGGGACGGTCCAATCGATGAATGACTCCACAGAAAACATTGCCGGGTTTGGAATCGCGTTCTTTAATAAAGAGTTTGAGGAGGTCGGCAAGGCATGGGTCCCCGGTCTTGTCGGCTTGGACAATCTGTCCTGGCAGTTTGTTGAGTGCTATCAGGTGGTTGTCTTCGTACAATATTTGCTCGGCAAGGGTCATTGGGAACGGATGGATTAAGCCTGACTGGGAGTGTTGGTTGCTGAAGTGACCTCATCGGCTGGCGGCGGAGTGATGGTACAGATGGGCGAGATGGCGTTGCGGACAGTGTCCTGCACATTGACATCAATGACAAAATGCTTGGGAACAAAAAGGTCGACACGGGAGCCGAACTTGATGAATCCCATTTCTTGGTTTTGGCGCACACGCTCGCCCTCATGGGCATAGCATACGATGCGGCGAGCCATTGTGCCAGCCACCTGACGGATGAGGATGCGCTGCCCATCATCAAGGCGGAGACCTGTGGAGTGGTGCTCGTTGAGGTCGCTGGACTTGGGATAGGAGGCAACAAAATAGTTGCCCCGCCTGAACTTGGTGTACTCCACAACCCCGTCGACAGGATAGCGGTTGACGTGCACGTCGGTTCCATTCATGAAGATGCTTATCTGTAGGCATTCGCCTTTGATATACTCTTTCTCAATAGTCTCCTCAATGGCCACCACAGTACCATCCGCCGGGGAAATCAGACATTGGCTGTTGTTAGTGAAAATGCGCCGAGGAATGCGGAAAAACAATGCCACCATCACCCAAAAGACCAACAGAATGGTGATAAAGAGGTAATGGAAGACGGTCCAATGGTGAACGAAGAATATCATGGCTGCGTAGATGGCCAGTACAACGACCAGCATCCACAATATCATCTTACGTCCTTCTCTGTGCAAATACATATTTTACTTATTAGAAAGGTTAAAAAATGGCAATGAAACAATACACATACACCACGGGAAGGATGAACAGCAGACTGTCGAAACGGTCGAGGAAACCGCCGTGTCCCGGCATGATATTGCCAGAATCCTTGAGTCCGACAGAACGCTTGAGCATGGACTCGGTAAGGTCGCCCAATGTGCCCACAATGCTGCACACCAAGGAGAGCACCAACCAGTCATACCATTGAAGGCTTGTTTGGAACAGCGGTCCCACCAGCAGTCCCGTTGCCACAGCAGCAGCCACACCGACGGCTGTGCCTTCCCACGTCTTGCCAGGGGAGTGGCGCGGCCACATCTTGTGGCGGCCAATCAGCGAGCCTCCCATATAGGCGAACGAATCGTTCACCCACACCATGATGATGCACATGACAAGTACATTCAACCCATTGTGCAGGATAGCCATCAGGCTCAACGGCAACGCGGCATAATACATCGGCAGCAGGGTGTGAAGCACATCGGCAAAGGGCTGTTCCGTATTGCGCCACAGCTGTACGCACAATGTAACCACCATGCTGACCAGCACCAATACCATCACGCTTATCACCCAAGCAAGACCTGCCGGAGCAGCACCCGCAATCACCATCAATGCGGCCCAGACATAGCCTAACGGTTTGATGGGATGGGCCCCTTGCTTTTCTGCTATGCGGAAATATTCAAAGGTGCAACCCAATGCAACAAAGAGGGCAAAGGCCGTAAGGATGATGGTGCCCCACTGCTCTCCAACGAAGCGTCCACTATAAATGGAACCCAAGAAAAGCAAGGCATAAACTGTTGCGCTGATTGTACGTTTCCAAAAGGTGTTCATATCTCAATATATTGTCAGTCGAGGTGCATTGGAGCAGACGTTAATGAACGTCAGCTTTCAATAGGTTCCTCGTCAGTGGGTGTTACTTCTTTGTTATTATGTGATGCTGCATCGGACTCATCAACATCCGGCGCACTGCTGGCAGCAATCTGTGGAGTCTCCTTCTCTTTGAGCTGCGCGGCCACAAGGTCGGCCTCCCGCGGACCATAGATGCGTTCGAGGTCGTCGCGGAACAGCACTTCCTTCTCGTACAGCTGCCCAGCCAGTTCGTCCAATTGTGCACGATGGGAAGTGATGATTTCCTTGGCACGGGCGTAAGCCTCTTCCACAATGCGGTTCACCTCGGAGTCTATCACCTCGGCGGTCTTGTCGCTGAAAGGTTTGGTGAATCCATAGTCCGTCTGTCCTGAGGAGTCGTAGAAACTAATGTTGCCAATCTTGGGGCTCATGCCATAGTAGACCACCATGGACTGCGCCATCTTAGTGGCACGCTCCATGTCGTTCAGAGCCCCCGTACCCACTTCGCCAAACACCACCTCTTCGGCGGCACGTCCGGCCATGAGGCTGGTCATCTCGTCGAACATCTGTGCATAGGTCGTCAAGTGCCGCTCATCGGGCAGGTACCAGGCCGCGCCCAGCGAGTTGCCACGGGGAACAATGGTCACCTTGATGAGCGGATTAGCCCAACGCAGCAGCCAGCTTACCGAGGCGTGGCCGCTCTCGTGGTATGACACAACACGCTTCTCATGCTCAGTCAGCACCTTGGTACGCTTTTCCAAGCCACCTACAATACGGTCAATGGCATCAAGGAAGTCCTGACGGCCTATCTTACTCTTCCCCTTGCGGGCTGCGCAGAGAGCCGCCTCATTGCACACGTTGGCAATATCGGCACCAGAAAAACCAGGGGTCTGTTTGGCAAGGAAGTCACGGTCCACACAATCATCGCTGCCGCTGTCCTCATTCAGTTTCAGATTGCGCATGTGGACATCGAAAATGGCCTTACGCTCTTCCAGGTCGGGAAGTTCCACGTAGATTTGGCGGTCAAAACGTCCAGCACGCAGCAGTGCCTTGTCCAGCACGTCGGCACGGTTGGTGGCGGCCAGCACAATGACATTGGTGCCACTGCTGAAACCGTCCATCTCTGTGAGCAGCTGGTTGAGCGTATTCTCACGCTCGTCGTTGGCGTTGCTCAGTCCTGCATGTCCACGGGCACGTCCCACGGCATCAATCTCATCGATAAAGATGATGCAGGGTGCTTTCTTCTTGGCCTCCTCAAAGAGGTCGCGCACTCGCGAAGCACCCACGCCCACAAACATCTCCACAAAGTCCGAACCTGACATAGAGAAGAAGGGGACGTTAGCCTCGCCGGCAACGGCCTTGGCAAGCAGGGTCTTACCCGTACCCGGAGGCCCTACGAGGAGCACACCCTTGGGAATCTTACCGCCCAGGTCGGTATACTTTGTCGGATTCTTCAGGAAGTCCACAACTTCCATCACCTCCTCCTTGGCTCCGGCCAAGCCGGCCACGTCCTTGAAGGTGATGTTTGTTGGGGTTTTACCGTCGTAGACTTTTGCTTTGCTCTTGCCCACGCCGAAGATTCCGCCGCCACCGCCCATTTGGCGCTGCGACACCCGGCTCATGATGATGAAGAACACGATAAGGATGAGGAAGGGCCCAAAGACGATAAAGATTTCACGCCACGGGCTGGTACGCTCCTCAGGGATGAGGTCAATGCGCTCGCCTGTGCGCTCTTCCACCTTCTCCAAGTCCTTTTCGAAACTCTCGAAGGTGACGAATTCGTACTTGTAGAAGTTGGCATCCTTGATCTCTTGTCCCATCATGTTTCGACTGATAAGGTCTTTGTAGGTAGTGTCGGTCTTGAGTGCCGCGCTGTTGATGTACACCTCAGCATACTTCTGGTTCACAATCACAATCTTCGAGTAGTCATGATACTCCAGTATGTGCTCCAATTTGGCCCAGCTGATGGGGTGCGGCGTGCCGCTGCCGTCGTCGCGCAGCAACATGCCTCCCAATGTGCACAATATAATGCCATACAGCACAAACATCACCCAATTCTTCTTGGGTTTCTTGTTCTGGTTGCCCATCGGGTTGCGTCCGGGCATGGGATTCTTGTTATTTTGTTCAGCCATTGAAGTTTAAAAATATCTTTTTTCTCAATAGTTCATTCGTTGGTCTTGCCGCTGACGAAAGGGGTGCGTTCGGCATCGCCCCACAGTTCTTCCAGTTTGTAGAAGTCACGTCTTTCCTGCTGGAAAATATGGACCACGACATCGAAATAATCCATCAGTATCCATTCGGCGTTCATATAACCTTCCACCTTTGAGGGATTGAGGCCGGTGGCCTTCTTCACCACCTCATGCACATGGTCGCACAAAGCGCTGACATGTGCCGGTACCGTGCCGGATGCCACAACAAAAAAAGCAGCGGGCGCACTTTGCAACCCGCGCATATCCAGTATCTGCACGTCCAATCCTTTTTTCTCATCCAAGGCCTGCGCGGCCAGTTTTGCTAATACTTCTGATTCAGTCATTTATTATGTTTGCAATAAGTGTTCTTACTCCATTTTCTTCCTCTATTTCCACCCTCACATAATGCTCCGGCAACAGGGTTTCAATCTTCTCTGTCCACTCCGTGAAGCAGTAGGCTCCGCTGTAGAAATACTCTTCATACCCTATGTCAAAAGCCTCCTCGGCGCTCTTCAGTCGGTAGAAGTCGAAATGGTAGACCGGCTCGCCCTCACCCGTGGTGTATTCGTTGATGATGGCAAAGGTGGGGCTGCACACCGTCTCCTCTACTCCCAAGTGGGTACACAACTCTTTTATCAGCGTTGTCTTGCCCACACCCATTTTGCCGAAAAAGGCAAAAAAGCGTTCTTCTGGATATTCCTCCAGCAAATCTGATGCCACTTGCGGCAACTGCTCCAAATTGTCAAAAACCCGTTTCACGGCATCAACTATCTTAATCTGTCAGCAGCGCGGACCTTCTCCTCGTCTTTCTTGATATAGCGCTGGGCAAGGAACATCAGCACCACAGCGGCTATGATTGCCCATGTGGAAACCCCGTAAGTGACATGCACATCGGTGCAAGACATTGCCCGCGTTGCCTGATCCACAAACGCATCCACTGCCCAGATAAATATCAAGAACAGGTCCACCACACCCAGCAGGAATCCCACGGCCACCACGCGCATCTGGCGCACACGGTTCTTGTAGAGGAAGATGCTGACCAATGCTATCAAGGCTGAAACGATGGTCAGTGCAACCAAAGGCCACGTCTTCACAAATCCGCGTTGCCCAATTTCCACGGGCTCGCCGTTCAGTATCTGCGACATCGTTTCCGGGACGTCTTTCGGTATCATCCTGAGTTCTCCCGTCACGGGTACCCCAAGTGGGGCTTTGCCCTCAAACGAGGCTATCGGGAAGATGAAACACAGGGCCAGTGCACACACGGCCAGAAACAGGAAGATGGTTTGTTTTCTTTGTATCATTTCTTTTAAAACTTTAGTAGTTGCGAAAAGTAATTTCTATCTGAGTATAAAATCCTCTATGTCGTCGGCATGGCGGTAATGCCACTTGCCCAGCACCTTGCCGCCCTTCAACAGCAGGAATCCCGGATTGGAGCGTGCCATGGTCTCTATGGCCGTGACATCGGCAAAGTAGAAGTCAAGGTTGTCCAAACCGTTATGGTAGAGGAACGACTGCACATCCTCAGGCAATGCCGAAGTCAGCACCACCATCTGTACACCGTGTTCCTCGGCCCACTCCGCTGCATCTTCCAACCCATCGAGACCGTCCTCGTTCACCTTGTCCAAATGGTGAATGGTGGCAATCAGCAGGTAGTCTTCGGAGCCTATCAACTCCTTGGCATGGTCGTTCATGTCCATGTCGAGCATCGAAAAGCCGTCGGCCTTAATCTCGTGCGGGTCTTCCACACGGCTGCTTTCCCACTCCCACTGTTCTTCCCAGGCGGGGTCTTCCATGCGCTTCACCAGCTCTTCCGACAGGAACTCGTCCCGTTCGCCGGTCTCTTTGTTGACGTAGGTCACATAGCTCTTCACCTGTGCATTCTCGTCCATGTCTATCATCTGGTTGCCAACCTTCCAGCTGCGGAAGTCTATGCAAGGCTCGTTGTTGATGTTGTACAGGCCGAACAGCACCATGGCAACAATGGCAAAAATAGTGATAAGCATGTCGCGCTCAAAACGTTGTTTGCGGCGCAAATCGCGCGTCAGGAATATCCACACGGTGGGAATATCCAGTGCGATGTTCTTCCAGAACGTCTGCCAATTTGTCAGTTTAATGGCGTCGCCAAAACATCCGCAGTCCGTCACCTCGTTGGTGATGGCGTCAAAGAGCGTGGTGGCGGTGAAGAAGAGCATCATCAGCACCAGCACCCATGCGCTGGTCCTTCTAAAAGTGCCGAACAGCAGCATTACGCCCGTGGTGAACTCCACCACAATCAAGACCATGGCCATGAATGTAGCCAACGGCACAAGCCAGTCAAAGCTCATCCCGAAGAATGTCCATGCGGTCAGGTATTCTGTAATCTTAAACGAGGTGCCCATAGGGTCCACCCCCTTCACAAAGCTGGAAAAGATAAACACCAGCCCCACCACTACACGTGCCACCACATTGAGCGTCCAATTCAAATTCGTATCTTTAATCTTCATGTCCAAAAATATTGATTTCTATTACCTAATTATTTCTCATGCAAGCGTATCAGGCAGAAGAGGGAGTAGTTCACAATGTCCATGTAGCCCCCTTCCACGCCTTCAGACACCAGCGTCTTTCCGCTGTTGTCTTCTATCTGTTTGATGCGGCGCAGCTTCATCAGTATCAAGTCGACCATGGAACCCACACGCATCATCCGCCAGGCCTCGCCGTAGTCGTGATTCTTGTCCAGCATCAACCGGGCGGCGCGGTTCAGATGTTTGTCATACAGCCCCATAGCCTTTTCCAACGGCAGCTCCTGTTCCCCTTCGGGGCCCAGCTCCTGCTGTATGAGGGCCATGACGGCATAGTTCACCATCGCCACAAACTCCTGCTCCACATCCTCGCCCACGCGGTTCTCGCCGCTGTCCTCAATGCTGCGTATCCTGTTAGCCTTGATAAATATCTGATCCGTCAGCGACGGGAGCCTCAGCACCCGCCACGACGTGCCATAGTCGCGTGTCTTCTTCCCGTACATATCGCGGCACAGTGCCATCTCCGCCTCGAATTCCTTCTCGGTTTTGGATGTGGCCACAGCCGCATTATTGCTTTCTTTTGTTACCATAATAGCATACCTCATAACGTCATAATGCTTTTTTTATTGCTGTGACACAATTAAAAAAGCAAAAAAACGTTTTTACTTCAAAAAAACAAAGATACACATTTTTTTCCATTCATGAACTATCCTGCTCAATTTTCGCCCTTCAGCCTCCGCTGCCGCCGGGGCACAGTCACCTTCCGGCGCCCCGCCGTGATGGGCATTCTCAACGCCACCGCCGACTCCTTCTACGACGGAGGCCGCTACAACCGTCCCGACGCGCTCCTGTCCCATGCCCGCGAGCTGCTGCAACAGGGGGCCGACATCCTCGACCTCGGGGTCATGTCCTCCCGTCGCGGTGCCGCCATACTCTCCCCTGCCGACGTGGCCGCCAAGCTTGCGCCCCTCGTGGCCCTGCTCCGCACCGAGCTGCCGGACGCGCTCATCTCCGTCGACACCTGCCAGAGCCTCCCCGCCACCCGCGCCGTCGAGGCTGGTGCCGACATCATCAACGACATCTCCGGCGGCCAACTCGACCCCCAGATGCTCCCCACCGTCGTCTCGCTCGGCGTGCCGTACATCCTCATGCACATGCGCGGCACTCCCGCCACCATGCTGCTGCCTGAAAACACACGCTACGACGACATCGTCGACGACCTTGCCCGCTACTACGACCAGCGGCTCAACCTGCTCTCCCCCCTCGGCCCCGACCGCATCATCCTCGACCCCGGCCTCGGCTTTGCCAAGACCGTGGAGCAGAACCACGAGTTGCTGCACCGGCTGCCCGAACTCATCCGCCGCTTCCCGCAATACCCCATGCTCGTAGCCCTCTCCAACAAGTCCATGATCACCCGCCGCCTTGCCGACTTTGCCGACCACTACGGCCCCGCCACTCCTCCCCTCCCCGACTCCGAGTTAGGCACCCTCGTCCTCAACACCGTCGCCCTCAGCGGCGGAGCCTCACTCCTCCGCGTCCATACCCCGCGTCCCACCCGCCTCGCCATCAGCCTCCTCTTCGGCGGCGAACCGCCGCTGGTATAAAAGGGGCAAACCACCGCTGGCGCTAAAGGGTCAAACCACCACGGGTGATTAACGGTGGTCACCTGTACACTCAGACAAAGTCACCCCAAAACAAGCAGGGAGCCTATTTCAAGAACAGGCTCCCTAAAATAGATTCTACAACGAAGCCTCCAAAATTGTACGAGGCCTCTTCCAAAACAGATTCAAAATCCTCCACGCCGAATCTGGTTCATATATTTCAATGGAAGTACAGCTGCGCGGTTCTGCTCAAGGATGAGCCATCAGGCATATCAAGTCGAACCGTACAGACATCCCTTACACCAGCATAGGAACCGGGAACATAGAGTGTCGCAACATAGTGAACTTCATCTCCTACAGTGTATGTTTTGGAATTAGAATACCCGTCAGTGCCCACAATACTCATGGTTATAATAGTGCCGGCTGGCAAGCAGTAAAGATTAGCGACTGCATCATAACCCACATAAGCAAGTGGAGCGGGTGGATTAAGTGTAAAATCAGTAATTCTTGGAGTTCCTCCCCATGAAACATTTAAATCTGGGAGGCCATGTTCTCCATCATAAACCACGGGCAAACCTTTTATATTCTGAGGGATAGCACATACTACAGGGGACAAATATAATGGTGTGTTCCAGGCAATTTTTTTGTTACGTAACAATCCGCATATCCCATCGGCAATAGATGTCCCGGTCGAACCTGGCACATCGGTGAAAAATGCGCATACCACATCCAATGCAACCGTTATCCTTTCACAAGCCAAAAAGAAACCAGGTGCAGACACTGCAGTTACTCCCGCGAAGGCAAGTGCCACAGATATGGCTGCACATCCACCAGCAGACATCAACTCATTGACAAAACATACTTTTCCCATAACATTCGCAATAACATCGCAATAATCATCAAGATCAATATTGTGATGTGTCATTATCCCGTTAGGAATATAGTACGAGTAATGGCCTGTACCAATTTTAGTATTGACTGGAATACGAGTTCTAAACTTTCCGTACCCATAAGACCCTGTCATGTTTGAATGGTCATAAACATCTATCCAACACTGAGCATCCGTGGGCACACCACATTGATTAACCCAAAAGTCTCCTGTTTTCGGACCAGTGATGTATGGTCCATCCTTTGACAAACCGTTCGCATTCCCCGATTCTGGAAACATTGGTCGCACTGTCAGTATTGTACTATCCGTACGCGCCGTTCCTGCATTACCATTGCCCCCTTTAGCACCATCAGCAGTATTGTTTGAATTAAAATATGCAATGGTATTCAATTGCTCCCCAGAAGCGGGGTCAATAAGTGCCAGTGCAGCAGATTCATTATCCAGCCAATTCAGCTGCATGATTACTCCATTCGAAGCCCATATCTCTATTGGTCTTTCTAAAGTGTCAAAAAAGATATCAGTATTAATGGCCTTATCATGTTCTTTAATCAACACATTAGAAACTTTAAGAGGTCTGCCGGAATTATCTTTTGTTCCAAAAATATATGCAGTGTCAGCTGTTTCATTCAGTATACATGCAATCATCGGATTTGTTGGATCTAAATCAACTTCAATTCGCGGGAGATCTTCAACAAATACTAAATCATTGTCCGAAAAATTGATAGTAGTAAACTGACTACGGGTGATATATATTGAAACCCCCGTTTTGCTGCTCTTAGTACACACATTGCCATCTTCATCCTTTATGGTAAAGGTCATGCTTGAATAATTCCCATGAGGAAGATAGATGTAAAAATCTGCACCATTACTAATCGATTGTGGAGTTGTACACACTAACTCAGTAGTATTACTTCCATTGCTTTCAAGCGTAATTGTGGGTACTCCATTATTACGTATTGAATACACTCCATTGATATCAGAACTGGCAGTTACTTCGATACTGCTCACATTGACACCTGTTTTTTGCAAATGCACCTTTATTACACCGCACAGGTTTTTAAATGAGAGTTGGTCATTGTTGCATTCTGCATACATTGGGAAACCCGATAATGAGCCATCCTCTGAAAACTGCACCGATGGCAATGTGATATTCACACCATCCGAAGTTATTGTCGAAGGATAAAAGGCACGATAAGGTCCCTTTCCCGTTCTACCACTGACATTGTCAAAAACCGCTGTAGTTGCGGGCGTTCCTGGCGTTGCAGAATATAGACCTCTACCGCTCCTGCCGTACACGGCAATTTGGTCGCCATCAACCCAGTTGAGGGCTGTGCCGTTGAGGACGGTCTTGCCGTCTTGAGAGGTGCAGTCTTCCATCGTGGCGCGGAACTGCGTGCCGTCGCCTGTGGCCTCCTTTTGGCAAGAGGACAGGGTGAATAGACTCGATAGAGCCAATAGACTCAATAGACTTACTAACGTTTTTTTCATTTTTTTAATTGTTTGTGTTTTGTTTAGTTTGTTTGTTTTACTTGGTTCTTTGAGGAGTTTTCATACCTCGGAGAATTTTCATACCCCGGCGCTTCGCGTCACCCCTTTCAAAAGGGGAGGGCTGCCGCACCACATGTCGCCACCATGCCGCAAGCCATGCCGCACTTCGATGCAGACAAAGACCCGCAATCGGTGTAGACAAAGACCCGCAACCGCGACCTCCCCTTTTCAAAGGGGCCGGGGGTATGCAGAAGTCATGCCTACCATGCCGCAAACCATGCCGCAACCGATGCAGACAAAGACCCGCAACCGCGACCTCCCCTTTTCAAAGGGGCCGGGGGTATGTAGAAAGCAACTCATTCAAAGAACTCTTTTTAATTACCAGCGGCGGTGTGCCGCTTTAATTACCCGCGGAGGTTCTCCGCCCTGCGGAGGTTCTCCGCACGCCGCTTAGTCGAAGTCGCTGCCGCCGTGCACTTCGCCGCTGCTGACGAGGTTCTCGTTGCTGCCTGTGGGGACAAGTTCGCCGCTGGCTTGGAAGCCGCGCTCCACGCGGGCTGCAAGCACTTCGACCATGGGAGCATTGTACTCCCGTTTTGTGTTGTGTGTCATTTTGTTTGTTGTGTTTGGTATTTGTTTATGCCTACTCTATACAAACAGTTTTCGGCTTCCCTGCCTGAGCCGGAAAGCCGATATTCTCTGAATAAGGGGCATGAAGAAAGGCGTGAGTCTTTCGTTCAAACTGCTTATTTTTACGCTGGGCGTCCGGAATTGCCCTGAAAGTAAATAAGTATCACGAAAATCCACGCCCCATGGACGTGAACCCTCTGCTTTCTTATTCCCACTTTCATTAAGTTTTCCGGACTTAGCGCAAGAGAACAAGAGCGTCAAGCTCAGTTATTTATGTCTTATATTTTTATACTATTACATGCTTTTATTGTTTTGATTTTACGCTGCAAAGATACACATTTTTCCTGACGTGGCAAGTTTTTCAGTTCCGGCCGCGCAATAATCCTGCACAGAGCATCCGACAATTGATTGTTAGAGGAGCGTTGAAACGTCTTCGAGGAGGCGGCGACGGCGGGGCGGGAGATTTTTGTTGCACGGCATAAAATAAAACAGGCGATGGGGCGTTATGGGTTGCGAAAAAAAGTTGAATCAAAACGAACTGATATGTTTCCGTTTCCGCACATACGCTTTGTCGACATTCTTGACATTTTCATGGTCGCCCTGTTAGTGTACGAGTTGTACCGCATGTTGAAGGGCACAAACATTATCCGCATCTTCTGGGCGCTGCTTGTGATGTACATTGCCTGGAAGATTTTCGACGCGCTGAACATGCGCTTTTGCAGCCAGATACTGGGCGGGATTATGAGCATCGGGCTCATCGCGCTGGTGATTGTGTTCCAGCCAGAGATTCGCAAGTTCCTTCTCTTTATCGGGACGAAAACCCAGATGACGGGCGACACGATGGCCAAGCGGCTGAGGTTTTGGCGCAGCGATGTGCAGAAGCACAACAGCATGAACTACGAGCCTTACATCCAGGCGTGCATGCACATGTCGCAGAGCAAGACGGGCGCACTCATCATCTTCAAGCGCAGCAACGAGGTGGAGGAGCTGGTACGCACAGGTGAGGTGATAAACGCCGTGGCCTCGTCGGCACTGCTTGAGACGCTCTTCTTCAAGAACTCGCCGCTGCACGACGGCGCGGTGATAGTGAGCGGCAACCAGGTGCTGGCGGCACGCTGCATCCTGCCCGTCACCTCGCGCACGGACATAGACCCCAACCTGGGACTGCGGCACCGCAGCGCCATCGGGGTCACGGAGCAGCTGGATGTGGTGAGCGTCATCGTGTCGGAAGAGACGGGAGCCATCTCCTACGCCATCGAAGGCGAGATACACCACAATGTAACCCCCGTGCAGCTGCGCCACGCCTTGGAGAAACTGATTGACGGCAATTCGGAAACCGAATAGCGGCACGCCGCCGACCGTGGCGGCAAACCACAATGAAACTGAAGCCCACCCACCACCGAAGTGCAGGTCTGGATGGGCTTTTTGTCGGGAAAAAAACTTACAGGCGGGTATCAGCGTGTCGCAGTGTGAGATAAAGGAATCCAATATGCAAGAAAAACATAAATTATTTATCGAAAAACAATAAATTGTTTCTAATTTAGAAAAAAAGTGTATCTTTGCAGCACCAAATAGAGGGAGGAAAAACCTCTAAGACAAACATAGCAAAATGAAAACCAATTATATAAAACATATAAGGATAGTATACAGCCTGTTTGCTGGGATACTGTTGATATGTTGCGGGCTGTTCTTCAGCAATATTATTTCGAGCGAAGACACGCCGCAGGTGGGAGGCATAAGCTCGCACAACTCCGACTATGCTTTCACCATCACCAATCTGAATGCCGACGTGCCCCTCTACAACAACGAGCACCCCATAGAGAACACCCCTGCGGGCATCAAGGCACATGCACACATCAGCCAGTTTGACATGGACTTCTACACCCGCGACGAGGCAACACGCAACGACGCGCGAATCAACTGGATTATGGCCTTGCAAGCCGTGCAGATTATCTGTTTCACGGCCATCATCGTGCTGGTAATCATCACGCTGATTACCTTCTACCGCAGTGCGAAACAGGGGCGGGTCTTTCCAGAAAAGAAAATATCGCTGCTGCTGGTTATCGGCATCCTGCTGGTGGTGTCGTCGCTCTGCACGGACACGAGCACCTACCTCGAACGTACACTGGCGCTTGAGCTGCTGCGCGACACGGCATGGAAGCCCGAAGCGCACTATACCATACATTTCTCACGCATCTTCTTTGGTCTCACTCTCATCTTCCTCTCCCAGATATTCCGCATTGGCCGCGAGTTGCAAGAGGACCAAGAACTAACAATCTGACACAATGCTGAACGAAAGGAGTACCCAATGATTGTAGTAAACTTGGACGTGATGATGGCGAAGCGGAAAATATCGCTTACCGAACTGGCCGACAGGGTGGGGCTGACACCTGCCAACCTTTCCATCTTCAAGACAGGAAAGGCCCGCGCCGTGCGCTTCAGCACACTGGAACGCATCTGCCGCGAGCTGGACTGCCAGCCGTCGGACCTGCTGGAGTATCGGCCGGACGAATAATCACGACTAACAAAAGTATAAAGAAACAACAATATAATAAACAAACATCAAAACAACAAACAAATGAAAAAGCTTTTATCTATCCTCATGCTCCTCGCCTTTGTGGGCAGCATGACATTTGTCCAGGCACAGGGTGCCCAGGGCAAAAAGAGCGACCTCACCGCCAAGGTGCCCGTCGACAAGAAAGTGAAGATCGGCAAGCTGGCCAACGGCATGACCTACTACATCCGTGCCAACAAGAAGCCCGAAAACCGCGTTCAGTTCCGTCTGGTCACCAATGCCGGTTCCATCCTCGAAGACGACGACCAGCAGGGTCTGGCCCACTTCTGCGAGCACATGGCCTTCAACGGTACCCAGTACTACAAGGGCAACGAGATGATCAGCACCCTGCAGAAGAACGGTATCGAGTTTGGCCGCGGCATCAACGCCTGGACAGCCTTCGACGAGACCGTCTACTACGTAGAGCTGCCCGCCGACAACAAGGACCTCGTCGAGATGGGTTTCAAAATCCTCGACGGCTGGGCTTCCAAACTGCTGTTTGACCAAGACGAAATCGAGCACGAGCGTGGCGTCATCCTCGAAGAGTGGCGCGGCGGCCTCGGTGCACAGGAGCGTCTGCGCAAGGCCACTTGGCCCATCATGCTGAAAGGCTCCCGCTATGCCGACCGTCTGCCCATCGGTCTTGAGGAGGTCATCCGCACCTTCCAGCGTCCCGTCATCACCCGTTTCTACAATGACTGGTACCGCCCCGACCTGCAGGCCGTCATCATTGTTGGCGACATCGACGTGAACGCCATGGAGGCCAAAGTGCACGAGTATTTCGACAGCCGCAAGGCCGTTGAGAATCCCCGTCCCCGCCCCGAGTACGACATCCCCGGCAACAAGGAGCCCCTGGTGGCCATCGCTACCGACAAGGAAGCCACCAATGCCAGCATGATGCTCTTCTGGAAACACGCAAAAGCCCCCCAGGGCACCGTTGGCGACTACCGCGCCAGCCTGGTGCGCAACCTGGTCAGCGGCATGCTTGACGACCGCTACAACGAGCTGGCCGAGAAAGCCACTGCCCCCTTCATCTATGCTGGTGGCGGTTACGGTGGTTTCTTAGGCCGTAGCTGCGACGCTTTCATCGGCAGCTGCGCTCCCAAGGAGAACCGCATCGAGGAGGCCACCGAGGCTGTCTTAGCCGAGATTTTCCGCGCCGTGCAGAACGGCTTCACCGCTACCGAGCTGGAGCGCCAGAAAGAAGAGATGCTGGAACACTACCGCAAAATGGCCAAAGAGGCCAACAAGACCAACAGCAACAACTTTGCTCAGGAGTACACCAACAACTTCCTCGAAGGTGAGGTGATCCCCGGCATCATGGCCGAGAACCGCTATGCCAAGGAGTTCATCCCCGAAATCACCCTCGAAGAGTGCAACGCCCTCATTAGAACATGGGTCACCGACGAGAACTTTGTCTACTACCTCACCGCACCCCAGCAAGAAGGCTACAAAGTGCCCACCGAGCAGGAAGTGCTGAAAATCTACAATCGCGCCCGCGCCAACAAGTATGCCGCTTGGGTTGACAACTACAAGGACGAGCCCCTCTTCGAGAAACAGCTTGCCGCCGTCACCCCGAAACTCACCAAGACCAACACCGTCCTTGATTATAAGGAATACACCTGCCCCAACGGCGTCAAATTCATCGTCAAGAAGACCGAACTGAAGGACGACGAAATCCAGATGAACTCCTTTGCATGGGGCGGCACCTCGCTCTACAGCGATGCTGAATACTACATGGCCAGCAATGCCGCCAGCTTTGTCGACGATGCCGGTATCGCCCAGTTCAGCAACACCCAGCTCAGCAAAAAACTGAAGGGTGTCAACGTCTCCATCAGCCCCAACATTAATGATCAGACCCAGGGCTTCCGCGGCAATTGCGCCCCCAAGGATCTCGAGACCATGCTGCAGCTCCTCACCCTCTACTACGAAGCTCCCCGCAAGGACAAAGAGTCCTTCGACAAGAACATTGACCAACTGCGCAACCAGCTGAAATTCATCGGCGAGAATCCTCAGGTTGTCTTCATCAAGAAGTTCAGCGAGATGGCTCGTCCCGGCGACCCCCGCGCCATCACTGTCCCTTCCGAGGAGAACATTGCCAGCCTGAATCTGGACCGCATGTATGAAATCTTCCGCGAACGCTTCAGCAACGCCGCCCACCAGACCTTCTTCTTCGTGGGTAACATCGAGGATGCCGACATCAACCTCATTGCCAAGTACCTCGGCAACCTGCCCACCACCAAGGCCAAAGCCGAGAAATACCGCAAGCTGAAGGACTACGACTTCAAGGGTACTCCCCGCGCCACTGCCTACAAGGGCACCGACAACCAGGGAATCATGCTGATGAGCGGCAGCACCAAGGGCTACAAACACAGCCCCAAGAATGCTGAAATCATCGACCAGCTCAGCGCCTGCATGGAAATCACCGCTCTCGAAATCATCCGCGAGAAGATGGGTGGCACTTACAGCCCCAGCGTCAACGTCAGCTACGGCCGTATCCCCGAACCGGAGGTTGGCTGGACATTCTACATCAACTGCAACCCCGACAGCACCGCTCTCATTGAGAATGCTGCCATGGGAATCCTGAAACAGTACATCAACAACGGTCCCGACGCCGAGACCCTTGCCAAGGTTCAGGAACAGCAGATTATCAACCGCCAGAACAGCAAACAGAACAATAGTTTCTGGATGGGTCAGATTATGGGCAGCTACCGCTACAACGAGAGCCGCGACTATGTGGTCAACGACTACGAGAGTATCGTCAAGTCTGTCACCGCCAAGGACATCCAGGCTGCCGCCAAGAAGTTCATCGACCTGAAACACTACCTCGTTGTCTTCTTGAAACCCGAAGCCAAGCCCGCTGAATAATCTCAGCCCGACACACACTGCAAAAGGGAAGCGGCACATACCGCTTCCCTTTTGCTTTGATCCAGACGCCTATCCCAGCTTACGATAGCCGCCCCTTGGAAACAGAGTCTCTACACCCTGCCTATTGGCCGCCCGACAGGGATGGCATCCAACATTCAATACTATTGGCCGCAACGGCCCGTCGGCCTCCCAGCATCAGCTAAAACGTAGCACACAATGTGTACTGTTCAAGCCCAACAACCGAATCGACTAAAAAGACCGCCCCAACCATTACGGTTAAGGCGGTGCACCATGAAAAACATTAAGAATGTAAAGATTACATATCCTTAATAACACTAATCCTAAAGCTTAGGGTTTCAGCGATCCGAACGGGTTTGTAGCCGTCAAGATCCTGAACAATCAGGGTCACATAGCCCTTTTCCCATTCAAAGCGCATGTTTTCGGGGACTATGACCAGCTCCTCTTCTCCATTTGCATTGGTCACATAGACCTCAAGCGGATAGACAAAAGGCAACAGGTTCCATGCACCCAGGTTCTGCCCCACATCGTACACATTCCACACATAAGCCTGAACTGTGCCGTTCCTGAAAACTTCGTCATTGATGGCGGGAATCTCCAACGTGCAATACAGATAGTTGTTGGAGCTTGGCTCATAACCGGAGGCCTCCTTCCATTGCGAGGGAGTGACGTTGACGCGATAGGTCTCCACTTGCGACCCATAGGTCACATTCACATACTCTTTTTTGCAGCCCGACAGCAGCAGCACCATGGCCATCATCGGCAGGAAAAATCTTTTCAGTTTCATTGTTTTGAGGTATTAAGTTATTATTCAATTATTTTCTTTTACGATTGCAAAGATACAAAGTTTTTTCCTATAAAATTCCCCATCCTGCACATATTTTTCCCGCGCCGCCTATTTCAGATGCACCACAGTGATGCCGTCGCCGCCCAATTCCAACCGTTCGGAATGGAACGACTGCACGTCGCGGTTGCCTTGCAGGTAGTCTCGGATTATCTGTTTCAGAATGCCGTACCCCTTGCCGTGCAGTATGCGCAGCTCCTTCTCGCTCAGCAGTTGGGCGTCGTCCATGAAGTGTTGCAGATTCTCCAATGCCTCGTCGGCCCGCTGGCCGCGCAAATCGAGGGTGGGATTAAAGCTTTTGCGCTTCTCGTTGATGTCGTCATAGATGGATTGGAACCTTCCCGTCTGTCGGCTTTGGCGTTCGGACGGTATTGCTTTCTTCTTCGTCCCGCTCAGCCGGCTCAGGGCAATGGTCATGCGGATGCTGTTGCTCTCCACCACAGCCTTCTTGCCCTTCAGCTCCACCACCTGCGCAAACGTCTCCTGCCCGTCAATGCGCACTATGCTGCCCACGCCAATGGGTATGTCCTTCCCGTCCTCTTCCTCCTTGTTGTCGCGGCCTTTCGGGGGCTCGATGGCGGCCATCTCCTTGGCGGCCTTGGCATGCTCCTCGTCGTGGCGCTCCTGGTCCAGGGCTATCCGTTCGGCCTCGGCCTTCATCTGCTGGCGTGCCTTCAGGGTCGTCTCCCGCTCGGCCTTGGCCTCCTTGATGGTGCTGATGGTGTTCTCCACCGTCCGGTTGGCGTCGGCCAGTATCTGCTGCGCCTCCTTGCGGGCAGCGCTCAATATCTCATACTTCTTGTCCTGCAACTGCTGCGTCAGCCGTTGGTACTTCTCCGTCACCTCCGACAGGAACTGGTCGGCCACATCCAGCTCGGTCTGCCTCCGCTCCACCTCCTGCTTGTCCAGTTCTATCTGTTGCAGCTGGTGTTCGAAATTCAGCATCTGGCCTCCCACCTTGCCCGCGGCCTCTTTCAGCACCTCGGGCGGAAAACCGATATTCTGCGCAATCTCGAACGCAAACGAGCTGCCCGGATGCCCGATGGAGAGACGGTACAACGGCTTCATCTGCTCGGTGTCGAACAGCATGGCGCCGTTGACGATGCCGGGACAATGGTCTGCCATCAGTTTCAAGTCGGCAAAGTGGGTCGTCACCACCCCGAAGGCATGGCGGCGATACAACTCCTCTAACAGGGCCTCGGCAATGGCGCAGCCCGAACGGGGCTCGGTGCCTCCACCCAACTCGTCCAACAGGAAGAGGGTGTTGCCGTCCGCTGTCTCCAGCAGCTGTTTCATGCTCTGCAGGTGCGAAGTGTAGGTACTCAGGTCATTGTCTATCGACTGCTGGTCGCCAATGTCGATAAACACTGTGTCGAAGATGCCGAATTCCGATGTCTCACGGCAGGGCACCAGCATGCCGCACTGCAACATGTACTGTATCAACCCCACCGCTTTCAGGCACACCGATTTTCCTCCCGCATTGGGCCCCGAAACGATGAGTATGTGCTGCTCGTCGTCCAGGTTGATGTTGAAGGGCACCACTTCGTCCTTGCGGTTCAGGTAGAGCAATGGATGACGCGCCTCTATCCAACTGATTTTCGTGATGCTGTCCACTATGGGGCGGCCGCAGCGCAGCGTCAAGGCCAGCCGCGCCTTGGCACGGATAAAGTCTATGCGAGCCAAAAACCAATAGGCATTCACCAGCGCGTCCAACTGCGGGCGTATCATGTCCGTAAACTTGGCCAGGATGTGGCGTATCTCCCGTTGCTCGGCAAACTCCAGTTCGCGCAAGTCGTTGTTCAGTTCCACCACCTCCGACGGCTCCAAGTATGCCGTCTGGCGCGTTGCCGACTCGTCGTGTATCAAGCCCTTGATTTTGCGCCGGTGGGTGTCCAGCATCGGGATCACCATCCGCCCGTTGCGGATGGTCACCTCTGCGCCGTCCGGTGCCCAGCCCTCATGTTTGGCACGGGCCAGCTGGCGGTTTATCTGCACATCCACCTCGTTGCGCTTGCGTGCCATCTGACGCCGGATGTCCAACAGCTGTGGCGAGGCGTTGTCGTATATCTCGCCCTTGTCGTCAATTATCTTGCTGATGGCCTTGGTGATGGCGGGATCCAAATCCACCCGCTTGGCCAACTCATAGAGGTGGGGGTAGCGCACGGGGTCGTCCCGCAGCAGGAAGCGCAGGCAGTCCCCAATGGTATGCAGCGAGCAGCGCAAGTCGAAGAGAGCCTCCTGCTCGATGACGGTGTTGCCCACACGCAGCCGCACCAGCTCGTCGGTCAGGTCTATGAAATCCTGCGACGGGAACGAGTTCTCCAACACCAGTATCTGGCGGAACTCCTCGGTCTGCTGCAACTCGCGCACCACTCGGTCATAGCTGCTGGAAAAGGCCATCTCGCCCACCATCCTTTCGGCCAGTGCATTGGTGCACTCCGCTGCAAGCAACTCACGTATCTTGGTAAAGCCCAGTTTGTCTTCTATAGTCATAAATGTAGTCCTTAATCAAAATCAAGAAAGAAAGGCCAGTGTTGGCGGAACGCCGCCAGCCGGCCGCTGTCCAATGTGGCGCGCGCCACACCCTCTGCGCCGGGGGCCAGGCCGGCCATGTCCTGCCCCTTGTAGTTCACCACCGCGCTGTAGCCCGCATAGGGTATGCCCACCCCGTCGGTGCCCACTCGGTTCACCCCCGCCACATAGCACAGATTCTCTAAAGCGCGGGCGCGCAGCAGGGTGCTCCACGCCTCATGGCGCGACGCTGGCCAGTTGGCACACAGCAACAGCAGGTCATAGTCCGGCGGATTGGCCGTGCGGAGCCATTTGGGGAAACGCAGGTCGTAGCACACGGCGGGCTTGATGCGCCATCCGCGCCATTCAAACACCTCGCGCCGCGTGCCCCGCACCAGCTGTGCGGCCTCGCTGCTCATGCGGAACGTGTGGCCCTTGTCGTAGTAGCCGTAGCTCCCGTCGGGCTTTACCCAGTGCAGCCTGTTCACCACCTTGCGGGGATTTTCGGCAATGGCCACCGTCCACGTGCCCACAAACAGCGCGTCGTGGCGTTGCGCCATGCCGAGGGCAAAGCGGTAGGTCTCCCCTTCCGGCGGCTCGGCCATGGCGGCCATATTGTCCGAGAAACCCGTAGTAAAGGTTTCGGGCACCACTAATATATCGGCCTCCGTGCCGAGGGCGGCAAAGGCCTCCTCCACGCGGCGGCGGTTCGCGGCGGGCTGTTCCCACACTATATCCTGCTGGTAGCAGGCTATCGTCAATTGTTCTTTCATCATGGCCGTCGTTCATCTAATCGGGACAGTTACAGGCATAGTCCCATAGTTTCTTTACTGAGGGCAGCAGCGCCTCGATGGCCTGCTGTTCGTCCAGCAGCAGGTGGCAGCTGCGCAGGTCTATCAGCTCTAAGGTGCCGTCCAAGGCGGCAAACTCCTTGGGCAGGGTGGTGACCCTTGTGGACCATAGCACCAGCTCCCGCAGCTCCGTCATGGTGGCCATGACGGGCGGCAGCGTGTCAATCGGGTTGCGGCTCAGCTCCAACCGCTGCAAGTTGGTCAGCAGGGCCACGCTGTCCGGCAGGGCGGCAATGCGGTTGCCGCGCAAGTCCAGCTCCCGCAGGTTGGGCATGGCATAGACCTGCTGCGGCAGCGTCCTGAGCCGTTTGTGCCGCAGCCGCAGGATGTAGACCTGCTCTGGGTCCTTCACCTCCGCGAGCGATTTATACACCTTGTCCGGCTGGGCATAGAGCACCGCCGGCAGGGCCATCAGCATTATTAACAACAGTTTACGCATAGGGCATCATTTCTCGGCGGCAGCCGTCAGCCCCTGCGCCAGCAGCCGACGGGCCGCACGGCGGTCGGCCTCTAATTGCTCCACCAGCGTCGGAACGCTGTCGAAGCGGCAAATGTCGCGCAGTCGGGGACCAAACTCCACGGTGAGCAGGGTGTCGTACAGATTGCCGTCAAAATCAAATATATTTACTTCAAAAACAGGTTTCTCCAAACCGAACGTGGGCTGGGCGCCAAAGTTGGCCATGCCCTTCAGCCCCGACGTGCCGTCGGCCAGCGTCACCCACACGGCATACACCCCGTCGGCGGGCCACACCTTCGACGTGTCCGCCAGCGAGACGTTGGCCGTCGGGAACCCAAGTTGCCGTCCCAACTGCCGCCCGCGCTCCACGGTGCCCCACATCCTGTAGCCCCGTCCCAACATGGCGTAGGCCCTGTCCGTCTGCCCCTGCTGAAGGGCTTTGCGGATGCGCGTGGAGCTCACCTCGCCTCCGCAGTAGAACACGGCGCTGTCCACATGCAGCGACACGCCCATGCGCTCCGCCACTTCGGGCAGCCGGTCAAAGTCGTTGCGCCCGCGGCTGCCAAACATATTGTCGAACCCCAGCACCAACGCACGCGCGCCAAGCCGCCTCACTAATATGTGCTCAAAAAATTCACAGGCCGACATGCCGGCCAGTTCGGGCGTGAAAGCCACCTCGACAACCGCCTCCACGCCGCAAGCGGCCAGGAGGTCGTAGCGCTCCTCGTTGGTGGTGACGCGGAAGTGAGTGGCCACACCCTCCGTCAGCACTTGGCGCGGATGGCGGTCGAAAGTCACCACCACCGGGGAGAGCCCTTTTTGCGCCGCCACACTCTTCAAAAGCGTCAATATATGCTGGTGCCCGATGTGCACGCCGTCAAACATGCCCACCGTCACCGCAGCCCCAGGGGCATCTAACTGTCTAATATCTTCTAATTTATATATATTCATCTATATATCAATAACGCTGCAAAGTTACGAAAAAAGTAACAACTATCGGCAAAATAAATCAACTCCTCCCTCAACCTGCGCTCCCTGCCCCCACAGCCGCAGCAGTCCCGATTCTTTATCCCCCTCTTTCTCATCCCGGTGGCACAATTCTCCCTTTTCGGCATGGGAGAAAAATGGAGGAATGATGGAAAACGGCCCCCCAACGAGCGGTCAAAGTGCCGCCGGACACCAGACTCAGGGGCAAGAAAAAGCGACCGAGCAAAAAAAAATTTGTCCAGTCCAAAAAAAGTGTGTATCTTTGCAGTCCGAATCAATTAAACAATTTTATTAATAACACTTTAAACAACAAACATTTATGCCTACAAGAATCAGATTACAGCGTCATGGTAAAAAGAATCAACCTTTCTATCATATCGTTGTTGCGGATGGTCGTGTACCTCGGGATGGTAAATTTATCGAGAAATTAGGCACCTACAATCCGCTGACCAATCCTGCCACTATCGAACTCAATGTTGACCGCGCCACCTATTGGGTCGGCACCGGTGCACAACCCAGCGACACCGTCCGCCGCATCCTCTCCTACAAAGGCGTGCTGCTGAAACACCACCTGCAGGTGGGCGTGCAGAAAGGCGCCATCAGCCAGGAACAGGCCGATGTGAAGTTCAACGAGTGGCTGAAAGCCAAGGAGACCAAAATCGCCAACGCCAAGAGCGAGACCGACACCAAGCTCCGCAACGTGAAGAAAGACCGTCTCGAAGCCGAAAAGAAACACAATGAGACCGTAGCTGCCGCCGTGGCCGCCAAGCGCAAAGCCGCCGCCGAGGCCGAAGCAGCCGCCAAGGCTGAGGCCGAAGCCGCTGCCGCCGCCGAAGAGGCTCCCGCTGCTGAGGAAGCTCCCGCCGCCGAGTAAAACAGACAATGAATACAGTTCTGTCCCCCACAACCTATCGTATTTTTTTTCATAATATAATAATATGGTGAGCGTGTTCAACCCCTTGGACACGCTTTTTTTATAAATAACCGCCCGCCCTATCGTCTTGATTCGGTAACGCTATCAAAAAAGGAGAAACAATGACCAAAGAAGAATGCTACCGTCTGGGCAACATCACCAAACCCTTCGGCATCAAAGGCCAGATGGTCTTCTACCTCGACGTGGACTCGCCCGACGACTATGCCGACCTCGATTCGGCCTTTGTCGAGGTGAAGGGTGCCCTCGTCCCCTACTTCTTCAAAGTGGACAACATCAACGGCAACAAGGCCGTGGTGACTTTCGAAGACCTCACCCCGCAGGAGGCTCAAGCCCTGGCCGGGCACGACCTTTTCCTGCCCCTCGACCTGCTGCCCGAACTGACGGGCAACCAGTTCTATTTCCACGAGGTGACGGGCTTCAAGGTAATTGACATTGAGAAGGGCGACATCGGCATCATACAGAGTATCATTGAGTACCCTGCACAGCCCCTCTTCAGCATCGTGAACGGGGAGAAAGAGATACTGATTCCCGTCATCGACCCCATCATAAAAAAGGTGGACCGCGAACAGCGAACCATCACCATCGAGGCTCCCAACGGACTGATAGACCTGTATTTGGAGAGTTAATAACAGCCTGTTAATATCTTTTTTGCAGTATATGCAAAAGTATATGTACTTTTGCAGCCAGAAACGAGAATAATAGTGTGTAACCTTTAGGAAATATTTAGATGCCTTATGGAGAAAAAAGAACCCACACCCGAGAAAACTTGCTATTCGGCAGAAGAGCTTCAATTCTTTAAAGAGCTGATATTGAAAAAACGCGAAGAGGCCATAAGGAGCCTTGAACTGCTGAACGAAGCCGTGGCCGGAAGCCAGAACGACGCATCGGACACCGCCCCCACCTTCAAGACCCTCGAAGAAGGGAGCAACGTGCTCTCCAAGGAGGAGAACTCCCGCCTGGCCGCCCGCCAACAGAAATTCATCAAAGACTTGGATGCCGCCCTTATCCGCATCGAAAACAAGACCTACGGCATCTGCCGTGTCACCGGGAAACTCATCCCGAAAGAACGCCTGATGATTGTGCCTCACGCCACGATGACCATAGAGGCCAAGATGCAGGAAAAGAAAAGACGATAATTCGTTTCTATCCTCCTTTTTTGTGACAGGCAAGACCCCCTCTTGCCTGTTTTTTATGTCCCTGAACACCACAAAGGATACAATATCGGACACCCTGATATGTGAGCTTGAAATGCAGCGATATATTACCGCATTCACAGCCGGGGCGAGGAGGCGTTGCCGGGAGGAGGCTCGGATGCCGGTTATTCGGATGGCACTCTCGCACGGCAACATTGCAAAAAGTTGCATATATACGCAGAAAACATCTGCAAAAAATTGCAACAAAAGAAGCAAAATACTGGAAAAAAGTTGTAATCACCTTTTATTTTTATCTGGAAAAAGTTGTATATTTGCAGTGTAAAAATAGTACCACATTATGCTGCAACGAAAGATTATTCAAAAAACTTACGCTCTGGAGAAATGAGAAAAACAAACGAGCCCTACTCCTCAATGGAGCTCGACAGGTCGGAAAAACAACGGCTATAAGGTTATTTGCGGAACAGAACTACAACCATTTCGTTGAAGTAAACTTCATCAAGCAGCCATCAGCCATGGCCGCTTTGGACGGGGCTTTGGATACACGCACGGTTATCCTCAGTCTTTCAGCCTTAGGGTATGGCTCTTTTGTAGAAGGTGAGACGCTGATTTTCTTTGACGAGATACAGGAATGCCCAAGAGCCCGGACAGCCATAAAGTTCCTTGTTGAAGATGGACGCTACGACTATATCGAATCGGGTTCGTTGTTAGGCATCAACTACAAGGACCTACCCTCGTACCCTGTTGGCTTTGAAGATGAAATAACGTTATATCCATTAGATTTTGAGGAATTCCTCTGGGCCAAAGGTATAGGCAATGATGTTGTTGGACTTTTGTGCGAATGCTACAGCGGATTACATCCTGTTCCTAATGTCATCCATGAACAGATTTATCGCTATTGGCGAGAATATCTGGTTGTGGGCGGTATGCCGGCAGTGGTGCGAACTTTTGCCAGTCAAGACGACTTTGGAAAAGTTGTACGTAATCAGCAGTCAATTATATCCACTTACCGTGCCGACATAGCCAAGTACGCAGGGAAAGACCGTGTGGCCGTTCATCAGATACTCGATGCAATCCCTGCCGAGTTGGGCAAACAGGACAAGCGTTTTGTGCTTGCCAACTTGGAGAAGGGTGCTTCAAGACGCAAGTACGAAAATCCAACCCAATGGATAGTCGATGCTGGATTGGCATATTATTCTTTCAATACGAAGGCCTTTGAGCTGCCTTTCGAAGCCACAGGAAACAGGAGCTTGTATAAATTGTACTTTGTCGACACCGGCTTGATGAGCAGCATGCTAAGTAATTGTTCAAATTTATTTTACATATAATTGCCATATAATTGGCCATTAATTAATGGATAATTCACGGTAATTCGTGTAAAAAAATGTACATTAATTTTGATTGCTTACTTATTAAAAAACATGCAATTGCAGGTAATGAATGGCGATATCAGCGTAAACGAAGGGGCTTTGGTCGAAAACCAAGTGGCGTGTGCACTCTCATCGAAAGGCATACCATTGCATTACTACGACCACAAAAGCCGTCAGGAATTGGACTTTGTATATCCATTTTTCAACAAAGTCAATATCATAGAAGTCAAATCCGGCAGCAACTATCGCCAGCACGCCTCTCTCAATGCAGCCGTCAACTCCTTTGGTAATCGTATCGGACGCAGCATCGTACTCGGTCCATGCATTGTGGAGCAGATAAACAGCGTGGTTTACCTGCCTCTATACATGTCTATGTTCTTATAGAAACAGCGGAAGGCGAGGAGAGTCACAGCCGGGGCAGGGCGGCGAGGAGGCGTTTGGTGTAGGGGTGCTGGGGATGGGCGAAGAGACGGTCTGAGGGGCCTTGCTCCACGATGCGGCCTTGCTGCATGACCAGGATGCGATCCGAGAAAAACTTGACGACGGAGAGGTCGTGGGTGATGAAGAGGTAGGTGTAGCCGTACTGCTCCTTGAGGTCGTTGAGGAGGTTTAGCACCTGCGCCTGAACGGAGACATCGAGAGCGGAGACGCTCTCGTCGCAAACCACCAGTTCGGGTTGCAGCACCAGCGCGCGGGCTATGCAGATGCGTTGCCGCTGCCCGCCGCTGAACTCGTGGGGATAGCGGTCAAGCCACTCCTCTTTGAGGTCCACCTGCCGCATGAGGCCGAGCACACGCTCGCGGCGTTCCTGCTCGTCGGCACAAAGACCGTGGCAACGCAGTGGCTCCATGATAGCCTGTCCGATGGTGAGACGCGGGTTGAGAGAGGAATAGGGGTCTTGGAACACAATCTGCATCTTGCGGCGCAGCTCCTGCCTTTCGGGACGCGAAAGCCTGTCGAGCTGACGGCCTTCAAACTCCACCGTCCCGGCACTGCGCTCAATCAGCTGCAGGATGGCGCGCCCAAGAGTACTCTTGCCGCAGCCCGACTCGCCGACAAGGCCTACGGTCTCTCCCCTATAGATGTCGAACGACAGGCCGTCGACAGCCTTCAGCTCCTTTTTCACCTTTCCAAAGATATTGGTTTCAAGAGCATAGGTAACATCCAAATCGCGGACACGCAACAGGGGTTGCTCCCCCGAGCAAGGGTGTGCTTCTGTCCCGGCAACAGCAGTCTGCGGCGTGGGGTTCCCGTCCGCATTGCCCTCCATGAAATCCTTGACCGTGAGCAGTCGGCGCGGACGGCTGTCCAACGGCGGCCTACAGGCCAAGAGGCCTTTCGTGTACGGGTGCTGAGGATTGTGAAGCACCTGTTGTGCAGCCCCTTGCTCCACTACCTGGCCTTTGTACATCACGGCCACATCGTCGGCAATCTGGGCTATGACACCCAAGTCGTGCGTGATGAAAATGATGCCGATATTGTATTTTTGCTGGAGGCTGCGCAGCAGTTCGAGGATTGTCTTCTGCACCGTCACATCTAAAGCCGTCGTCGGCTCGTCGGCAATGACGAGGGCCGGATGGCAGATAAGCGCCATGGCAATCATAACGCGCTGCTTCTGTCCGCCGCTGATTTCGTGGGGATAGCTGGAGAAAATCTTCTCCGGGCGCGGCAGTAGCACCTCCTCAAAAAGCTCAATCACCCGTCGGTGCGCCTCCGCACGCGACACCCTCTCATGCGCCAACAGCATCTCAACCACCTGCTGCCCGCACCGCTGCACAGGGTTGAGACTCGTCATCGGCTCCTGGAAAATCATAGCGATGCGGTGCCCACGTATTTTGTGGAAAGCCTCTTCGTCCAATGTCAGCAATTCTGTGCCATGTGGGTAGGTGTCCTTGTGTCCGTTATCAATACCCGCGGGGCCGTCCGACCCCTCTGCCATCGGCTGCAACGCATCGCACAGCCACGCACTCCCACTCACCGCAGCCTGTTTGGACAGCAGACCCATCAACGCCATCGTGCTCACACTTTTGCCACTGCCGCTCTCACCCACAATACCCAATGTCCTTCCACGCCGCAGAGAATAGGAGACATTCTCCACAACACGGCGCCCGTCGAAAGCCACGCTCAGGCCCTCCACCCGCAACAAAATATCAGCCACGTCATTCATTACAAGACCATAACGCCCACCGCGCCCCGATAGTATGCACCCCGGCAAAAAAAATTTGCAAAGTGCAAAATATATTCGTAACTTTGCAAATTAAAGACCAAATAACTGCTATTCAAAACAATCAGTAAGACAAAAACATATGAATATTCAGCGAAGCCAACAACGTAAGGATAAAGCAAAAACTCAAAACGAAGATTCCCATCAGACCTCCGAGCGCCGCAGCCTAAATGCAAAAATGCCACCTACCGAAAGCGACAAATTGCGCTCAGTGTATGCGGCATACCTAAACATGGCGCGGATGAACCTTTACAACACTCTACGATACATCGGTCGTTCATGCAATATGGACGACAATGTACAGGAGGAAGATATGGCCGAGATGGCTGTTGTCAAATTCGCGAATCACCCCCATCTCGAAAAAAGGCAAAATGTCAGAAGAGCTTTGCTCAAGCACCTGCCTTTCCTTCAAAGCATGACCCAAACCCATGTCAATACAGAACACAAATACGTTGATGACAATGACATTCAAACAGTCTTACAAAACATTATTAGCGTAGTAAACAATCAGCGCAACTATCTCACTCACGCCAACCCCTACAATAGCCGTGACGACTGGGCGAAGCAAAAAGAAGCCGAAAAGCAGATCCTTAAACCTTTGGAAAAAGCTTTCGAGTTCTCCAAGCGTAAGCTAAAGACCATCTTTGACTATTCCACAAAAGACATGCTTTTCATTGATGGACCCGAGCGGATGATGGACACTGGAAAAACTGACATCGTAATAGAGAATGGCAAAGAACGAAAACGGGAAATACACCGAGAACATCCTGACTACTATTTCCGTCTGCGTACCCCTGAAGGCGATGCCCTGTCGACTATCGGCTTGACATTCCTTGTCTGCAAACTGCTTCACAAGAAGCATGCCACTATTTTTGCTCAGCGCACTGGACTATTTCTCAATCAGACTCACCACGATGGTTACAGCCCTTTCAGCAAAAGAGAAAACGAGATAATGTTCAACATCTTCTGCCATGAACATATCCGTCTGCCCAAGGGCCGACTGGAAAGTACCTCCGACCCTATGGCTCTTGGACTTGACATGCTTGCAGAACTACAAAAATGCCCAGAAGAACTATTTATTACTTTTGGCCCTGACGATCGCAAACTCTTTGAAGCAAAGAATGAAGATTATCCGACAGATTCTCCCATTGAAGATATCAATCTCATGCGTCGACATGGCGACCGTTTCGCAAGATTAGCCATGCAATACATAGACTCCTTCAATGCCAACCCTGACCACAGAAAGAATCATGATTCTGCCCCATTACCTGACATAGCTTTTCAGGTAAGCCTGGGCAAATTCCGACACACTTTCTACGAGCGTGCACCTTTCCATTCAGGTGTTAAGGACCGTGTGCGTGTTCTTCAGAAGGAGATAAACGGCTTCGGACCACTGACAAGAATCGAAGAGCTACGACAAACGAACTATGCCCCCCTTATCAGACAAGTTAATGACGATTCAAGCGACCGTCTCTACGACCCTGATACAGCCCAAACACGGCCCTATATTACCGACCACTACGCCTCCTACGCTATTACTGGCGACCGCATCGGACTGATGTGGAATGTTGGTGAGAATGACCATGTACTCAATAATACCCTTTGCTACCTTCCTGAGCTACCTCTGTCCACAGCCACGGACGACCCCCAAAAGCCATGGAAAGTAGATTTGTCTGTTTTCAAACGTAACAATAGAAACGAGCCGAAAGGCAACATTGTCCCTCGTGCATGGCTCAGCATCCACGACCTCCTTGCCCTAATCTTCCTTCACCTCCTTGGTGGCAAACCCTCTGAGGTCATAAAGGGCACATACAACAATCTTATGAATCTCTTTGACGACATTGCCGAAGGCCGACGTGACCCATACTTCAAAGGTCAAATACCCCAAGAACAAAAAAAACGCGAAAAACGCATTATAGAACTCAGGGAAAAACTCAACCAAAATCTCATGAAAGATTACGGCCTCCACACCCGCGACATCCCAGACAAAATTGCAGAATACCTTATCGGTGCCGGCCTCTCTGTCAACGAACAAACAGCTATGCAGCATGCCGAAGAAAGGTTTTGCAAGTGGTGCGACATAAATGTTAAAGCCATGAAAGAAGACCTTGACCAACGTATTGAACACCTCAAAAATGACAAAGAGCAGATTGGCAAAAGGTCCAACCGTATTGGCAGCAAGAGATATGTAGACCTGCGGCCAGGCTCATTGGCACGCTATCTTGCCAAAGACATGATTGCCATGGTTGACTTAAAATATGGAGCCAAACCCAGCGGGCTGGACTTCTCCCTGTTGCAGTCGGCCATTGCCACCTATCGCGGAGACGGCTGCCCTCTGGAAACGACAGAACTCGGTGCCACAATCAAAAAAGCCTTCGCTTGGCAGGCCCACCCTTTCCTTCCCAAAATCATGAAACTTGCAGTTTCTGACACTGTCGACCTATACTCTCACTATCTGACAGAAAAATCAAACTACTTAGACAGCTTACTGCAATCACACAAGTACACTGATGTCTACTTCCTGCGCAATGCACATCGCAACCTAATGGCCAAGACTCGCTCATACATGTGCGACCAACGCGACCAAGAAGGAAATCTTAACGAAGGTCTCGCTCACAGATACCGCAACACCCTCCAACTACCCGATGGGCTCTTCACGGATGCCATCCGCGAACAATTGGGCAATATCAACAACCCCGCTGTACAAGCCGCTCTTAATGATCCCCGATTCGGACACAGCGCAGCCTACTTGCTTAATGTATGGTTCACAGAGGTAATGGGCGACCAACCCCAACCATTCTACCGCAGCGACACCCCCGACCGCTACAAACGCCACTACAAACTTCTGGAGGAACTCTATCCCAAAGAAACTTCTTTTGACGACGCCACACTATCCACCATGCTGAGAGGAGGCAAAGATTCCCAAATCAGGCAAGAAATAGACAAGGTAGAGAGTGAAGCAGAACACACGAAACTAATGCACCGATTGCGCGATCTACAGCGCAACGAACGCACCATACGTCGTTTCCGCAACCAAGACATGGTTCTTTTCCTTATGGCCAAAAAACTGCTCCTGTCCGGCGGTGCTTCATTCATGAATCGTGCCGAATCTGATGGCTCTCGCCAATTCCTTCTGCAAAACATTGTACCTATTGGAGCCAACCACAACGAAGAAAACAACCTACTCAACCAAAAGGTGTCGCTCTCCACCCGCATCACCCTGCTTAACGACCGAAACAAACCCATTAAGGACAGTGAGAAAAAGCCGATGAAAAGAACCATCCATCAAAAGGAGATAAAGCTGAAGAACTATGGTGACTTTTTCCGCTTCCTCTACGACTCGCGCATCGGCATCCTTTTATCCCAACTGCCAGACGACGAAGTCGGCATCGCTCGTGAAGAATTGGAGAAAGAACTCGACACGTATGACAATTCGCGTACCAACATCTTCAAAGTCATCCACAAGATAGAACGACAAATAATAAAAGAGCACCCTGAGCTAAACGACCCCAACTCGGAACACTTCTTAAATAAGAAAGGCGAGTCCTACCGAAACAATTTTGTGTCACTCCTCACTTTATCAGCAAAATTCGGCGAGAACAACCAGAGCTTGAACCCAAGGGGCATATTACTCAAAGATATGCGTAATGCCTTTTGTCACAATAAATACATTGAAAAAATCGAACGAGTACTGGAGGATGAAAAAGAACGTGAGTTGCCTAAAATAGCTGAGAATCTCACCAAATGGATGGAAGAAATCGGCGAGCAATCGTAATCTATATTTGCTATTGAACACCATCCACAAATTATTAACCTCATTGGTTCATCAGTGATGCCAAGGCAAAAGCATACTTTGCCAGTGAGTAACAGCTGAAACTTACGGCTGGTTATTGCGGAAGAGCCATTTGCCCATAGCGGTGGAGCGCGTGGCCGAGAGAAAGAGAGAACATTGAAATAATATATCCTTTTAAGCCCGTAGAAACAGAAAACACCCCATTTGCGGCACCAACGAACACCAACTAAAGCAAAAAAGTGATGTACCAACCCATCCACCCATCTTATAATCAAGGTCTTTTGCTAAGTTTGTTGTAGAAGCCGTTCATTTGGAATGGTATGACAACTTTTTTGTTGAAAATAGCTGATAAAAATCGTTGTAGAAGCCGTTCATTTGGAATGGTATGACAACCATTGAGTTGTTCAGTCAGCCGTTCAGGAGGTTGTAGAAGCCGTTCATTTGGAATGGTATGACAACTAGAGCAGCAGCAATGCAACAAATGGGAAGGTTGTAGAAGCCGTTCATTTGGAATGGTATGACAACGGAGTTGAGTTAGCAATAAGACGAGGTTCAGTTGTAGAAGCCGTTCATTTGGAATGGTATGACAACGAAGGGAGGCGTGGAGCCGGGCTGGCAGCCGTTGTAGAAGCCGTTCATTTGGAATGGTATGACAACTCAATTCCCTACGCCGTTCTAAACCTTATTGTTGTAGAAGCCGTTCATTTGGAATGGTATGACAACCTGGGTAAGAATTATCCTATCCATGAAACCGTTGTAGAAGCCGTTCATTTGGAATGGTATGACAACTTGTCGGAACATTTGGATGTGAGTGTCCGTGTTGTAGAAGCCGTTCATTTGGAATGGTATGACAACTCGACATGCTCGATGCGGAAAGAGTAGCGTGTTGTAGAAGCCGTTCATTTGGAATGGTATGACAACGAGCGGTGATGTACATATTACCAACCACACGTTGTAGAAGCCGTTCATTTGGAATGGTATGACAACCCACTATTGACACTTCCACCAGTTTGCTCCGTTGTAGAAGCCGTTCATTTGGAATGGTATGACAACAATCTATCATATCTATCGCATCTATCGTATGTTGTAGAAGCCGTTCATTTGGAATGGTATGACAACGCATCCTGAAATCTATGAGATTCTCTAGTTGTTGTAGAAGCCGTTCATTTGGAATGGTATGACAACATTAAAGTGACCCTAAAAGTTCATTGAGTTGTTGTAGAAGCCGTTCATTTGGAATGGTATGACAACCCATTCCTAATTTCTTCCTATTCTCTCTGAGTTGTAGAAGCCGTTCATTTGGAATGGTATGACAACTCAACGCCATTAAGTTTAAATGTCACATCTGTTGTAGAAGCCGTTCATTTGGAATGGTATGACAACTAATTTCCAAGCTTTACAATTCAAAGCTACGTTGTAGAAGCCGTTCATTTGGAATGGTATGACAACAGCTTTTTGCACAGAATTCTCCTGTCCCAGGTTGTAGAAGCCGTTCATTTGGAATGGTATGACAACGAGTTCTGGAATCAAGAACGTAACCACGCTGTTGTAGAAGCCGTTCATTTGGAATGGTATGACAACAGTTCATTCAATTCATTAGTATAAGCACCCGTTGTAGAAGCCGTTCATTTGGAATGGTATGACAACTCTCAAAATAGCCACACAAAAATGCATATTGTTGTAGAAGCCGTTCATTTGGAATGGTATGACAACTGTTGAGCTGGCCTTTTCGGGCGTTTTTCTGTTGTAGAAGCCGTTCATTTGGAATGGCATGACAACCGCTTTTCTGTTACCGAGAAGACCTTGCACAATATTCTTGCAAACTAATCGTTACCAAACAAAAACATATTATGGGAAATTCAACTGCCGAAGCCAACAAAAGCATTTACTCTCACACTTTTGTCGTTGGCCGTCTGCCCGGCGACCTTAGTCCTGCGGTCTTAAACCCGTCGCACTGGCAACCCGTGCTACACACGGGCTTTCAAGACCTCTGCACAAAATACTATCCGGCACTGATTGACTCAATGCGGGAATATGAAGGGCGGGGCAACAGACCCGGTTTCTTGAAGCCCGTCCGCCAATACGTCCTGCGACTATCCTCAGAAACGCCTGACGCGGGTGTCACCACAACCATGAAAATAGTGGAGCGGCAACAGGACACCGTCATCCGCGAGGCGGACTACCGCTGCGCCATCCACAGCGTACAGCTGCACTTCTTCCCCTGCAACTTCGTCTTCTTCTCCATCGAGATTGACGACTCCCACACCGACCTCAACGACATGACCCAGATGCACTCCCAATGGAAGGAGCCGAACGACAGCTACCCCTTTTTCACCACCCCGCAGCTTGACACCACACTCAAACCCCTCTTAGACCTGCTGCCCGTCGGCCCCGACGGCAAAAGGCTGTTCACCCACCAAGGCACCAAGGCGCGGATGTACCAGATTGTCCAGACCGCGGACACGGCCGTGCAGGACGACCTCCTTTTCGAGATAGCCACCTTCATGCCCATCGGAGTGGTCAACAACACCGACAGCCTGCCCGAAAACAAACGACGGCTCAAACCCTCGTCGGACTATTTCCACCGCACGCTCCAGGAAAACAGCGTGTCGGCTTTCGACAACTGGAAAGCCTTAGCCCTCAACGACAGCTTCACCGTGCTGGGCTGCAACGGATTCAACCCCTATGCCCACTGCCACCATTACTTCCCCCTGCTCTACATGCGCTGCCTCTTCGAGGAGTTTTTCTGCTTCGACCGCAACGACCGTTTCCGCTCCGACCTTGACGGGAAAACAGATACCGATGTGGAACAGCACCTCAACGAAATCCACAACATGGACCGCTACTATTTCTACGACGACGTATCATATGATTTCCTCCCCTCCCTCATGCTCCGCGCCATGGCCAAAGGCATGAACCTGTATGCCGACCGCGACGAGCTGGTGGGACACATCAAGGACAGTCTGGACGAGGAACGCCGACGCCAGGCCGAAGCACGCCGACGCCGCAGCGACGCCACCCTGCTTGCCGTGCAGATACTGGCTTCCGCTTCGGTGTTTGTCGCCCTCTTCAACCTCATCAACGGCTACTGCGACGCCTCCATATCCGAACGCCGTCTGGGGTTTTTCATCGTGTTGCTGGCCATCATTGCTCTATGGCTGATGTTTGCCTACCCCAAATCCTGGTTCCCGTTCAGAAAGTCCAACAAAAAGAAGTAGCCGTATGACAACAATACTGACATCCTCCGCAGACCCCACCGTCAGCATCCGCCTGAGCGACGAAGTGCGCCAACACCTCATGGCACACTTCGACCCCGCCCTGCCCGGATCAAAGTTCCTCACCCCCAATCCCGAGACCCTGCTGCAACACCTGCTCGACAGCCACCCGGAGACCTTCCGCCAAGCCGTTGCCGACCCCGACGGGCGCAAACGGCTCAGCATAGCGCTGGACGGGTCCATCGGCACCTGCAACGTCGTGCCGCTCGGTGAGCTGACCGCCGCCGAGCGCGCCACCCTGCAACGGGTGCAACGGGGCGACAAGGCGGTGCGCGTGGCCACAAGCAGCCGCACCTTCCCCACCTGCGAATGCCAGCTGGTGCTCTCCGCCACCAACGACCTCATCACCCTCTACCCCGGCCAGGCTGCACCTCCGCTCCCTCCCACCCCCGACACACCCGACCCCTATTGGGACCACCACGTTTTCATAGCACCGGACAACCCCGGCTGAAGCATCGGAAACGTTAATCCAATCTCGACACACACATTTACGCCTTTACCCGCATAGGCTTTCATAAAAAAAGGATTATGTTGAAAAAAAATTCTGCGTGTATGGGAAAAATGTGTATATTTGCAGTTTGATTAGAATACATAATATTAATCATTAAATACAGCTTAACTATGACAAAATCAGAAGAATTCATGGAGATGGAAGCCCGTTATGGCGCTCACAACTATCACCCGCTGCCCGTTGTTCTGGCCAAGGGCGAAGGCCCCTTTGTGTGGGACTGCGAGGGCAAACGCTACTTTGACTTCCTCTCGGCCTACAGCGCCGTGAACCAGGGCCACTGCCACCCCAAAATCATCAAGGCCCTGTGCGACCAAGCCCACGAGCTGACCCTCAGCAGCCGCGCCTTCTACAACAACTGCCTTGGCGAATGGGAGAAATACGTCACCGAGTACTTCGGCTACGAGAAGGTGCTGCCCATGAACAGCGGTGCCGAGGCCGACGAGACCGCCCTCAAGCTGGCCCGCCGCTGGGGTGTGGTGAAGAAAGGCATCAAGAACGACGAGGTGATGATTGTCTGCTGCGAAGGCAACTTCCATGGCCGCACCATCACCATCATCACCATGAGCAATGACCCCGAGAGCTACGCCAACTATGGTCCCATGACTCCGGGCTTCATCCGCATACCCTACAACGATCCCGCCGCTTTGGAGAAAGTCCTCGACGAGCATGGCGACAAGATTGCCGGCTTCCTGTTAGAGCCCATCCAGGGCGAGGCCGGCGTCTACGTCCCCGACGACGGCTACCTGAAAAAGTGCTATGACATCTGCAAAAAGCACAACGTCCTCTTCATGGCCGACGAGGTGCAGTGCGGCATCGCCCGCACCGGCAAGATGCTGGCCTGTGACCACGAGGGCGTCCGTCCCGACATCCTCATCCTCGGCAAAGCCCTTGGTGGCGGCGTGGTGCCCGTCAGCTGCGTGCTGGCAGACGACGACATCATGCTGAACATCAAGCCCGGTGAGCACGGCTCCACTTTCGGCGGCAACCCCATTGCTGCCAAGGTCTCCATCGCCGCCCTGCAAGTCATCAAGGACGAGCACCTGATGGAAAACGCCGACCGCTTGGGCAAGATTTTCCGCGAGGAAATGACCAACTTCAAGAGCCCCATGATCGAGAAGGTGCGCGGCAAGGGCCTGCTCAACGCCGTCATCATCAAGCCCCATAACGGGAAAGAGGCCTGGGACGTCTGCCTGAAGATGCGCGACATGGGCGTGCTGGCCAAACCCACCCACCAGCACATCATCCGCTTTGCTCCCCCGTTAGTCATCAACGAGGAACAACTGCGTGAAGCCATTGAGATCATCAAGAAGGCCATCGCCTCCTTCGAATAATCCATTCGGCCATACAAAAAGGGAGTGGCGGCACGCACGTGCCGCCACTCCCTTTTCATGCCGTCCACAATCCCAACCGCCCAATCACCAGCGCGCCGTCACCGCCAGCCCTCCTCCCCTCCTGCCCCGCTCACTGCCGTATCGTCCACGCTCACTTCGAAGAGCTGTTGTCCCCTGCGGGTAGGAGAAATGACAGAGAAATGTAAGGGAGGTGACCCCAAACAGGCGAAGGAAGAGCGACGGCACACCTTTTTTTTCAAGAGAGAGAAAGCCAATTAGAGAATATTTGAAAAAAAATGCGTATCTTTGCAAATCAGTTCTTGGTTACCCCCCCCCAAAAAAGGACCTAAGGCCAAGAACCATCATCAATCAACGCATAGACCCGATTATACATTAACATATTCAGAAAACGAAATGGCCACTCACGTAAGCATCACGCACCGCACCCCTTGTTTCCAGTTCCGCTGCACGCGGTTTCTACTTCCCCTCCTGCTGCTCCTTGCCCTGTCCGCGGGGAGGGCGGAGGCGCAGACCTTCCCGTTTCAGGACACCACGCTCCGCGTGGCCGAGCGGGTGGAAGACCTGCTGTCGCGCCTGACGCTCGACGAGAAGCTGAGCCTGATGGAGCACCGCAATCCCGCCATCCCCTCGCTGGGGGTGCCGGCCTACAGCTGGTGGAACGAGGCCCTGCACGGCGTGGGGCGCAACGGGCTGGCCACGGTATGGCCCATGCCCATAGCCTTGGCGGCCACCTTCAACACCTGCAAGGTGGAAGAGATGTTTGCCAACGTGGCCTACGAGGCACGGCGCAAGTACCTTGCCGCCCGCAGCAGCGACACCTGCACGGCCCTGCGTGAGCCGACGGACTACACGGGGCTGACCTTCTTCACGCCGAACATCAACCTGTTTCGCGACCCGCGCTGGGGCCGCGGCATGGAGACCTACGGCGAGGACCCCTACCTCACCGCCCGCATGGGGTTGGCATGCGTGCAGGGCTTGCAGTTTGGCGGGCGCCCGGCCACGGCCTGCGGCGACGCCCCTTTGCTGGCGGCGGCATGCCTGAAACACCTGGCTGTGCACAGCGGCCCCGAAGGCTTGCGGCATGAATTTGACGCCGAGGTGAGCCCGCGCGACCTGTGGACCACCTATCTGCCCGCTTTCGAATACATTGTGAAGGGGAGCGACGTGCAGCAGGTGATGTGTGGCTACAACCGGCTGAACGGCGACCCCTGCTGCACAAACAACCGACTGCTGGACAGCATACTGCGCAAGCAGTGGTACTACCGCAACCTGATAGTCACCGACTGCTGGGCACTGAACGACTGCTGGGAGCGCGACACCGTCATTCCGCGCCACAAGACCCACGCCACGGCAGCCCTGACGGCCGCGGCGGCCTTTGGCGGCGAGGTGGACTTGGAGTGCGGCAGCGGCCTCGACGCGCTGCGCACCGCGGCGGACTCCGGCTATATCAGCGAGATGAAAATCAACGAGCACGTGCGTCGTATTCTCACCACCCGACTGCGCGTGGAGCAAGGGTTGGGGCTGCCCGACGGCGGCACCGCCCTGACGCCCGTCCGCATGGCGGAGGAGAGCATCGTGCTGCTGCGCAACCAAGGGGTGCTGCCCCTCAAAGCGGGAACCCGCGTGTTTCTGTCCGGCCCCAATGCGGAGGACACGCTCATGCCCTTGGGCAACTACAACGGCACCCCGCAGCACACCGTCAGCATCCGCGAGGGGTTGGAGCGGTATTTCACCCTCGTCGACAAGCCCTGCAAGGCGGACGTCATCGTCTACGCCGCAGGACTCAACCCCCAGTTGGAGGGCGAGGAGCTGCCCGTGGACATGCCGGGATTCTACAAAGGCGACCGCACGCGGATAGAGCTGCCGGAGGAGCAGAGCGCGGAGCTGCGCCAGCTGCAACGCAAACACAAGCCCGTGGTGCTGCTGCTGTGCAGCGGCAGTGCCATAGCTTTGGACCGACAGGCGCTGCGTTCCAAAGCCATCGTGGCCTGTTGGTACGGCGGCGAGGCCATGGGCGAGGCCGTGGCCCGCACCTTGGCCGGGAAGCACGACCACTTTGGCCGCCTGCCCGTAACCTTTTACAAGTCCACACAGCAGTTGCCCCCCTTTGAGGACTACAGCATGGCAGGCCGCACCTATCGGTATATGACGGAGGAACCTTTGTTCCCCTTTGGCTACGGCTTGAACTATGCCACCTTCAGCCTTGACAGCCTCCGGCTGCAGCCGGACGGCATCGTGACGGGCACCGTCAGCTGCACGGGAGCCGTCACCGACTCGGCCAGCACGGTAATCCAGGTCTACTTCACCAATCCCGACGACCCTCAGGGGCCCCGCAAAACCCTTGTGGGATACCAGAAAATCACCGTCGGCGCAGGGCAGACGGTGCGGTTTGCCATCCCGATAGAATACGCCTTCTGCCGCCAGTTTGACGAGGCGACGGGGCGCCTCGGCCGCCCCCGCACCCGCACACCGCTTTTCCACGTCGGGTTCAGCAGTGCCGATGCCGACTTGGTGCCCTTGAACTCCATCCCGCTGAATTGGTTTTAAACAATTGGAATATTTTTAGTATCTTTGCAAATCAAATAAAGTAACATCGGCGGAGGTTCTCCGCCACAAACATCAACAAAACACAACACTATGAAGAAACAAGACTGGCTCGTCATCCTTATTGTGGTCATCGTATTGGCCCCGTTCTTTATTCCCGCCACGGGATTCTTTGCCTGGTTCGAGGCCTCGACCGCGGCACACCCCTTCATCATGGCCTTCTTTAAGTTCGCCATCCTTGCCACCTTTGGCGAGATGCTGGCCCTGCGCATCCGCGAGGGCGTGTACAACAAGAAGGGCTTCGGCATCGTGCCCCGCATGATGGTGTGGGGATTCTTGGGCATGTGCATTGCCATGGCCATGATTATCTTCAAGAGCGGCGTGCCGGCATTCCTCGGTGCTATAGGCGGCTGCAACTGTCCTGCCGAGGTGTTTGCCGCCTCCGAACTGACCTGGGGCAAGGTGGGCGTGGCCTTTGCCGTCAGTGTGCTGATGAACACAATCTTCGCCCCCGTCATGATGACTTTCCACAAGTGCACCGACATCCATATACTGGAGAACGGCGGCACGGTGCGCGGACTGCTGCGCCCGATGAAGATGCGCGAAATCTTCCGCGAGAAAATCAACTGGGACGTGCAGTGGAACGTGGTTTTCAAGAAGACCATCCCCCTTTTCTGGTTCCCGGCCCACACCATCACCTTCATCCTTCCCCCGACATTCCAAGTGCTCTTTGCCGCCCTGCTGGGCGTAGCCCTCGGTCTCATCTTAGCTTTGGCGGGAGGTAGCAAGAAATGAAGAAAGCCATAGTCCTTTTCGGGATGCTCGGAGTATTTGGCGTGCTCCGGGCGCAGAACAGTTTCACCTTCAACTGGCATGGTTTTGCCAACCCGCACTACTATGCCGACAGCCGCAGCGTGGTGGGCGGACGCGAGGACATGATGCTCTTCTACCCCAAGCCCATAGTGCGCGACAGCTTAGGACGCGACATCAATGACGGGTGGCAAGCCAACATGCTGGCCATCACGGCACGGCTCAATCTCACCGTCAACGGGCCCGAAATATGGGGAGCGCAGAGCCGCGCCTTTATCGAAGGGGATTTCACCGGGGCCACCAACGCAACCAATAACAACCTCCGGCTGCGGCACGCCTACATAGCCTTGGAGTGGGACAACCACAAGCTCCTTATGGGACAATACTGGTACGCCATGGTGGTCCACGAGATTATGCCTATGACCAACCCTCTGAACATGGGTGCACCCTTCCATCCCTACGCACGGCAGCCACAGGTGCGCTACAGCTACTTCCCCACCCCCAACTGGGAGCTGATGGCTGTTGCCCAATGGCAGTTAGACAATACGAGCCAAGGACTGTTGAACGGCACCGCGCAGAGCAGCACCCTCTTTGCCCGCCACAGCCTGTTGCCAGAGATGAATGCGCAGCTGCGCTACCGCCACGGGAACCTGCTGGTAGGTGCCGCCGCCAACCTGAAGAGCATCCAACCCGTGGTCAACACCACTGGGACAGCCGCGCCGCAACAGCTGCACCAATCGTTCACCTACTCCCTGTTTGGCAGCTACCGATGGGGACAGGTGACGTTCAAGTGTCAGACCCTCCTGAATAACAGCCTTTACGAGGGATGCTCGTTGGGCGGATACCTGATGTACAACTTCATCGACGGCGTTCCCACATCGTTTCGCGACTGGCACTTCAACACCGTCTGGTTGGACATAGAGCGCACCCACGGACACTGGCGTCCGGGGATATTCTTTGGCTATGCTGAGAATGCCGAAAAGAATGTTGCACCACCCAGCTATGGTCCCGTGACCGTCCTGGGCCGCGGCTACGACCTTGCCTACCTGTGGCGCATACAGCCGCGCCTCACATATACCACGCTGAAAGGGCTCTCCTTCACCGGTGAGGCGGAATACACCTACGCTGGCTATGTCGAGCCCGTGGGCAACCTCCGTCTTTCATTAAGTGCCGTTTATGCATTCTAACTACCACACACACTCCACCTATTGCGACGGCAAGGCCTCACCCCGGCAGATGGTGGACTTTGCCCTCGCCCATAGTTTCACCCACCTCGGATTCTCGGGCCACTCGCCCCTGCCCTACAGAAACACCTTCTCCATCCATGAGGACCGATACCTTGAGTATTGCGACACCGTCCGGGCCCTGGCACAGGAGTTTGCCGACCGCATTGACATTCGGCTTGGGCTTGAAATAGACTATGTTCCGGGCCTCTGCGAGGATTTCACGCCCCTCGTTGAGCAGGGCGGGCTGCAATACACCATCGGCAGCATACACCTCATCCCCCCGCCCGACCATGTGGAGTACCTGCGCGACCACCCTTCCGAGGCCGCAGAACACCTGTGGATGATTGACGGCCCGCACTACCAAATCTACGATGAAGGCCTACAACGCCTGTTTGGTGGCGACATACGCCGCGCTGTCCGCTGCTTTTTCGACCAGAACAACCGCATGATTGAGAGCCAACGCCCCACGATTGTGGGCCATTTTGACAAGATTGTCATGCACAACCGCGACCGCTATTTCCACTATGACGAGCCGTGGTTCCGCGACCTTGTGTACGAAACTGTGCAACTCATCCATGAAACTGGCTGCATCTGCGAGGTCAATACCCGCGGCATCTACAAAGGCCGCCACAACGACTACTACCCCGCACGCGACACCCTGCGCCACATGAACACCCTCGGCATCCCCGTCATTGTCAGCACCGATGCCCATGCCCCGGAGGACCTTGTCCGCACCGAAGGGGCCGAAGAGTTCCTTGCCACCATCCACTACCGCAACATCGTCACCACCCTGCCATAAGGGTTCATCCCCGGGGTCCAATCTCATGCCCCGAAGGGATATGGAGCCGACGCGGTTGCCGTGGAAAAGAAACAGCATGCCCGAAAGGAGATTCGAGCATGCTGTTTCTTGTCTTGCAGCAGATGACGCGGATATAAGCCGCAACCTGCCATCGGCTGATTAGCGTTGCTTTTCCAACTGGGCAATGAGGGATTCGCGGCTGAAGTCCTCTTCGTGTTTCCAGTATTTGATATCGTAGAGGTCCATACCCTTGGGGGTCAACTCATACCAGAATTGCTCGCCCGTGGAGAACTGGAGGATTTGGCTCGGCATTTCGAAGGAATAGAAGAAATGGAACGAAGCAGTGTCGGCAACGCCTTTGTCGTTGGTGCGCACCAAAAGGGTGTCCACAAACTGGTAGGTCAGCTTCTTCTGGGGGTCGAGATAGGTGCCGGATAGGGCTTCCAGCTTGCGCTGAAGCAGGAGTTGCTCGTATGCGGCCATGGGGCTGAGGTTGCCGGGGTCATAGAGCCAAAGGGTGTCGGATTCCGGGTCATTGGGTCTGTGGCAGACGATGATAGTCTGGTCACCCAACTGCTCCATGACGGCAGTGTCTCCCTCCACACCTACAGCAGTCCATTCCTCAAGGGGGAAGGGTTGGATGATGAAGGTGTCCGCAGACACTTGGAGGAGGGCAAAGGCAGCGCCGCCCTCGTGCAGCGTGCCGCCGCGGAAGATGTAGAGGTCGGGGTTGTTGGTGACAGTGTCGGAGTGGCCGACGAAGTACTCATAGCCGTCGAACCAGCAGGTGCCGTCGAAATGGAAGGTTGTGTCGGGTTCGGGAGCGTTGTTGCAAGCGGTGAACAACAGCATCAGACCGAAGGAGAGGGCGGCAAAGAGCCGCAAAGGTTTAAAGGACTTTTTCATTTTGGAATATGTGAATGCTTGAATGTGTTAATGCGTGAATGCTTGAATGTGTTAATGTGTTAATGCGTGAATGTGTGAGTCGTGTTTCAATTTTCACTTTTCAATTTTCAATTGGAAGGTCATAGTATTGGAATGTGCGTATGTCGATGCGCGTGGGAGTTGAGAGGCTGGCGGTGGTGCAGCGGACCCAATTGTCGTGGTCGTCGTATTCATAGTAAGCCCGGATGGGGTCGTGGCTGTCGGTATCCGCGTTGCCTACCACCTGCTCCACTGTGCGTCCCAGGCTGTCGACACGGGTTGGCGGGGGCAGAGAGGCGTACCAGTTTGTAACCCCATCACGGTCCGTGGAGGAGGCGAGTCTCCCCGTGCTGTCGTACTGGAAACGCTCAAAGGAGGCATCTGGCCAGGTGCGACGCACAAGGTGGCCGGCGGCATCGTAATCATAGCTGAAACGCGAGCCGTCGGGATAGATGAATCGGGAGAGGCGACCATGGCGGTCGTAGTGGAGACGGAACGTGTGGTGCTTGCCGTCGGGACCCGTGATGCGGGCCTTGCAACGGCGGCCGTGCCAGGAATAGCTATAGGTGGTGAGGGTGTGGAGCGGGCCAAGGGTGTCCAACACTTCTATATTACCAGCGGAGGTTCTCTGCACGTCCACGGTGTCCTGCCAGCACTGCTCACGGATGCGGCGGCCAAGGCTGTCGTAGTCGAAATGCAGATGCCGTTGGGTCTCGCGGTCGCGGTAGTAAAAGTCCACACACTTTCCCTCGGCGTCGAAGCCCACCACCGTCTGCGAGACGATGCCGTCGGAGTATTCGTGCAGGGTGCGTTGAGTGAATAGTGCCACCGGGCCTTGGAACTGGTCAGCGTAGGTGGTGTAGCGGTTAAAATCGTCCGGAAGGTTGGGCACGTAGGGAAATGGCACATCCCCACTGCTGCATGCTGAAGAAAGCATGGACACAGCAGAGATGGTAATAAGTGCACGGAGGACCGAGAGCCTCCCCTTCTGGCAGGATGATATGAACCGTCGCGGGACAGCCATGCACGCTACTCGGTTAGTGCCTTGGCCACGATGGCAGCCAGTTTGCCTTCGGATTGTGCCTTGATAAGTTTTTCGGTCAAGGAACTCTTGCCCACGGACTCCTTGTAGGACTCATAGTAGCGCAGCATCTCCTCGACGGCGACGTTGGCACAGACGAGAGGCTCCGTGTCCTTGTACTGAAGGGCTTGGCGGGTCCAGGCGGCAAGGTAGGCCATAAGAAGTTCGGGTTTCTTGACGTCGGTGAGGTCGGCGCTGACAGGGATGCTCACCTCGGGCGAGCCGGAAAGCCAGCGGACAAGGAACGAGGTACACTCCTCATGCTTGGGATGGTTGAAGGCAGGGTCGGAAGTGAGGAGGTAGTTGCAGCAGTTGAGGATGTCGGTTTCATACTTGGCATAATCCGACGGCCACATCTTTTCCGGCAGGATGGGGAGTGAGAACTGCTGGGCAAAGAGCCACTGCGAAGCGAGGAGGGCTACTGCAAGGAAGAGGATTTTTTTCATGATTGCTATAAGTTTAGTTTACAAATATATTACCGGCGGAGGTTCTCCGCATGTTATTATTCATCGATAGCGAGACCGCCGAGGGCGGTTTCCTTGTAAAGGCTTGGGAGGTCGTGGCCGGTGCGGCGCATGGTGCGGACCACCTTGTCGAAGGAGATGATGTGCTTGCCGTCGCTCATCATGGCGTAGATGTTGATGTCGAGAGCACGGAGGGCAGCCATGGCATTGCGCTCGATGCAGGGAATCTGAACAAGACCGCAGAGGGGGTCGCAGGTGAGGCCAAGATTGTGTTCCATGGCCATCTCGGCGGCATACTCTATCTGCTGGGGGCTGCCCCCAAAGAGCTGGTTTGCGGCAACGGCTGCCATGACACAAGCACTCCCCACCTCGCCCTGGCAGCCCACTTCGGCACCGGAGAGAGAGGCATTGTGCTTGATGACGTTGGCAAAAAGGGCGGCAGTGGCCATGGCGCGGAGTATCTCAGTATCTGAAAAACTGTGAGCCTGCTGCAAATGATACAGCACCGCCGGGAGAACACCCGAAGAGCCGCAGGTAGGAGCGGTAACGATATAGCCACCCACAGCGTTGCGCTCGGCAGTTGCAAGGGCATAGGCAATGACGAGGGCGCGGCTTTGGAGCGACGGCTTGTAGGAGGAGGCGCGGACATAGTACTGGCGGGCTTTGCTGCGCAGGTGGAGACCGCCGGGGATGACCCCTTCGGCCTGCAGACCTTGGCGGATGGTTTGCTGCATGGTGTTCCACATTTCTTGCAGGTAGTCCCAAATGGCAGGGCCTTCACACTGCTCTACATACTCCCAGTAGGTAAGACCTTCGCGCTCGATGTAGGGAAGGATTTCGGAAAGGGTGGACATGGAGTAGACGTGCTCTTCGGTGACGGCGGTCGTCTCGTTGGCGAGGGCTCCGCCTCCGACGCTATAGATAGTCCACTGGTCCGTGGTTCGACCTTCGGAATCAAGAGCCTCGAAGAGCATGCCGTTGGTGTGGAACGGCAGCACCACGTCGGGCTTCCAAACAATCTCTATAGGGACAGGCGCAGCACCGTCCTGAAGAGCCTTGTCGGTGCGGTGGCCGCGGCCTGTGGCTGCAAGGCTGCCGTAGAGGGTTACACGGATGGTGTGAGCCTCAGGGTGGTCGGCCTTGAACTGAAGGGCCGCAGCATGGGGCGCCATGGTGTGACTGCTGGAGGGACCGTAGCCTTTGCGATAGATTTTCTTGATTGTCTCCATGTTTCTTCCAAGTTGTGAATGTGTAAACGTGCGATCAATAAGAAATTAAAATCTGATTCCCACATTCAAACATTCAGACTTTGTGGATGCAAAAATACGATTATTTTTCGACATTGAGATTTTTTTTGTACTTTTGCGGCATATTAAATGTCCATGTGACGCTGGTATCAATCTGTAATTCATGCGGAGAACCTCCGCCCGTAATATATAAGGAATATGAATATCACTATAGTGGCTAACGGTTTGTTCCCTTCGGGGGAATGGGTTGACGGCTTGTTGCAGCAGTCGGACAGGATTGTTTGCTGCGACGGGGCTTTGGAAAAATACATTGAATGGCGGAGGGGGAGAACCACCGCCAGTGACAAGCAAACGGGTGTGACGGTTGTGGGTGACGGGGACTCGTTGCGCAAGGGCGTTTTAGAACAGGCCGCTGCACTGGGTGTTATGGTGAACAGAGTAGTGGTGTCGGAACAGGACGACAATGACTTGACAAAGGCTACACGCTATGCGCTGAATGAATGCTGCGGAGAGCCGCCGACGGTGTCAAGGGTGGACTATATCGGTGCGACGGGGCTGAGAGAGGACCACACGGTGGGCAACATCAGCCTTTTGGCATGGTATATGGAGCAGTACCCCGATGTGCAATTCCGCATGTTGTCGGACTGCGGCATTTTTGTGCCAATGAGCGGCCATGCCGTTTTCAACACCCATAAGGGGCAACAGGTTTCCCTTTTTTCGCTGACGCCGAGCATCCCGGTGACGACAACGGGACTGCGCTGGCCCATCAAGGAACGCTGCTTGGATTGGTGGTGGGAGGGCACGCTGAATGAGGCCCTCGGCGGGCAGGTGGAGGTATGGGGAGGAAAAATGGTGGTCTACCTGCTGACAGGCGAGCCGCCCATAGCTTGACGGATGGCCTGGCAGAGCTGGTCGGGACAGGAGGTGTCCTTCCAACCACAACGGATGCCCTCAAGCCGTTCGAGCACTTGGTCTACATCCATGCCCTCAACAAGGCGGGAGACACCCTGAAGGTTGCCGTGACAGCCACCGTAGAAAGTGACATTATGGAGTTTGCCGTCGGTGATTTCAAAGTCTATCTGCTGGCTGCAGGTCTGTGATGTTTGGTAGGAATATTGCATTGTGATTGTGTGAATGTGTGAATGTGTGAATGTGTGAATGTGTGAATGCTTGAATGTGTGAATGCTTGAATGTGTGAGTCTTATTTTTAATTAAGCGAATAGATTTCGGAAGGCCTCCTCTATGACGCTGACACCGATAATCTGGATGTTGTACTTGTTCTGCTCGAGATTGCGGAGGTCGTATTTGGATATGAAAACACGCTCGAAGCCTAAGCGTGCGGCCTCGCTGACGCGGTTGTCTATGCGGCTTACTGGGCGCACCTCGCCGCTGAGGCCCACCTCGGCGGCAAAGCAATAGCGCGGCGGGACGGGGATGTCGACATTGCTGGAAAGAATGCTACAGGCCACGGCGAGGTCGAGTGCGGGGTCGCTGACGCGCATGCCTCCCGCCATATTGAGGAATACATCCTTGGCCCCGAGTTTGAAACCACAGCGTTTTTCCAGCACGGCAAGGAGCATGTTCATGCGTCGGGTGTCGAAACCGTTGGCGTTGCGCTGGGGCGTGCCATAGACGGCACTGCTGACCAACGACTGCACCTCGACAAACATGGGGCGTGCCCCCTCAAGGGTGGCAGCCACGGCAGCACCACTAAGCTCTTCATCCCTGTGCGAAAGGAGGAGTGCCGAGGGATTGGAGACCTCGGCAAGGCCGCTGCCTCGCATCTCGAAGATGCCAATCTCGGAAGTGGAGCCGAAACGGTTCTTCAATGCGCGGAGTATGCGGAACCCGTAATTGCGGTCGCCCTCAAACTGGAGAACTGCATCAACAATGTGCTCCATCACCTTGGGACCCGCAAGAGTACCGTCCTTGGTGATGTGGCCGATAAGCAGGACGGGGACTCCCGTCGTTTTGGCATAATGCTGGAACTCGGTGGTGCACTGGCGTATCTGGCTCACACTGCCCGCCGGGGATTCCACCTCCTCGGTGGTGACAGTCTGGATGGAGTCAACAATAAGCAGGTCGGGTTGCACAGCCTCGACATGTTCAAAAATACGCTGGGTAACAGTCTCGCTGACCACATAGCAGCTCTCCGTGTTGATACCTATGCGGTCGGCACGCATTTTGATCTGCTGCTCGCTTTCCTCGCCGCTGACATAGAGCAGTCGGCGGTCGTGAATGGCCAAAGCCGTCTGCAACAGCAGCGTGCTTTTGCCAATACCCGGCTCGCCCCCCAGCAGGAGGAGGCTTCCGGGAACAATGCCACCACCCAACACACGGTCGAACTCGTTGCAATGGGTGGGTATGCGCTTGGTTTCGCCGTAGGTGACTTCCTGTATGCGCTTGGGGGTTGCCTTAGGGGCTATAGAGCCTGTCTTGACTGCGGGGGATGAACTTTTGACTACTTCCTCCACAAAAGTGTTCCACTTGCCGCATTCGGGACAACGTCCTAACCAGGAGGACGACTGGTAGCCGCACTCCTGACAAAAATAATATGTTCGTGCTTTAGCCATTTTTCTTTTTCAATATAAACTTGTTCACCACGCCCGAAGCAAGAATGATGCCACAGGCAATGGCTATGGTTACCTTCAATGCAACAAACCCCGTCGTGGCCGCTTGCCACAGCTGGTTGGTGACAATATAGTATGCCGTCCAAAAGATGCCTCCACCTGGTACCAATGGGATGATGCCGCAAATCAGGTAGATTGTTACGGGCTGACGGCCAAGGCGGGCAAGCACATGGCTCACTGTGGCAATGGACAAGGCGGAGAAGAATGCCGCACCCACCACCGACAGACTTGTCAGGGACCACAAATACACAGCCCAGCCTATCGTCCCCGCAAGACCACAGGCTACGTAGCTTTGGCGCGGAGCCCCGAAGAGGACCGAGAACCCCACCGTCCCGACAAAGGCCGCCACCAACTGGATGGCCCATTGGGAAGCAACCGGGTCCTTGACAGGCATACCCAACTGTACGATTGCTCCCATCACCTCACCATCGACAATAATCGACAGTGCCACTCCCAACGCAATGCAGAGAAAGACCAAAAAAGCATCTGTAAGTCGGGTGGTACCAGCAATATAATCCTCGTTGGCCAAGTCGCGCATACCATTCGTAAAAGGAACTCCGGGCACCAAGGCAATAATGGTTCCTATCACCATGTTGGCCAAATGCAACTGCGGGGCAATCTGAAAGTGCATGGCCACACGATACACAAGCATGCACATTATTCCGCCCACCAAACCACCAGCCACACTCCCCGCCAGTCGCGACAAATGGCGGGAGGCGAATGCTATGAAAAAGCCCAGAACCAACCCTGCCGCTAACGTGGCCAAAGAGTCAAGCAGACTTCCTCCAAAAATCAGGCAGAATGCCGCAACACCCACCGCAACACCGGCCAGCAGCTCCCACCACGGTTTTCCTGGCATGGAACGGATGGCTTGAATGCTTTGTCCAAGGGTTTCAAGAGGAATCTTGCCCGTACTCACGTCACGGCTCAGCTGGTTCACCGCCGCCACCTTGGCCAATTGCGTACCCTTAATCGGGATAAACTCCGCTCGGGCATAGTGCTGCCCAGTGGTGATTATGCCGTTGCTCAACACAAAGAAGCTCTCGTTCTCAACCCCGTATGCCGAGGATATTCGGGTCATAGTCTCTTCCACACGGCTAATCTCAGCCCCATTTTCAAGAAGGATGTGTCCTGCCTCCGTGGCCAGCTGCAACGCCTGTTCCTGTTCTTCTGTCATCACCTTTTTCCCTTATACTTACTTTCCTACATTCAGAACTCATCAATCACCCTGTCCACGCGGTAGAGCTTATCTCCACGGTGAAGGATTTCGGTGGTTTTGACGCTGAACACGTCGCCCTGTCCCACTTCCGGCACGGGCTGGGCTGTGTCGCCAAGGCGCAACTCCTCCACCGTGGCGCGGTAGACGCCCGTGGTCTGCCCTATCACCATCAAGTCCTCACCCACACGCAGATGCTCCGCCGTTTCAATCTTCATTTCAGCCACCTGCGGCCGGTTATAATAGTTGGTCACCTTGCCTAAATACACTTTGTTCTCAGTGGCCTGGGAGCCATACCGATCACTCCATTCACCCATCTTGCGGCCCAGATAATAGCCGTCCCAGAAGCCGCGGTTAAACACTGTGCGCAGCCTCTCGGTCCAAGCGGCTATCTTCTCCTGTGTATAGGTTCCGTCGGCTACGGCTTGCACCGCCTCCTTGTAGCACTCCACCACCGTCTTCACATAGTCGGCTGAGCGGCCACGTCCCTCAATCTTCAGCACTTTTACTCCAGCGTGGATAATCTTGTCCAAGAAACCGATGGTGCACAAGTCCTTGGGCGACATGATATATTTGCCGCTAACCAGCAATTCCGTGTCACTCTCCACATCCTTGACCAGATACTCTCTGCGGCAAAGCTGCAAACAGGCACCCCGGTTGGCACTGTAATTATACTCGTCAAGACTCAGATAGCACTTCCCGCTGACGCTCATGCACAACGCCCCGTGGGCAAACACTTCCACCTGCACCAGCTCCCCTTTGGGACCGCGGATGTCATTGTCGCGGATATACTGCGTAATCTCGGCCACCTGCCGCAGGGGCAGTTCGCGAGCCGTAACCACCACGTCGGCATAACGGGCAAAGAAACGCACCGCCTCCACATTGGAGATGTTGCACTGCGTGGAGATATGCACCTCCACGCCGATGCTGTTGGCATAGAGTATTACCGCCATGTCGCTGGCAATGATGGCCGTGATGCCCGCCTCCTTGGCGGCCTGCACCAGCGCGTGCATCTCCTCAACCTCATGGTTGTAGATAATCGTGTTCACCGTCAGATAGGTACGCACCCCATGCTCCCGAGCCGTGGCCACAATGCGGTGCAAGTCCTCCACCGTAAAGTTGGCCGCCGAACGCGAACGCATATTCAAATTTCCCACACCGAAATAAACGGCATCGGCCCCCGCCTGTACGGCGGCGCTGAGGCTCTCGTAGCTCCCTACGGGAGCCATTATCTCTATATGTTGCTGCGGTGCTGCTGCGCCTTCTATGTCACTTATTGCACTCATCATTCTGATTGTCTGATTTATCCATAGAAACCCCACCAGAGGGTTTCATATTGCAAAGATACAACCTTTTTTCCAGTATCAGCCCTTCCCCTACCCGTTTTTTTTCCAAAATAAGGCCAAAAAGGGTCGTTGCAGGGCAATAAAATGGGAGGTTTCCCGTTAATGCACAAATCTTAAAACAAAATACTATGGCTTACAAGATTATTGACATTGAAGGAATCGGCGACGTTTATGCCGCCAAGTTGAATGAGGCCGGTGTGAAAACCACTGACGACCTGCTGGAGCAGTGCGCCACCCGTGCTGGGCGCCGCAAAATGGCCGAGGCCACAGGCATTAGCGAGAAACTGATACTGCGCTGGACCAATCATGCCGATCTGTTCCGCATCCACGGTGTGGCCGGTCAGTTTGCCGAATTGTTAGAGGCCGCAGGCGTGGACACCATCAAGGAGTTCCGCCACCGTGTGCCCGCCAACCTCGCCGCCAAGATGGAGGAGGTGAACGCAGAGAAAAATCTCTGCAACCGCGTCCCCTCGGTCAAGGAAATCGAGAAGATGGTGGCTCAGGCCAAGGAGATGGAGCCTCGCGTGGAGTATTGACCGAACGGCCTGGCAAGGCACTTTGTACAGCAGTCTGCAACACACCGTAGAAGGATGTTGCAGACTGTTTCGTTTTGGGAGGATTTACGCTTTGTTGCCGCGGATGTGGTCGACGATGAGAGCTATGGCTCCGTCGCCAGTGACGTTGCCCGCTGTGCCGAAGCTGTCCATGGCAATATAGATGGCAATCATGAGACCTTGCATGTTGGCGTCGAAGCCGAGCATGGAGCCCAAAAGGCCAAGGGCAGCCATGATGGCACCACCAGGCACGCCAGGAGCCGCAACCATGGTGATGCCGAGCATCATAATGAAACCGATATAAGTGCCGAAGTCGCAGGGAAGCCCCATGCTAAGACTGATAGCGTAGGCCACGGCGGTGATTTTAAGAATGCTGCAGGGCATGTGGATAGTGGCGCAGAGGGGCACAGTGAACCCTGCCGTTTCGGGACGGACGCCATTCTTGATGGCTTGTTGCAGGGTGACGGGGATGGTGGCGGCGCTGGAGGCGGTGCCAAGAGCGGTGACGTAGGCAGGGAGCATAGTGACAAGGGCGCGGAAAGGGTTGCGGCGCGTCACCCCGCCGGCCACAAGGAAGAGGAACACCAACTCCGTGACATGGAGAAGGAATATGAACCCTACGATTTTGAGGAAGGCCCCGAGGACGGCTCCGACGTGACCTTCGGCTCCCATCTGCAAAAAGATGCCGAAGATGTAGAGGGGAAGGCAAGGGATGATGACCGAAGTGATGACGCGGGTGATGATGTCGCGGAAGTCGAAGAGGAATCCTTTCATGGTGGTGCCGTCAATGGAGGCGGTGGTGAGACCGAGAATGAATGCCAGCACCAATGCAGTGGTGACGGAGATGAAAGCGGGCATCTCGATGGTGAAATAAGGGGTGAGAGCATTGGTCATGTCCATGTTGCCGAGGGCACTGAGGCCGTTGCCGAGAATGTGTGGATAGGCCAAGGCACAGGAACCATAGGCAAAGGCTCCGGAGAGGACGGTGGAGCCGTAGGCCAGCACAACGGTGATGAGCAGCAGTTTGCCCGCGCCACGCCCAAGGTCGGCAATGCCCGGAGCGACGAGACCGATAATGAGCAACGGTATGAACATGCCAAGGAAGTTGCTGAAGATGGAGTTGAAGGTGAGGAACACACGCACAGCCCATCCCGGCATGAAGAACGAGCAGCCAATTCCGAGGGCAATGGCAATGAGGATTTTGGGCAGGATGCCCATCTTGCGGATATTGATTTTCATAGGTCTGTCGCTTGTTTGAAGCAGGAATTATTGTCGCTTTTACGTTTTCTTTTAACGGAGGGTGGTGGGAATTATTGTGGCGGGAAGAAAAAATGTAGTTTTGTGGAGGCAGGTGGCGAGGGTTTTACTTGTGTAGTCGCCGTCAGCGTGCATTTCATCTTCTGGCGGGGGAGCGAATGCTTTTTTTCTGTATATTCCTTTTTTTGTGTATCTTTGCAGTGCTATCGGAATTTGTAATCTAATCGGAATATCGTTATTATCAAATCATTCCATACTAATGCCATTCAGCCGTGCGCCCTCCCCTCTTCAGCGGGCGGAGGGGTATACTCCTATCCCCGCCGCCACGTCATACCCCCGACCCCTTTCAAAAGGGGAGAACTGTCGCGGTTGGCCTCTTCCTTTGAACATAAGGTCACAAAACCATTGTTGACGCCGACCCGCCACCGCGCCCTCCCCTCTTCAGAGGGGCTGGGGGTATGCTCCTATCCCCGCCGCCACGTCGTGCTGATGATAATAATACTGCTGATGGTGGGTAGCACGGCTGCCTACGGGCAACGCACGGTGGCTCCCATTTCGGGCACGGTGACGGACAGAAGCACCGGGGAACCCTTAGCCTTTGTGCAGATTGCCGTCCCGCCCCGAAACGACATCCCCGGCGACAGGGGCTACGGCACGGTGTCCGACATCAATGGTCACTTCGACCTAAGCGTGACGGCGGAGGACACAGTGCTGCATTTCCGCATGGTGGGCTACCGTCCGCAGACGGTGGTGCTGAAAAAGAAAGGCTCGCGCCGTCTGAAGATAAGCATGGAGCCAGAAGTGACCACCCTGCAAACAGTGAATGTCACCGCCAAGAAGGGCAAGCGCGACCGTTACAGCCGGAAGAACAACCCCGCCGTGGAGCTGGTGAAGAAAGTGATTGCGCACAAGCGGGACAACAATGTACTATCCTCCGAACAGTTCAGTCGTCGCGTGTTCGAAAAGCTGAACATGTGTTTAGACCAGTTCCATCCCGACTTCGAGAAGCACGCCTTCTGGAAACACTTCGCCTTTGTGGAAAAATATATTGACCGTGCCGAGTTCGACAATGCCGAAATCCTGCATTTCTCCATCCGCGAGCGGATGCAGTCGCAGAACTACCGCAACGAAAACCTGCGCACACTGACAACGGCCTACCGCGCCGACGGCGTGGATGTGAACATGTCGCAGGAAGGGTTGGACGACGACTTGGGGGCTCTCTTCCCCACCATCGACATCTTTGACAACGAGATTGCCCTCATGTCCGTGCGCTTTGTAAGCCCCCTCTCCACCATCTTGGCCACCACCTTTTACCACTATTATATCACCGACACCGTCGAGGTCGACGGGCAACGCTGCGTCGAGCTCTCCTTCGTGCCGTCAAGCAAAGGGAACTTCGGCTTTGTGGGTTCGATGTATATCGTCTGCGACAGTACCTATGCCGTCAAACGTTGCGCAATGCGCGTGCCGGAGGCGGTGGACCTCAACTTTGTGCGCGACCTGAACGTGATGCAGTCTTTTGAGCGCGACAGCGCCGGACGCTATCTGCCCACACGCACCGACACCTACGGCCGCTTTTATGTAGGCAAACGGCTGCGCCAGGTTTATGCCCACCAGATGCAGCTGTACTACGACTATTCGTTTGACACGCTCATCCCCCAGCCCGACAGCCTTTTCACGCCTCTCTCCTCCCACGCCGTGCATCCCGATGCGCACAAGATGTTCCGCAAAGAGTGGAACGCCCTGCGTCCCGTGCAGCTCACGCTGGCCGAAACCTTTTTGGACAGCATGCGCTACGAGCTGATGCGCATCCCGTCGGTCCGCTACACCATCAAAACCGCCGAGGCACTGCTTTCGGGCTACGTCCCCACGCACGCCTCGCGCGATTCCAGCCGCTTTGACATCGGCCCCATCTACAACATGGTGAGCCACAACGGCACAGAGGGACTGCGCCTGAGGGTGGGCGGCATGAGCCGCGCACGGCTGAACAACCGCAACTTCTTTGATGGCTATGTAGCCTACGGCTTCAAGGACAAGCAGATGAAATTCAACCTGAACCTCTATCACACCTTTGCCCCAAAACGCCGATTCCCCAAGGAGAGCCCTGCGGGCTACATCAGCCTCCATGCGGGCTACGACATCGAGTCGCCCGGACTCTCGTTCGACCAATATGACCGTGACAACATACTGATGTGGAACAACAAAGAGGTTCCGGCGCAGTATGTGGCCGACGTCTACCTGCGACTGCGGAAAAACTGGCCCGGTTTCATCGACTTGGACACGTGGGTGGGTGCCCAGCACATACGACCCACAGGGCTGCTGAACTACTACCGTCTCACACCAAGCGGCACAGAACGTGTGGAGAGCATCCTCTACGCCCAATGGGCCACAAGCCTCTCCTTCACACCCGGCACCCTTGTTGGCAGCGGTCGCACAGGGCAGAGCTCGCTGCTCAACCTCTCCACCAATGCCACAGTCATCACCCTCAGCCACGAGATGGGCCTATTAGATGGATTCTACTACAACCGCTCCGCCCTCAACGCCTTCAACAGACTGTGGTTTGCCGCCCTCGGCTATATAGACCTACGCGCACAGGTGGGCATAGTGTGGAACCAAGTACCCATGCCCAAGTTGTTTGTCCCCAACGGGAACAGCAGCCTCTTCCTGTCGCAGAACTCATTCAACACCATGAAGCCCATGGAGTTTATCATGGACCGCTATGTCTCCCTCTTTGCCACCTACCACATGAAGGGGCTCATCCTCAACCACATCCCGCTCATCAAGCGGCTGCGCCTCCGCGAAGTGTTAGGGTTCAACCTGCTTTACGGCAGCATGTCGGACGTGAACAACCCTGCCAATGGCCATATAGGGCTTTACCAGCTCCCTGCCGGAGCCAACTTCCTGACCAACACGCCCTATATGGAATACAGCATCGGCATAGAGAACATCCTGAAACTCATCCGCATCGACTATGTGCGGCGGCTCACCTACTTGGGTGAAGGCATTTCTCCCCATGCCGTCAAAGTTTGCCTCCAGTTTACGATGTAGCTTTCACGCATTCTCAAATAAAGAACAGGCTGACACCCGCCACGCTGATGACCGCTCCGATAATCTCGCGCGGTGTGACGCGCTGATGGAAAAGCCAGGCGGCAGGCGCAATGATGAGTATCGGCGTGAGGGCGAAAAGCGTCTGGGCAATGCCCGTGGAGGTGTACATGGTGGCAAGCAGCGACATGCTGGTGCCCACAAAGGGTCCAAAAAGCGTTGCCCCGAAGGCGCACCACATGGCCTTGCGGTCGCCCACGGCGTGGCGGAGCTTTCCAAGCCCGTCTTTCTCAAACAGCAGGAGCAGAGCCATGAAACCCATCAAACCCATGGTGGCGCGTATCATCGTCGATGCAAAGGGGACACTGATATATAGCGGCATCGGCAGCAGGGCGTCCGGCACCACAGCCTGTCCGTCCAACCCAACGGCAAGGAGGGCGGCATTATAGTGCTTCAAACCCATCTTGCTCAGCACCAACCCGCCGCCTTGACACACACCCGCAAGCGTAGCATATACCATACCACGCTTGGGCAGGTTGAGCTTCAGCTGCGGCGCATGGTGCGCGTTGCCCGCAGGGGCGTCCCGCTTGGAGAGGATGGAGAGTCCTATGCCCGTCAGGGTCACGCACATGCCAAGGATGGCCAACGGGCGCATCTGCTCACCGATAAGCAGCCACCCCATAATGGCAGCCGTGGGGGCGGAAAGGGTCATGAAAAGCTGCCCAAAGCGGGAACCGATGGCAATATAGCCTTGGAAAAGGCAGTAGTCGCCTATCACGTACCCCACCACACTGGAGAGGAGAAGCCACAGCCACGTCTGCCCGTCGGCATAGCGCGGCCACGGCACACCCATGAAAAGCCAAAGGGTGAGAGCCAAGAAAGTCAGCGACATGACCATGCGTACCACATTCAGCGGCAGCGAACCCATGCGCTTGGACGCCACCTCGGAAAAGAGTGCTGTGACCGTCCACGACATGGCCACAAAGAGGGAGATGATTTCACCTATAAACATGGCACCATAACGGATAGTACTACTTTTTATTGCCCCAAACGCCCCGCATCAACCTCTCCAACCCAAAAAAGTTGCACCCTCGTGTAGTTTTTCGAGCCTTTTTTACGTTATTATGGTTAGACGTTCTTTTGTTGTCAATAATAATAGTCAAAATACAACATGATGAAAAGTACATTTTACAAAACGAAAAGGTCAGTCCTTGCATTGTTGGCATCTGCGCTCCTCTGCACATCCGTCAATGCCCAAACAGTTTTTAGTGAGGATTTTGAAAGCATCACCGTCACCGACCAGGTGGGACCCCTGCCCGCCGGCTGGACGATGTATCAGGACGGAAACACCAACAGCGGCAACTTCGGCATGTTCGGCAGCGGCTGGGTGGTATCATCCGTCGAGACCAACAACCAGGCCGCGGCATCGGTGTCCGCCATCAACGAGAGCGGCAACTGCGACCGCTGGTTGGTGACACCCGCCATCCATGTTCCCGCCGCCGGCTACTCCCTCACCTTCCGCGCCTTTGTGCCGCACCTCTCCGCCAACGAGAAGCTGAGGGTGATGGTCTCCACCACCGGAAACAACAAAGAGGACTTCAGCGTCACACTGCGCGACATAGTCTTCGACGGCACCCAGGGCACCACGGCCAGCTGGGGCAACTACAGCCTGTCGCTGGACAACTACGTCGGACAGGACATACACGTGGCCTTTGTGAACCATGGTCACAACTATTTTGTCTTCGTCGACGATGTGACGGTGGGCATCCCCTACACCAACTTCCACATGGCCCTGTTGGAGAACTTCACCTCGCAATACTGCGGCAACTGCCCTGAAGGCCATGAGGCCATCGCCCAGGCCTACCAAGGACTGGAGAGCCGCGTGGCATGGGTGTCGCACCACGCCGGTTTCCAGGACGACATGATGACCAGCAGCGCCTCCTCGGCCATGGAAGCCCTTTACAACACCAGCAGCACCTACGCCCCCGCCGTCAGCATAGACCGCGACATGCAGTATGGCAACAGCACCGACCCCGGTCCCGTGCACTATGTTGGCGATGCCGTCATCATGCACGACCAACTGGCTCGCGCCTCGTCACTGCCTGACAACATCGTGCTGGGTTTCACCAACATCACCTACAACGCCGGCACACGCCAGCTGCAAGCCACCGTTGACGGCTATTTCATGGCCGACTGCTCCATCGCCGAGCCGCACCTGACGGTGTACCTCATTGAGGACAGCATCATAGCCTTCCAGGAAGGCGAAAGCACCATCAACAACTATCGCCATGACCACGTCGTCCGCGCCAGCCTCTCCGACGCTTGGGGCGATGCCGACGCCTTCACCGCAACCACCGCCAACACCCATTTCGGCAAAACCCTCACCTACACCCTCCCTGCCGAAGTGCGCCCCGGCAAGTGCAGCCTGGTGGCCTTCGTCACCACCCATGGCAGCACCGTCACCCAGCGCAAAGTGCTCAACAGCGCCAAGAGCGGCCGCATCACCGAGGACTCCGGCCACCAGCTGGGCATCACCGACGCCCCCCTCACCGCCAAGGTCAAAGTCTATCCCAACCCCGCTTCGCAGACGGCCTACATCTCCTCCAACGCCACCATCCGCAGCCTCGTGCTCGTCAACACCATGGGCCAAGTGGTGAAAAGCTGCGACAGCGTCAATGCCGACGTGGCCGAGCTGAACATCTCCAACCTTGCAGCAGGGCTCTACCTCGTCACTATCCTCACCGACCAAGGCCAGACCACAAGCCGCCTGACAGTCCTGAAATAAGGATAGAAAAAGCTAATCATACCCCAAGAGTGCCGCCCCGTTGGGGCGGCACTCTTTTTTTCCTCCCCGCCGCAAGCCCCTGCCGCGTAACCGGCATCCCCGCCACATCCTCCCTCCCGAATCCTTCTTTAGCTACAGCCTCGCTCCATGCGCCTCCGAGATCGCACGCATGCAGCACCATTTATCCAAAGAACGAGGGAAAAATGATAGAGAAATGAAAGAGAAATGACCCGCAACACACGAACCAAGAGCGAACACCAAAATTCAGAAGAACGGACACCGAACCCTCTCCCACCCTGCCCAAAAGGCCAAAGAAAGAAGTCCATCTGCTAAACAAACGGAGTAGTGTTGAATCACGTAAATACCTTTTGGGGACTTATCCAGAAAAATGTTTTTTCCCAACATCCGGCATCCGCTCTTCGTGGGGTGGGTGTTTATAGTTCTTTTACAAAGCTCCAGCTGCCCATTTTGTGGCCGCGGCAGTCTAATTCTTGGTAGTCGGCCACTTCGAAACCAAGGTGTCTGTAGAAGGACAGGTTGCTCTCGCTGTTGGTGAAAAAGCAGAGACGGGTACCGCCCTGACGGGCAATATAGGGGATGACAGCCTGCATCAGCATTTCACGGCCAAAGCCCTTTCCTTGAGCCTGTGGGCTGACGGTGAGGGAACTGAGGTACCACGTGGTGCCACCGAGCAGGGTGTGGCAGTAGTGACCGGCACGGGCGTCCATGTCGAGCCATTCTCTGACGAGATTCTGCCTGGGCAGCAGCAGCACCCGTCCCCATCCGTGGAGAAGGTATTGCAGGTCGCTCGGTTTCTTCCAGTCGGGCGGAAAGAGGTCGGCCACGGCAACAGGCTGGCCGCCGCTGCGGGCGACGAGGAAGTGGGCACGGCGGCGGGTGGTACGGTACTCGCTCTGTATCATGGCGCGCATAAATGCCAACCGCTCTTTTTCGTCGGGGAAGAAATGGGTGAAATACTCATAGTCGGCAAAAGCCCGCACAGAGAGTTCGGCACAGAGATTTATCTCATCACGGCGCATGGGAGTTACGTCCAGTTGGTCTGTTTTCATCTTCTTATTTGTAATTGGTAGATTGCCTGGTTCGACGAAGCCGGTTGCTTCCTTTCCGTTGTGACAGGGGCCCTCTAAAAGAAAAAAGCGACCTGAATAGACCGCTTGTTCTTTGTGGCGGAAAGAGAGGGATTCGAACCCCCGGACCCTCGCAGGTCAACGGTTTTCAAGACCGCCGCATTCGACCGCTCTGCCATCTTTCCTTTTATCATTCAGCAGGTTGCGCAGATACACTCCCTTGCAAACGATGGTGCAAATATACGAAGATTGTGCGACATGGCAAAAAAAAGTTGATATTGGGGCTAAAAAAACACTTGAATCTTCGCTAATTCGTTTTTTTTATGTATATTTGCACGACAGAAACAAACGAGCCGCCAAGGCTTATTTATTATATAAAAGTATAATAATGAGAAAGATTTGGATACAGCTGGTGAAGCTGTGCGGGTGGCACTTTGAGATTCCCGACCTAAAGGACAGGCCGGAATTGCGTCATTGTGTAGTTGCGGTGGCTCCGCACACAGCTTTTGCGGACTATATTGTCGGTGCCGCGGTGCTGTATGCTGCGGGTGTGAATCCGAAGATTATGGTGAAGAAGGAGTTCTTCAATTTCTTTACGCGGAGGTTGCTGCTGCACCTTGGGTTGGTGCCCGTGGATCGCGGCAACCGCCACAACGACTTGGTGGCAAGGGCAGTGCGGACCTTGAAAGAGGATGACAACGTGTGCATCGTCATCACGCCTGAGGCTACGCGCAAGCCCGTGAAACGCTTCAAGAGAGGCTTTTACGAGATTGCCACACGGGCGGGAGTGCCTGTGGTACTGGGCTTCATGGACTTCAAGAACAAGAGGGCTGGCTACGGGCCGACCATCTACCTGACGGGCGACTATGAGGCCGACGTGGAACGGATGGTTGAGTTTTTTGACCAGTTCACCCCCCGGCACCCGGAAGGCTGGGCCATCCGCCCCAAGAAGGCTATTTGAATGTGAGAATTCGTGAATGTGAGAATGTGGGAATCAATTTTGAATGTGTGAATTCGTGAATGTGGAAATGTGGGAATCAATTTTGAATGTGAGAATTCGTGAATGTGAGAATGTGGGAATCAATTTTGAATGTGTGAATTCGTGAATGTGGGAATCAATTTTGAATGTGTGAAAAAGAAACTTTATCAATCCCGATACTGAAAAAAAAGAACATTATCATGATAAGAAGATTATTTGTTGAAAAGAAAGCTGACTATGCCGCACAGGCCAAGGGACTGCGCGAGGAGTTGGAACGCTACTTGGGCGTGGAACCCGAAGGGGTGCGTGTTCTGGTGCGCTACGATGTGGAGAATCTGTCCGACGAGACCTATGCCAAGGCCCGCGGCACGGTGTTTTCCGAGCCGCCAGTCGATATACTTTACGAAGAGGAATTCCCCCACGGGGCAGAGGATTTTGTGTTTACCGTGGAGTACCTGCCCGGCCAGTTTGACCAGCGCGCGGACAGCGCCACGCAGTGTGTGCGCCTGCTCAATGCCGCCGAACAGCCCATCATACGTTCCGCCACAACCTATGTGATTAGCGGTCACCTGACCGAGGAGCAACGCGCTGCGGTGGTGAAGCACTGCGTGAACCCCGTGGACAGCCGCGTGACAGAGGCTCCGAAGCCCGACACCTTGGAAGAGCATTATGACGAGCCCGCCGACGTGCGGATTCTGGAGGGCTTTGCCTCCATGGGGGAAGCAGACTTGAAGAGCCTGTACGACAGCTTGGGCTTGGCCATGACACTGGCCGACTTCAAACATATCCAGAACTATTTCAACACTGAGGAGCACCGCGACCCCAGCATGACGGAGATACGGGTGCTGGACACCTACTGGAGCGACCATTGCCGCCACACCACTTTTGCCACCGAGCTGAAGGGCGTGGAGTTTGACGAGGGTGTGTACCGTCCATTGTTGGAGGAGGCTTTCCGGCAGTACCTTGCCGACCACAAGGACCAATATGAAGGCCGCACGGACAAGTATGTGTGCCTGATGGACCTCGGCACTTTGGCCGCCAAGCGGATGCGCAAGGCCGGTCTGCTGAACGACCAGGAGGTGAGCGACGAGATTAACGCATGCAGCATTGTGGTGCCCGTGAAGATGGATGGCAAGACGGAGGAATGGTTAGTGAACTTCAAGAACGAGACCCACAACCACCCGACGGAGATTGAACCCTTTGGCGGAGCAGCCACCTGCCTTGGCGGTTGCATCCGCGACCCGTTGAGCGGACGCACATACGTGTACCAAGCCATGCGTGTGACGGGTGCCGCCGACCCGCGCAAGCCCATGAGCGAGACCTTGCCGGGGAAATTGCCGCAGAGCAAGATCGTCACCACAGCAGCCCGCGGCTACAGCAGCTATGGCAACCAGATCGGGTTGGCGACGGGATTAGTGAACGAGATTTACCATCCCAACTACGTAGCCAAGCGCATGGAGATCGGGGCGGTGATAGCAGCAGCGCCCCGCCGCCAGGTGAAACGCCTGACCAGCGACCCCGGCGATGTGGTCATCCTGCTGGGCGGCCGCACCGGCCGTGACGGCTGCGGCGGCGCAACGGGAGCCTCGAAGGCACACAACACGTCGTCACTGACCACCTGCGGAGCAGAGGTGCAGAAGGGCAACGCCCCCACAGAGAGAAAAATACAGCGCCTGTTCCGCCGCGAAGAGGTGTCGAGCCTAATAAAGAAGTGCAACGACTTTGGTGCCGGCGGAGTGAGCGTGGCCATCGGCGAACTGGCCGACGGGCTGCAGATAAACCTTGACAAAGTACCCAAGAAATATGCCGGATTAGACGGCACAGAGCTGGCCATCAGCGAGAGCCAGGAGCGCATGGCAGTGGTCGTGTCGCCCACCGATGTGGAGCAGATGCTGAAATATGCCGACGAGGAGAACCTCGAAGCCGTGGTGGTGGCCACCGTCACCGCCGAGCCCCGCATGGTGATAAGCTGGCGCGGCAAGGAGATTGTGAACCTGAGCCGCCGCTTTATCGACACCAACGGTGCCCACCAGGAAACCGAGGTGCGCGTGGCCATGCCCGCCGACAAGGAGGGCGCCGAGACCGGTGCCACCCATGCACAGGCAAGCGTGAAAGAACGCTGGTTAGAGAATCTGGCCAACCTGAACGTCTGCTCACAGAAAGGTCTGGTGGAGATGTTTGACAGCACCGTGGGCGCCGGCAGCGTGGTGATGCCCTATGGCGGACAAACGCAGATGACCCCCACACAGTGCATGATGGGTTTGCTGCCCACCCTGACGGCAGAGAGCGACACGGTGACGCTGATGAGCTACGGCTACGACCCATACCTGAGCAGTTGGAGTCCCTTCCACGGCGCAGCGTATGCCGTGGTGGACTCGGTGGCAAAGATTGCCGCCGCGGGTGGCAACGTGAGCCGCGTAAGGCTCACCTTCCAGGAGTACTTCAAGAAACTGGGCAACGACCCCTACCGCTGGGGCGAGCCCTTTGCCGCCCTGTTGGGTGCCTACAACGCACAGATGGGACTGAAACTGCCCGCCATCGGCGGCAAGGACTCTATGAGCGGCACATTCAATGACATTGACGTCCCCCCCACGCTGTGCAGTTTTGCCGTGTGCGTCAGCAATATGAAACATGTTGTCACCCCCGAACTGAAGCAGGCGGGCAACTACCTCTACCTGTTGGAGGTGATGCCGGACAAGATGGGCATGCCGAACTACAAGATGCTGTTGGCGATGTACAACGCCCTGCATCAGGCCGTGGGCAAAGGTTCCATCAAGGCCGCCTACGCTGTGGGCTTTGGCGGCATTGCCGAGGCTGTGAGCAAGATGGCTTTCGGCAACAGGATGGGCGTCACTTTTGACGGCAACCTCAGCGTCGAAGAACTGTTTGAGAAGAAATATGGTGCCATTGTGGTAGAGGTGGTGAACTGCGGTTCGCTGCCCGCTGTGGCACGCAAGATAGGCCGCGTGAACAACAGCGGAAGCTTCGTCATTGAGGGCGAGACCATCGGCATGGACGAGATGACGAAAGCCTGGACGGGCACACTGGAGAGTATTTTCCCCACCACTACCGGCACCCCACAGGCGGCCAAGATGGGCAAGACAGCCCTGCACAAGGCCAAGAAGGTGTATGTGTGCAAGCACAAAACCGCCCAGCCCAAGGTGTTCATCCCTGCATTCCCCGGCACCAACTGCGAGTACGACTCGGCACGCGCCTTCCTGCGTGCAGGAGCCGAGGTGGAAACCATAGTGTTCCGCAACCTCAGCAGCCAGCATATCGAGGAGAGTGTGGCAGCCTTTGCCGCGGCCATAGACAAGAGCCAGATAGTGATGATTCCCGGTGGTTTCTCGGCAGGCGACGAGCCCGACGGGAGTGCCAAATTCATCACCAGCGTGTTCCGCAACCCAATGATATGCGATGCGGTAATGCGCTTGCTGAAAGAACGCGACGGATTGATGCTGGGCATCTGCAATGGATTCCAGGCACTGGTGAAACTGGGGCTTGTCCCATTCGGCGAGATCCGTCCGCAGAGCGAGGACGCTCCCACGCTGACCTTCAATACCATTGGCCGGCACCAGAGCATGATAGCCCACACCAAGGTGGTCAGCAACCTGTCGCCCTGGCTCCAGAAGGCCGAACTGGGCAAGAGCTATGTGGTGCCCATCTCGCATGGCGAGGGTCGCTTTGTAGCTCCGAAACAATGGATAGACCAGCTGTTTGCCAATGGGCAGGTGGCCACACAATATGTGGACCTCGACGGCAACGCCACAATGCAAGAGCCCTACAACATGAATGGCTCATTCATGGCCATTGAGGGCATCACCAGCCCCGACGGACGTGTGCTGGGCAAAATGGCGCACAGCGAACGTTGGCGCCCAGGTACCTATCGCAACATTGTGGGCGACCAAGACCAGCTCATCTTCGAGAGCGGTGTGGCCTATTTCAAAGACTGACAATAAAACATACACCCCATTAAAAGCATATTATGATGAAAAAAATCCTTTTAGCAACAGCAGCCCTCCTTGTAGTCCAGTCCCTCGTGGCAGGACCCGTGGATGGCACACGCGCCCGCATTGTGGCCAAGAACGCCGTGAGGCTCCATGCCCTGTATATGGACAATGCCGACAAGCAGATTGCCGCCGAGGCTCCCGTCTCATTGCAGTCCGTCAGCCTTGCGGCGCCATTGGAGAATCTTTATATCTATAATTATGCGATGCCTATGAGCCATGACGGCGATAGCCTGAGGGGATTCGTGGTACTGAGTGGCGACGACATAGCGGTCCCGGTGCTGGCCATCTCCGACGAGGCTCCGCTTGACCCCATGGACATCAATCCCGCAGCCCGTTTCTGGTTAGAGCAGTACGACAAGCAGATTGCCGCGGGCCGCAAAAGCAATATTGCCTCCACCCGTGAGATTGCGCGGAAATGGGACTTGCTGAAAAACGGCTCGGCACTGAAACTTGCCCTCGACACTTACGATCAGAAAGGCGATTTCTACAACGACCGCATCCAGTCGCTTATCCGCAGCCGCTGGTCGCAGGAGAAGCCTTACAATACTTTCTGCCCCGGGAATGCGGTGACAGGCTGCGTGGCCACCGCCTTTGCCATGATTATGCGCTACTGGGAGTACCCCGAGCATGGCTTTGGCCGACACTCCTACAATGGTGCCGACAATCCAGCAGCCTACCCAGACTGGAGCTACGGAGAGCTCTCCGCCGACTTTGAAAACACCTATTACGACTGGGAGCACATGCCTGAATTCATCCAGCTGAACAGTGACCAGACCGAAATCAACGCTATTGCCACACTCATCTATCACATCGGCGTGTCCATCGACATGCGCTACGGCGAGAACGGCAGCATGAGCTGGTCTCTGCCTGAGTATGCCATCTACGACACCAGCCTGCACCTCGACCCCAGCGTCAGCGCACCCCATCGCCTCAGCAAGCATTTCGGCTACAAATACTCCTACACCGGCATGCGAGACTCCATCGGCGACGACTCGTTGTGGATGAAGATGGTCTACAACAGCCTGGCCGAAGGCAAACCCGTCTACTATGCCGGATGGGCCAAGGACGACAGCCCCGACGGGCACAGCGGCACTTCCGGCCACGGCTTTCTGATTGTCGGCTACTTCTCCGACGTGGTGGACTCCAACCTCTACTACATCAACTGGGGCTGGGCAGGAAACTCCAACGGATACTTCAAGCTTGACGCTTTGCGCCCTGGCACCAGTGACTTCACCCAGTGGCATGGAGCCGTGTTAGGCATGGAGCCGGACACCTCCTACCACGGTTATGACCCCGCGGCAATCCCCACCGCAGAAAGCCCTGCCCTCCATGCCTACGTCATGGGCAACAGCATCGTGGCTCACGGCCTGAGCGGCAAGAGAGCCACCCTGTTTGACGTTATGGGGCGCTGCATAGCCTCCCGTTCAGCCAACCAAGACGACACATGGCATGTGTCTGTGAAGCCGGGCATCTACATCATCCAGATTGGACAGCAACCCAGTCAGAAGCTCGTCGTGCTGCAATAGCCGCGACGGCACCGAATGGCATCAATTATTATTTGACAAAAACAAACAACAACATAGAAAAATCTGATTATGAGCAACACACTCAATAACCTTCAACCCGCAGCAGTATGGCAATACTTCGGCCAACTGATGAATATTCCCCGCCCCTCCAAGCACGAAGCCAAGGTCTCTGCCTTTTTGCAGGAGTTTGGTCGGAAACTGAATCTTGAGACACTTGCCGACGAGGTGGGCAACGTGCTGATTCGCAAGCCCGCCTCCAAGGGCTACGAGAATGCCCCCGGTGTGTGCCTCCAAGCCCACATGGATATGGTTTGCGAGAAAAACGGCGACAAAGAGTTTGACTTCCTCACCCATCCCATCCAAGCCTACGATGAGGACGGATGGATGATAGGTGACGGCACAACCCTCGGTGCCGACGACGGCATTGGCGTGGCAGCGGCAATGGCCATCCTGGCCGACGACAGCATACAGCACGGTCCCCTCGAATGCTTGTTTACCGTCGATGAGGAAACCGGCCTCACGGGTGCCGCCAACCTGCATACCGACTGGTTGAAGAGTTCCATCCTCCTCAACTTCGACGACGAGGACGAAGGTGAATACTGCATCGGCTGCGCCGGCGGCATAGACACCACCGTGGCCATCGACTACACCACACGCCCTGTCCCCGCAGACGAAAGCTCCTACCGCATCAAAGTCTCCGGGCTGCAAGGCGGCCACAGCGGCGACGACATCAACCGTGGCCGCGGCTGCGCCATCAAAATCCTGAACCGCATACTCTGGAACGCCACCGAAAAGCACAAGATAGGTCTTGCCCGCATTGACGGTGGCAACCTCCGCAATGCCATTGCCCGCGAAGCTTGGGCCGACATCGTCGTCGCACACGATTATGAAGAGGCTTTCCGCAAGATGGTTGACGACTTTGCCCAGCACATCTGCTTTGAGTTCCGCACCACTGAGCCCAACTTGCAGGTAACCCTCGAACCCATCGAGGAGCCCGCTTGCCTCATCGACCGCCCGACGCAGTACAACCTCCTCAACGCCCTCTATGCCTGTGCGCACGGAGTGCTGGCCATGAGCCGCGAGATTGAGAACTTTGTCGAGACCTCCACCAACCTGGCCTCCGTCAAGATGGATGGCCACCAAATCCATATCGCCACCAGCCAGCGCAGCTCCGTCGAGAGTGCAAAGCATGCCGCGGCACAGAAAATCGAGGCCACCTTCCGCATGATTGGTGCCCACGTCAGCCACGGCGACGGCTACCCCGGCTGGACCCCCAACCCCGACAGCAAAGTGCTCCGCGTGGGCGTAGAGACCTACAAGCGCATGTTCGGCCACGACCCCATCGTCCGTGCCATCCATGCCGGACTGGAATGCGGCCTGATAGGAGAGAAATACCCCAACATGGACATGATTAGCTACGGTCCCACGCTGCGTGGCGTCCATGCTCCCGGCGAGAAGATTGAGATAAAGACCGTCGAGATGTTCTGGAATCTCACATGTGAAATATTACGTAATCTGAAATGATTGGACTTCTCGGAAGCGGCTCATGGGCCACCGCTGTTGTCAAACTGCTACTCGAACAGCCCTCTGTTCGGGTGTGTTGGTATGTCCGCGAACCTGAGATACGCAAAAGCCTTCTCAAGCACGGACACAACAACCGCTACCTTGGCGAGGTAAGCATTGACCCTGCCCGTATCGAAATATGCAGCACCCCGCAAGAGGTTGCTGACCGATGCGAAATCATCTATCTCGTCATCCCCACGGCGTTCCTGCATTCCGCACTCCAGTTGATAGACCCTGCCACTCTCAGGCAGCGGCAACTCGTTTCCGCCATCAAGGGCTTTGTACCCGAGGCCGACATGATTGTCACCGACTACCTGCAGAACTACTATCAAGTGCCCCAAGGGCAGTTGGCCATCATCAGCGGTCCCACCCATGCCGAGGAAGTGGCACGCGAACGCCTCACCTTCATCACTGCCGCCTCCCCCAACCGTCAACTGGCCGAGACCATCATGCAACAGCTGCGCTGCCGCTACATCAACATCTCCTACTCCACCGACATGCGCGGCATCCAATTCGCCACAGCTCTCAAAAACATCTATGCCGTTGCCGCCGGCATCTGCAAAGGCATGGGCAGTGGCGACAACCTCATGGCAGTCCTTGTCAGCTATGCGCTTGCCGAGATGCGCTCCTTCCTCAAAGCCATGCAACCCGACACCTTCGTCAGGCTTTCGCCGGAGAATATGCCTCCCTACGTTGGCGACCTGCTTGTCACCTGCTACTCGCAGCTCAGCCGCAACCGTACCTTCGGCACCATGATAGGCCGTGGATACACCGTCAAGAGCGCTCAGCTTGAGATGCACATGATTGCCGAAGGCTATTACGCAGCCAAGAGCCTCGAAAAAGTGCGGCAAGAACGCCATATTGAAATGCCCATAGCCCAAGCCGTCTACATGATACTCTACGAGAACGCACGCCCCGACGTCATTCTCCGTGCTTGGCAAATACGAACCTCCAACAACAATTAACCCCCTGTTACAATGAACCCAATAGTCAGCATCATCATGGGCTCCACCTCCGACCTCCCCGTCATGGAGAAAGCCTGTCAGTTCTTTGAAGAGATGGAAATCCCCTTCGAGGTCAATGCCCTCTCTGCCCACCGCACCCCTGCCGAAGTCTCCGACTTTGCCCGTGGTGCCGCGGCCCGAGGCATCAAAGTCATCATAGCCGGAGCCGGCATGGCAGCCGCCCTCCCCGGTGTCATCGCCGCCGAGACCCCCCTGCCCGTCATCGGTGTCCCCATCAAAGGCAGCACACTCGAAGGCCTCGACGCCACCCTCGCCATCCTCCAGATGCCTCCGGGAATCCCCGTGGCCACCGTAGCCATCAACGGCGCGCAGAACGCCGCCATCCTGGCCATGCAGATGCTCGCCCTGGCTGACAGCAACCTCATGCAGAAACTCACTGCCTACAAGGCTGGCCTCAAAAACAAGATAGTCAAAGCCAACCAAGAGCTCTCCCAGCTCCAGTACAAATTCAAATGCTGAACGCACTAACACATTAACGAAATAGCGAATTAACGAATTCACACATTCTCGCATTAACACATTAACACATTCACAATGATTACCATCGGCATCACAGGCACCCTTGGGGCCGGCAAAGGCACCATCGTCGACTACCTGCAAAAAGAGAAAGGCTTTGACCACTACTCCGTCCGGGCCTTCCTCATCGACGAAATCAAGCGTCGCGGACTCGAAGTCAACCGCGACAGCATGACCCTCGTCGGCAACGACCTCCGCGCCCAGCACTCCCCCTCATGGATTGTGGAACAGCTCTACGACCAAGCACAAGCCTCCGGCCGCAACTGCATCATCGAGAGCGTCCGCACTCCCGGCGAAGTCAACGACCTCCGCAGCAAACCCAACTTCTACCTCTTTGCCGTCGATGCCGACACCCGCGTCCGCTACGAACGCGCCGTCCTCCGCGGCAGCGAGACCGACCACATCGACTACGAAACTTTCGTCGCCAACGAGCAGCGCGAGATGGACAACGACGACCCCAACAAACAGAACCTCCGCTACTGCATAGACCAGGCCGACTACCGTTTTGACAACAACGGCTCCATCGACCACCTCAACCAGCAGGTGGAAGAGGTCCTCGGCAAAATCATGTACCGCCGCCCCTCATGGGACGAATACTTCATGGAACTGGCCAACACCGCCTCCAAGCGTGCCACCTGCGACCGCGGCCGCTCCGGCTGCGTCATCGTCAAGGACCGCCAGCTCCTCGTCACCGGCTACGTCGGCTCCCCCTCCGGCCTTCCCCACTGCGACGAGGTTGGGCACCTCTTCCGCAAAACCATCGAAGCCGATGGCCGCATCACCACCCACTGCGTCCGCACCGTCCATGCCGAGCAGAACGCCATCTGTCAGGCCGCCCGCCGCGGCATCGCCCTCGACGGCGCCACCCTCTACTGCCGCATGACCCCCTGCCGCACCTGCGCCATGCTCATCATCAACTGCGGCATCAAGCGCGTAGTCTGCGAACGCAAATACCACGCTGGAGCCGAGAGCGAAGAGCTCTTCCGCCAAGCCGGCGTAAAAATAGAGTTCTTCCACGACGAAATCCAAGAATACGCCAACCAATAAAGGTTGATTATTACAAGGTGATAAATAAAATTATAAATAAACAGAAACAACTAACAAAAGAGACACAATAAACATAAAATAATAACATAGCGCGAGCGGATTATTCGGCACTTCTCTGAAACCTCGGAAATTTCAATAGTGTTCAAGCAGAATAAGTCAGCAAGCGTCTGCGTTGCAGAGCGTGGACGAGACTTGTCTGTGAACACAGGCTACCGAGGGCCTCAGAGAGTGGATAAGTCAAAACAAACGATTCCACGTCTCTGTTTTTTTTGGCCTTTGGAAGCCTGTAAGTCTGAACAACAAGCCCGCCACAAAATGCAGACAGACCTATGGCTACGAAAATCAATCGTGAAGCCCTGCGGCAGCGTATCAAAGAGCTGGCGGGACTATCCGACGACGAGCGGGCGCAGCTGCTCGAACTTGTCAACACCAAGAAATACGGCCTTGTGTGGGAGGACCACCCTGAGGCCGTCGAGGAGCGGCTCCGCACCCACCTGCCCGTACTCGACGAGGTGCGCGAGCGTTACATCCCCGGTGCCACGCCCGAAGCCCCCAACCACATCCTTATCGAGGGCGACAACCTCGAAGCCCTCACCGCCCTCACCTACACCCACGAAGGCCGCATTGACGTCATCTATATCGACCCACCCTACAACACCGGCAACAAAGACTTCGTCTACAACGACCGTTACGTCGATGCCGAGGACGACTACCGCCACAGCAAATGGCTCTCCTTCATGTCCAAACGCCTCCGAATAGCTAAACGTCTACTATCTGAAAAAGGAGTAATCTTTATATCGATAGATAATAATGAAATAGGGCAACTAAAAACATTATGTGATGAACTTTTTTTAGAAAAGAATTTCATAGAAATATTAAAATGGAAACGGAAAAAACAGCCATCTTTCCTTGCCACCCATACTGCATCTGTAATGGAATACGTTTTAGTATATGCTAATGATAAGACTAAATTAGAAAAATTATCAATTGAAGGTACATCTGATTCTACTAAGAAAGTAATAAATATTTCAAACGCTGAAAGTATTAGACATTTCAGAGCTGGGGTTAGAATAAAACTTGACGGTGAAGGGACACTAAAAGCTGGTGTTCACAAGATAAAAACAATGACCGTAACATATTTACAAGATGTGCAATATAAAAATGGATATACATTAAACGAGGTTGATGTGAGTTCGAGATTCTCAGAATCTCAAGAAAATATAGATAAGTTTATCGATCAGGAACTATTGTTCATAACTGCTAATAAGGGATTACGGAGAGAAGTTTCAGTGGAAGAAATAGGGAAAAGAAAATCAATAACTGACCTATTATTGTCAGAATGGGGCGATAATCAAGAAAGTGAAAGTGAGCAAAATAATATATTTGGGAAAAGAATATTTGATTATGCAAAGCCGATACAATTAATAAAAAACCTCGTTAAATCTTTCAATTCTTCTTCGTCTTCAGTTCTTGACTTCTTTGCCGGCAGCGGGACTACTATGCATGCGGTGATGCAGTTGAACAAGGAGGATGGGGGACACCGCCAATGCATCCTTGTAACCAACAATGAGAACAACATCTGCGAGGAAGTGACCTACGAGCGCAACAAGCGTGTCATCAATGGCTACACCACGCCCAAAGGCACGGCGGTGGAGGGGCTGACAGACAACAGCCTGCGATACTACCGCACTCGTCTGTTGCCCCGCCAGCGCACCAACCGCAATATGCGCGACCTCATGGCTGCCGCCACCGACCTGCTCTGCATCAAGGAAGACCTTTACGACGAGCTTGAAATCAAAAATCTCGAGATAAGAAACATCCGTCGGCATGTGCGTCTCTTTGGCAAGGGCAACCAATATATGCTCATCATATTCAGCGAAGAGGCTATCCCACGCATCGTGCAGTGGATCGCCCAGAGCGACTTCCTGCCCAAGGAACGCATAAAGGTCTACACCTTCTCCTACACCAACTATCCCTACGATGACGACTTTGCCGAAGTAGAAGACCGCGTGCAGCTCTGTGCACTGCCCGCCGCCATCTACGAGGCCTACCGCCGTGTGCTGCCAACGGAGGACCGCTTCTACGATAATGAACCCATTGACGGAAAGGAGGACAACCAATGAAGACTCTGGAATACCAACAAAAGGCCGTCCGCCAATTGGTGGAACACACCCTCGACATGCTCGACCTCAGCGGTACGAGACACACCCTCGTCTTCCACGCCCCCACGGGCAGCGGCAAGACCGTGATGACCACCATGGCGTTGGAGCAGATAGCCCTACAAACTCGCGGCAACGAGCATGAACCCGTCATGATATGGATTGCCCCCAACGCCTTGCACGAGCAGAGCTACTTCAAGATGAGGAACTATTTTTCCGAAACCCGCGAACTGCGCCCCGTGATGTACGATGAACTCGACCACACCGAAGGCCTCCTGCACCCAGGCGACGTGCTGTTCGTCAACTGGGAGAGCATCAATAAGGAGAAGAACATCATGGTGCGCGACTCAGAGCAAGGCCATTCCCTCTTTGAGATAACACGCCGCACCCGCGAAGCCGGACACCCCATCATCGTTGTCATCGACGAAGAGCATGACTTCTGGTCCGCTACTGCCGACAAGAGCAAACAGGTGTTGGACAAGATAGACCCCAAGATAGAACTGCGCGTAAGCGCAACGCCCCGCACCCAGGGAGAGCAAAAGGTGAGCATACCGCGCGAATTAGTAATAAAGGAGGAAATGATCAAGGAAGGCATCGTGCTGAATCCCAACGTAAGCAAAGACATTAGCGACGAACGCAACCTGACACAACACCTCTTAGAACTTGCCCTGCGCAAACGTGCTGCCATCGCCGACGCCTACCAACGACTGGACGTGAATATCAATCCTTTGCTGCTCATTCAACTGCCCAATGACAAGGCCGACCTCAATGCCGACGACGTGCAGATTGTAGACACTGTGAAGCGCTACTTGGAGACTACCGACTGGAACATGACCACCGCCAATGGGCGCTTGGCCGTGTGGCTCAGCAAGGAGAAACAGAATCTGGAGGGCATAGAGCAACCGGAAAGCATGGTGCAGGCCCTCCTGTTCAAACAGGCCATTGCCAAGGGCTGGGACTGCCCGAGGGCAGCCGTACTACTCATCTTCCGCAAGATGAACAGCATGACGTTCACCATGCAGACCGTAGGACGCATTCTGCGGATGCCGGAGCAGCATTTCTATCCTGACCCACTGCTGAACAAAGGCTATGTGTATACCGACCTCAGTGCGGACAAGATAGAGATAGTGGCCGACGGCGTAGGCTACATAAGCCGCTTTGTAGCCAAACGACGTAAGGACGTAACCCCCATTGTGCTCGACAGCAACACAAGCACACGCCTCAGCATGAGCCGTATGCGTCTGGGCGGTGATTTCAAACGGACGCTGCGACAGACCTTTGTGGACAACTGGGGGCTAACACAGACACATTTAGAGTTTGACGACGACCCCTTTCCCACTGGCCCGGACAACCCCTGCGCTGTGAATCGCCACAGCGCCGAACTTAAAGCACATGTCACCTTTAATGTGGACAAGGTGCAGGTGTGGATACCTGAAGACGTTGACCTAAATATTGAAGGCGAAACCGTACTGAAGGACGGGCAACGGTATGGCTTTATTCGGAGAGGAGGAGAATTGCGGAGGCTTTTCAACATCTTTTGCGAAAGGATGATCCCCCCATTTGAGAAGGTGTCCGCAGCAACGTTAAGCCGATGCTTGTTGGAACTGATGGAGGAACTGTTTGAGTGTTTTGAGACCGAAGCTCGGAAGATCATCCTCAGCACCAAACAGGACAACAACAAGAAATATGCTGTCATAGTGCGCAAGGCCTTAGCCGCTTACGAGCGCCAGATGGAGGAACGTCGCAAAAAAGCAGCAGAACGCGCCATTGTCCCCACCCAATGGGAGTTGCCGCCCGACCGCATATACGATGAGGAGACCAACTGTGTGGTGCCCGACGTGGAGAACCACGCTTTGGAACCTTTCATCCGCCAGAGACGGGCTTCTACTCCCGAGCAGCGGTTTGAGGCCTTTCTGGAAGAACACAAAGATCACATAGCATGGTGGTACAAAAACGGTGACAGTGGTCGTGACCACTATGCCATAGAATACATCAGGAGTGATAAGACCCGCAGCCTCTTCTACGTCGATTTCATCATCCAGATGAAGAGTGGCCGCATACTGCTATTCGACACCAAGAGTGCCAATTCCGACACGCAAGCACCCGCCAAGCAAAAAGCCCTGATAGACTATGTCCGCGCACACCAAAACATGGGCGGTGGTGTGATAGTGGAAGACAAGCCAACCGGTAACTGGCTGTACAGCGACACCTATATTGCCAACACCACCGACCTCAGCGGTTGGATAGCCTTTTTCCCCGACAAAGAATAGACCCAAAAGCAAAATACCATGAATAAAGGAATCGACACTACCTTTGTACATTATGGCATCCGCCGCGAGGACCTTGACACTATCGAACAGATATGCCAACGCCACGAGGTGGACTTTGAATGGCTGAAAGAGGAGCTGCTACGCACCTACCACAGCCACCGTGCCGAAAGCATCGAGATGAGCAACGACGAAACTGCCAACATTATCGAGGCCGCCATCATGAAAATAAAACATTGTTAAGCCATGATAATACAACGCATTAAAATCAGGAACTACAAGACCTACCTCTCGCTCGACCTGGACCTCACTGTCAGCGACGAACGCAGCATAATACTGATAGGAGGACAGAACGGTGGCGGCAAAACCACCCTGTTCGAAGCCATCTGCGGAGTTCTCTATGGTCTCAAAATCCAATCTAAAGAGCAATTCACCGAACTGCTCAACGACGGGGCAAGAGGCCGAGAGGCTCCCAAGATAGAGATAGAACTGTACTTTTCTGGACAGGTTCTTTCTTCTACCAAACGGTATGTGATGCGACGCACCTATATTCTCAACAATAGCGGCAAGCCCGTGGAGAGTGTCATGCTGAACATGGACGGCACGATTTTCACCTACGGGAGCGCCTCATCCGCCCGTGACAGAGCAGAAGGCGAGCAGCAGGTGAATAAGATTATACGTGCCAACCTGCCCGAAGAGCTAAGCAAATACTTCCTCTTCGACGCCATGCAGACCAGCGAGCTGATGAAAAAGAATGTCTTTGCCCAAATCATACAGGACAACATAGAGAATGTAATGGGTTTCAAGAAATTTGTCCAACTGCGCGACTGCTCGGAGCGGGTGCAGCAGGGGTGGGCACAACGCCGTCTTGAAGCTCAGCAGGAGGCCGAAGCCTACGACCGCCTTTGCGAGGAAAAGAAAGCCTTGCAGAAGCAACGGGAACAGAACTCCGCCAACCAAGACACCATCTATCGCTATCTGGCCGACATACAAGATTTGTACAACGCTGCCAAGAACGGTGCTGCCGAAGCCGAAGCCCAGCGGAACAAACTCCTGCAGATTACCAACCAGATAAAAACCATTGGCGAACGTGCAGACAACTTCTGCGAGGAGTTGAAGTCATTTGTGGAGGAGATAGAACAGAATGTATTCCTCTCGCACCTTGCCTACGCGATGAAGGAGGAAATAGAGCAGATAGCACATCTCCGCGAGGCCGTCCGCAAAGAGCAGGAGAACAGCTATTCCGCCGACATGCTGCGCGACATTACCCACCGTCTATTGCAATATATGCAAAGCCTCTCGCTCTGTGTGCCAAACATTGACGAACAAAACATTGTTGACCACCTTGTTGCCGAACAACAGTCGTTGCAGACGGGCGATCCTTATAGCTACTTGGACAACATCGAGGTGGAAAACCTTTCAATGCTACAGATAAACAACTCCTACAATAGCTTCCCTTCGCTGGACCGAATGAGGCAGGACATCAACGACCAACTTGACGATTTGGAGAACCTCAACAGGCAGAAAGCATCGTTGGAGTCATCGTTGCAACAAGGAAACGAAGAACTGATTAAGGACTATGAGCACCGTAAGCATTTGTTGGAACAATTGAAGAGCGAAGCCCAAGAAATAGAATCCAAGATAAAAGCCATTGACAACAAAATACACAAATTCGACATCCAGATACAACAAGAGCCAGACCCGCGCTACGATACCCTTGTGAAACTGAAAACCATTTTCTCTGAAATCAGCAGTGCTCTTTTGAAACGCAAGAAAACACAAATTGAGGCCGAGATGAAGCAACAACTCAACAACCTGCTGCTGGCCTATAAGGGGTGCATAGAGAGAGTAGAGCTCAGTGACACCTTGGAACAATTCAACATACGCCTGTTTCACACACATGGCAATGAAATCAGTCTCACCAACCTGAATGCCGCTTCGAAACAGATATTCATCCAAGTGTTGTTGAAAGTGCTGCGCAATTTGGGCGACTACAATCCACCTGTGATGATAGACACAGTGATGGGTGTGCTGGACGAGGCCAGCCGCGACGCACTGATGGAGCATTACTTCCCTCATCTCTCAACCCAAACCATCCTCCTCTGCACCACCTCCGAAATACGAAAAGAAAAGGACTATGAGCGCTTAGAACCTTTCATTGCCAAGACCTACACCCTTGTGCGCAACGTTGAAGAGCAATGCACCGCTGTTGAGGAGGGCTATTTCGGAGTACCCCTTGACTTAACCTAATAAAGACATGACCGCCATGAACATAGAATTTTCAAACCTACGACAGGCTGAAGGCATTGTTGACGAGCTCCTTGAGCTGAAAAGCAGGATAGAACAACGCATCAACCTGAAGAATACTAACGGCAAAAAGAGAGTGCTGCTAAACAACAACATGGTAATGCGAATCTGTTTCCTGACAGGCCTTAGCCTACGGTTCAAACGAGACATGAAGGCCGTCGAAGCCATCGTCCTTTCGAAAAACAGCCAGCGCATAGTACCCAGTTTCTTTACCAAGAACGACCTTGGCAAGATTTACTCGCCGCTACTGAAGATACGCTATGCCGACTGCGATGCGAACTGGGACGAACAAGCCACCCTCTCACGTATAGTGGCACATGAGATACTCTGCGGACGCGATTATCTCATGGAAAGCAACCACCTGGAAGAATGTCTTATGGCGCAATACGGCAGCAAACGGACATCCGTGGGCATACCTCGTCTCAATATATCCATAGGTACCTATGACGGCGAGATGGAGGCCACCCTCGACTTGAATGGGCGGAACGTGAATAACACCCAGATACTCATTGCGGGCAGCACAGGCAGCGGCAAGACCAATCTGCTTGCCCTCCTTGCCAACCGGCTGCGGCAAGAAACAGCGGACACAAACCACCCCGTCAATTTCCTGCTCTTCGACTACAAAGGAGAATTCTCCGACCCCAAAAACCGCAACTGGCTCAATTATCTCGAAGTTGATGAATCATCTATCCTCGACCCAATGCAACATCCACTACCTTTCACTCCCTTTCGGGACTTCTCGAACAGCAACATCAACGAGGTGAACCTTTATTCCACGGCCTTGTCATCGGCACTTACCGCCTTGGACAACACCAAGATCAGCGCCAATATGGCCAACCGCCTCAGCGAGGCCATCATGGAAGCTTACAGGCAGTCCGACTACCGCCCTATCTCCTTTCAACGGCTACTCAACTGCTATCAGGCCAGGCAAAAAGACCCTGAAGCTCTGGACAGCATCAGTTCTGTACTGAGCCAGATAGTACGCGGCAACATCTTCTCGGATGAGGACGAATCCTCACTGGTCAATAACAGCTACATTGTAAAACTGGACAGCTACCCCAAAGAAGGAGTAATAGCCAAGGCTATCGTCTACTTTCTAATTTCGAAACTGAACACCATATATGAGCAACTCCCTCCACAGCAGGTCACTGACGAGTGCGTGGAGCTGAGGCACTTCACCATCATCGACGAAGCACACTACATGCTCGGTTTTGACAACCAGCCACTGAGAAACCTCATAGCCGTAGGGAGAAACAAAGGAATGAGCATTATCCTTGCCACCCAAAGCATGGACAGTTATCGCAGCAAATACTTTGATTTCTATACCAATGCTCAGTATCCCCTCATCATGAAACAACAAACAATCAACGACAGTGTGCTGCGCGACCTTTATGGCCTAAACCAAAAAGAGATGCAGGAATTACGAAAGGACATCGCCGCCCTAAGCAAAGGTGAACTACTCATCAAAAACCAAGACGCATACCTGCTTGGCATGGGGAAGAAGTGGAAGAAAATCAACGTCACACGGTTGATATAGTCCAATCATAAATCATCCGCAGCCCCCGGCTCGTCCAGGTGGACAGAACCTTTAACAACAGAACAAGCAGCACAGCCGTGATGGGGTGCACCGCTCGTCTGCTTTTGATTGTAAGTTTGAAATCGGCTTTAAGACAAACGTTTACTTCTTCTTGGTGAGGAGGGAGACTACCCAGAGCAGGAGGATGGCGCCTATCAGGGAGGTGACGAGGTAGCCGATGAAGGTCTTGCCCCAGTTGATTCCCAGCCAGGCGAGCAGGTTGCCGCCCAAGAAACCGCCGACAATGCCAACCAACAGGTTGACTAAAAAACCAAATCCGGAACCCTTCATCAACTTGCCAGCCAAAAAGCCGGACAGGGCTCCAACAATAACAGTAAATAGAATTCCCAACATAATGCTTGATTTAATTTGTTAATTTAATTGTTCCTATAACGCCTCGGATGCTTTTTTATTGTGCAGCCGCCGAGTTTTAACTGGCGGATTCCTATTGTCCGTTGCCGCTGCTGCGTCTCGCCGGACGGTGGCTGCCCCGATCCTTGCCCCCAAATCGGTCAACAGAATAGCGAAAGCGCCCACGGTGTATAAATAGGCAGAGCTATTCAGATTGATAGACGGGGATTTTTCTCTATAGGAGTTTTCCAATAGACATAATTCAATAACCGGTTTAGTTGGAAGTCAGCTTATTGTCCAGTCGGCTTAGGCTGAACGTTTACCCGTCCCCATTTTCCTGTGTGTATTATCGGGGGGCCTCCGCTGTCCTCAGGGTCGCGGCTGTATGTTGCGCCAGTCCCTCTTCCACCCCTGCCGGCCACTTACAGGTCATTTCTCCCAATTCCGTTGGGGAATGGATGCGGGAAGTGTTCGGGGAATGGCAGCGGAGTGGCGGACCAGCAACGGAGGGGCCTGGCAGGTCAGTTGGCGAACTGCTGGACGACGTCCTGCGCGTAGGTTTTGGAGACGGGGATGAGGCGGTCGCAATAGGCGATTTCGAGCACAAGTCCGTCCTTCTCCTTGCGCAGGTATTTGACATTGGCGAGGTTGACAAGGTAGCCGCGGTGGCAGCGCACCATGCCTTGCGAGGCGAAGGTCTCGGCAATGTTGCGCAACGAGTTGTGGAGCACAAGGGAGTCCTCCTTGTCGCCACTGATGTAGTGGATTACGGTGTAGTTGTCGGCAGCTTCGATGTAGAGGATATTGCTGCGCTTGGTGACGAAGACGAGGCGCCCGCCTTTGTCATAGAATTGGAGGACTTCTTCGCGCGCTTCGGCGGACTTATCGACGGTGCTCTCGGTAAGCCGGGTAGTGAGCGAGGCTATCTCCAACCGTTTCTGTTGCAGGAGGAAAACAAGGAAGGTGATGATATATGGCACGGACAGGAGGGCGACGACGGAGACGAGGACCCGCCCAACCAGGGTGAACAGGGGGACGGAGGCATCCTCGTTGAGCCACCAGGCGACAGCCGTCAGCGAAACCACAAGGACAAAAAACTCAATGCCGACCCATATAAAATAGGAACTTAGCTTCATGTCGGCACGGCGCTGGACGAGGTAGAGGAGCCACCGGCTAATGCTGAAGACAACCAAGCCGATGAGGACAAGGATGAGGGAGTAGAGCCGATAGTCAAGCGAGGTGAGGGCCGCGGGCGGTTTTAACAAGCCGAGGGGGCGGTAGACGACGACAAAGAAGGCACAAAAGAACAACACCAAAGAAAAGAAAAGGATGATGGTCTTTTTTTGTGTCAGGAACTTCGGAATATATGTTTTTAATTGTTCTACAGGGTTCATCGCAATGAAAAATTTAACAAATTTCGCCCAAAATAGGACGATTTCGCCCAAAATAACGCCTTTTGGCCAACAATATTGCGCCGGAGACTAAATTTAACATTCAGGTATCAAACTTTCGTTGTTTCTTTGCAATTCGGTTTAGTAATATAAAAAGGGTCAAAAACGCCCTTTTTGATAAAAGAAGAAAGAATACTAATATGAAAATTATCGGAACTGGAAGCGCTCTGCCGAAGAAGGTCGTGACGAACGACATGCTTACAGAGTTCTTCGACACCAGCGACGAATGGATTCGCACCCGGACAGGTATCGAAACCCGTCGCATTCTCTCAGACGAAAGCTTATTTGACTTAGCCACCACTGCATCGAAACTTGCTCTTGAAGCCGCCGGAATCAAGGCTGAAGAATTGGACTACATCATCTGTTCCAACGTGAACAATAACTATGTCTACCCCTCAATGAGCTGCATCGTGCAGGGGGCTATCGGGGCCCACTGCCCCTGCTTTGACGTCAGGATAGCCTGTGCGGGATTTGTCTACGCCATGGACATTGCTGAATCGTTCCTACAGACCGGCCGCGCCCACAAGATACTGGTGCTTGCCGCCGAGGAGCCCACACGCTTCTGCAGCTGGAAACAACGCGAGACGGCGGTGCTGTTTGGCGACGGCGCCGGTGCCGCCGTGGTGACAGAGGGAGGCAAATACTTCGGTGCCCACACCACGACCATCAGCAACACCGAGGTCCTGTACCAGCGCAACCGCTTAGAGCCTACGCCCTTCGAGGTGGAAGGCGTGTATGTGGACCACCCCATGGTGATGCAAGGCCGCGAGGTGTTCCGCAATGCGGTGTCCAACTGCTCCACGGAAATCAGCACGCTGCTGAAGGAGACGAACCATCAGGTTTCGGATGTGAGATACTTCCTCCTCCACCAGGCCAACATGCGCATCATTAAGGGTATTGAGCAGTATCTGGGCGGCAATCCGGAGCAGTACCCCACCACGGTGCAGAAGTATGGCAACACCTCGTCGGCCAGTATAGCCATCCTGCTGGACGAGCTGGTAAGAGCCAACAAGATTTCGCGTGGCGACCTGCTTGTGATGAGTGGTTTCGGAGCCGGGTTCACCACGGGCTCCCTGCTGATGGAATATTAATGAAAATGAACGGGCCGGAAGGCTCCATATAATAAGTATAAACAACATTAAAAAAAGAAACATTATGAACAAGGTATATATAACCGGCCTCGGATGCGTGACACCGCTTGGCAACAACATTGAGAGTTTATGGGAAGGGCTGATAGCCGGCCGTTGCGGCATAGCCCCCATTGCAGCCCCGCACAGCGAAAACCTGCCCGTGCATGTGGCCGCTGAGGTGAAGAACTTCAATCCCGAAGAGTATGACATTGACAAGGGCACCATCCGTCGCAACGACATGTACACCCTCTTTGCCCTTGCCGCCGCCCATCAGGCCATGACGGACAGCGGACTGCTGGTGGGCACGGATGTGGACCCCATGCGCATTGGCTGCGCCGTGGGTTCGGGCATCGGCGGCATCAAGACCTTCAATGCCGAGCACACCAAGATGATTGAGGAGGGCACGCGCCGTGTGTCGCCCCACTTCATCCCCATGATGATTGCCAACATCGGGTCCGCCAATGTGGCCATCAAGTACAACTGCCAAGGACCCAACCTGCCCGTGGTGACGGCCTGTGCCACCGGCACGCACGCCGTGGGCGAGGCCTACCGCCTGATCCGTGAGGGACGTGCCGACGCCATGATTTGCGGCGGCGCCGAGAGTGCCATCTGCGACATTGCACTGGCTGGCTTCAACAACATGAAGGCCCTCACACAGAATCCCGACCCGCTGTCGGCTTCGGTGCCTTTTGATGCCCGCCGCAAGGGTTTCGTGATGGGCGAAGGCGCCGGAATCCTGATTCTGGAGAGCGAGGAGTGCGCCCGCAAACGCGGAGCCAAGATATATGCTGAGGTGAGCGGCTACGGCAACACCTGCGACGCCCACCACTACACTGCCCCGCACCCCGAAGGCCGCAACGCCGCCGAGGCCATCCGCCTGGCTGCCGAAGAGGCCGGCTTCCAACCCACGGAGAAGATGTACATCAACGCCCACGGCACCAGCACCCCGCTGAACGATGCCAGCGAGACGATGGCCATCAAGAAAGCCCTTGGCGAGGATGTGGCCCGCAAGGTGGAAATCAGCTCGACCAAATCGATGCTGGGCCACATGCTGGGAGCCGCCGGAGCCGTGGAGCTGATAGTCTGCGCCTTAGCCATCAAGAACGGCATCCTGCCCCCGACCATCGGCTACCAGGAACCCGACCCCGCATGCGACCTCGACTACATCCCCAACACCGCCCGCAAGAGCATGGTGGACATCACGCTGTCCAACTCGTTCGGCTTTGGCGGACAGAACGCCTGCGTGGCCCTGAGACGGGTGAAATAAGCGCATTTGATTGGAACTGGACAATCCAGAATGTTGAAAAATAAAATAGTTTCGGAATTATGATGACAAGAGAAGAGATAAAGCAATACCTACCCCACCGCGAGCCGATGCTGCTGGTGGATGATATGACTATGGAAGGCGATATGGCCATAGCACACTACCATGTGCGCGGCGACGAGTTTTTCCTGCAAGGGCACTTCCCCGGCAATCCTATTGTGCCGGGAGTGATTCTGTGCGAAATCATGGGGCAATCGTCCGCCGTCCTGCTGCTGGACGAGCTGCAAAACCGCCTGACCCTCTACAGCGGTCTGAACGAAGTGCGTTTCCGCCAGCCCGTACATCCCGGCGACACCATCACCGTGAAAGCCCGCATCACGGCGCGCAAGGGGCTCATCTTCTTTGTCGATGCAACAGCATACGTGGACGACAAGGTTGCCTGCAAGGGCAAGCTGTCGTTTGTGCTGGTGGACAAGCAGTAGCCCATTATTTTTCAAGGCACACAATAAAAAAAACATCTGTGCGTTGATGTGTTTTAATGAACTATATGGGCGCAATGCTCATCATAAAGATTTAGAAACGACATAAAAACAACACAACATGAACCTGTTAGAAAACAAGATAGCCCTTATTACGGGTGCTGCACGCGGCATTGGTCGCCGCACGGCCGAACTCTTTGCCGAAGAGGGAGCCACGGTGATTGTGACCGACCTGAAAGAGACCGACAGTAGTGTGGAACTGATGGAGAAACTGAAAGCCATCAATCCCGACTGCTCATTCTACACTGCAAATGCTGCCGACTGGGCCCAGACCGAGGCCTTGGCCAAGACGGTGATAGAGCGTTACGGGCGCGTGGATGCCATTGTGAACAATGCCGGCATCACCCGCGACAACCTGCTGATGCGCATGAGCCCCGAAGACTGGGATCTGGTCATCCAGATTAACCTGCGCTCGGTGTTCAACTACTGCAAAGCCTTCATCCCCTACATGATGAAGAAGCGCAGCGGAAGCATCATCAACACCAGCTCGGTGGTGGGTGTGAACGGCAATGGCGGCCAGTGCAACTATTCTGCTGCCAAGGCCGGCATTATCGGTTTCACCAAGTCGTTTGCCCAGGAGTTTGGCTCGCGCAACATCCGTTGCAACGCCATTGCTCCCGGCTTCATCCAGACGGCCATGACCGACGCCATCCCCGACGACGCCCGCAAGAAATGGCTTGACGACATCCCCATGCACCGCGCCGGCACCGAGCTGGATGTGGCAAGGGTGAGCCTCTTCTTAGCATCAGACCTCTCGGAGTACGTCACCGGTCAGGTGATCTGCATTGACGGAGGTATCAGTTTATAATCAAGCATAAACAAGTGCGGAGGGCACCCATGGGTTCTCTCCGCACACAATTTATTAAACCAAGACACTCAAACATGAAAGCATACGTTTTCCCTGGACAGGGTGCCCAGTTCGTAGGAATGGGCAAAGACCTTTATGACAACAACGACCGTTGCCGCGAGCTTTTTGAGCAAGCCAACGATATTATAGGCTTCCGCATCACCGACCTGATGTTTGCCGGTACCCCTGAGGACCTGAAGCAGACCAAGGTGACGCAGCCTGCCATCTTCCTCCACTCCGTAATCCTTGCCACCTATATGGGCAGCGAGTTCATGCCCGACATGGTGGGAGGCCATTCGCTGGGCGAATTCAGCGCCTTGGTGGCCACCGGAGCCATGGGCTTTGAGGACGGACTGCGACTGGTGATAGCCCGTGCCAACGCCATGCAGCGTTGCTGCGAGAAACAGCCCTCGACCATGGCCGCCATATTGAAACTGGACGACAAGACCGTGGAGGATGTCTGCGCCGAGATTACCGCTGCTGGACAGGTGGTGGTTGCCGCCAACTACAACACGCCTGGCCAGCTGGTCATCAGCGGCACTGTGGAAGGTGTGGCACAGGCATGCGAACGGCTGAAAGGGCTGAAGGGCCGCGCTGTGCCCTTAGCCGTGGGCGGAGCCTTCCACAGCCCCCTCATGGAGCCTGCCCGCGTAGAACTGGCCGAAGCCATTGAGCGCACCCAGTTCCATACGCCTATCTGCCCCTGCTACCAGAATGTGTGCGCCACCCCCGTCGACAATCCCGACCAGATTAAGCGCAACTTGGTGGCTCAGCTCACCTCGCCCGTCCGCTGGACCGCCACCGTGCAGAACATGATTGCCGACGGCGCCACAGAGTTTATCGAGGTGGGACCCGGCACCGCCCTGCAAGGCATGGTGAAGCGCATCAGCCCCGAAACCGACGCCCATTCCGCCTGCTGAGGGAACGCGCAGACCGAGAGACGGAATACCACACGCAACAAGCAACAATCAATCGTTGAATCATTAATCTGAACAATATGAGCATTAAAATCGTAGTACTGGCCAAGCAGGTCCCCGACACACGCAACGTGGGGCCCGAAGCCATGACCCCCGAAGGCACCATCAACCGTTCTGCCCTTCCGGCCGTCTACAATCCCGAAGACCTCAACGCCCTCGAAATGGCTCTTCAAGTCAAGGAGGCGCTCCCCGGCTCCACCATCACCGTGGTGACCATGGGACCTCCGCGTGCCGAAGAGATTATCCGCGAGGCCATATACCGTGGTGCCGACGACGGCTTTGTGCTGTCCGACCGCCGTTTTGCCGGTGCTGACACGCTGGCAACCTCCTACGCCATTTCCTGCGCCGTGAAGAAACTGGGTCACGTCGACCTCGTCTTCGGTGGCCGCCAGGCCATCGACGGCGACACCGCACAGGTGGGTCCCCAGGTGGCCGAGAAGATGAATATTCCCCAAATCACCTATGCCGAAGAGTTGCTTGAGGTGAACGACAAGTGCATCCGCATCAAGCGTCGCATCTCGAGCGGCACCGAGATTGTCGAAGCCCCGATGCCTGTGCTCGTCACCGTGTGTGGCAGTGCTCCGCGTCCTCGTTTCCGCCATGCCCACCTGGTGTTGAAAAACCGCCACCTCGAAATCCCCGTGTGGACTGCCGACGACGTGAACCCCGAATTTGAGCGTCTGGGTCTCTCCGGCTCCCCCACCAAGGTGAAAAACGTGGACAGCGTAGTGTTGACCCAGAAGGACAACATCCGCGTCGAAAACACGCAGGAATCTCTCAACAGCCTTATCTCAAACCTTGTCACCAACCACATCATTGGATAAATTATGAACAGCATACTCGTATATATTGAAATCAACGAATTGGGCCGAGTGGCCGACGTGAGCCTTGAACTCTGCTCCAAAGGGCGCCGACTGGCCGACCGACTGGGCGGACAGCTCGAAGCCATCGTGGCTGGCAGCAATGTTGCCGACCTCGAACAGCAGTTGTACCCCTATGGTGTCGACACCATCCTCTATGCCAACGACCCGCGCCTGTCGCCTTATCGCACCCTGCCCCACTTCAGCATTGTGGACAGCATCATCCGCGAGCGGCAGCCCGAAGTGGTGCTCTACGGTGCCACCAGCGTGGGCCGTGACCTTGCTCCGCGCATCGCCTCCCACCTGCGCTGCGGCCTCACTGCCGACTGCACCGCCCTCGAAATCGGCGACCATACCGACCTCAAAACCGGCAAGGAATACCACGACATCCTGTACCAAATCCGTCCTGCCTTTGGCGGCAACATCGTGGCTACCATCGTCAGCCCCGAAACCCGTCCGCAGATGGCCACCGTGCGCGAGGGCGTCATGCGCAAAGAGATTGTCGATGCCAACCGCAAAGGCCAGCTCATCCTTCTCGACGCATCCAAATATCTGCGTGCCGAGGATGAATGCCTGAAGGTCATCAGCCGCCAAATCGACCCCCAGGGAGTCGACATCAAAGGCGCCTCCATCATCGTGGCAGGTGGCTACGGCATGGGCAGCAAAGAGAACTTCGAGATGCTCTATAAATTCGCCAACATGATTGGTGGCGAAGTGGGTGCCAGCCGCGCTGCAGTTGACGCCGGTTTCTGCTCCAACGACCGCCAGATTGGCCAGACCGGTGTCACCGTGCGCCCCAAGCTCTATATCGCCTGTGGCATTTCGGGAGCCGTCCAGCACCGTGTGGGCATGGAGCAGTCCGGCCAGATTATCTCCATCAACACCGACCCCGACGCACCCATCAACTCCATTGCCGACTACACCATCATTGGCGACGTGTGCGAAATCATCCCTCGCCTCATCAACGCCTACCAGTCGTGCAAAAAATAATTTAACCCTTGCAAAATCCAGCCATGAATTATTATAGCGACAACGAAAGTCTGAAGTTCTACCTTCAGCACCCCGATATCGAAAAGATTGCCACCCTCCGCGAGAATAACTTCGAGGAGGCCGGCCAATACCCCGATGCTCCTGCCAACGCAGCCGAAGCCGTCGAGGGCTACCAGCAAGCCATGGACCTCATCGGCGAAATCACCGCCGAGGTCATTGCTCCCAATGCCGCACAGGTCGACGCCGAAGGTCCCAAAGTGGTCGACGGCCGCGTGGTCTATGCTCCTGGCACCGCCCAGAACCACAAGACCCTCACCCAATCCGGCCTCTATGGCATCAAACAGCGCCGCAAATACCACGGCCTCAACATGCCCGGCACCGTTACCACCATGGCCGGCGAGGTCGTAGCCCGTGCCGATGTGGGCTTTGCCACCATCTGGATGCTCCAGGACTGCGCCGACACCATCGAGGACTTCGCCTCCGAGGAAATCAAGGACAAGTACCTCCCCCGCATCTATCAGGGAGCCACTTGCAGCATGGACCTCACCGAGCCCGATGCCGGTTCCGACCTGCAGTCCGTACGCCTCAAGGCCACCTTCGACGAAGCCGCCAACTGCTGGCGTCTCAACGGTGTCAAGCGTTTCATTACCAATGGCGATGCCGACATCCACCTCGTCCTTGCCCGTTCCGAAGAGGGCACCACCGACGGCCGTGGCCTTTCCTACTTCGTCTACGACCGCAACGACGGTGGTCTCACCGTCCGCCGCATCGAGCACAAGATGGGCATCATAGGCTCCCCCACAGCCGAACTCGTCTTCACCAACGCCCCCTGCCAGCTTGTCGGCGAGCACCGTCTGGGCCTCATCAAGTACACCATGTCCCTCATGAACGGTGCCCGTCTCGGCGTCGGCGCACAAGCCGTAGGCCTGTGCGAAGCCGCCTGCCGCGAGGCCGTCGAATACGCTGCCACCCGCGAACAGTTTGGCAAAACCATCGACAAGATGATTCCCGTCCAGGACATCCTCCACACCATGCGTGCCAAGACCGATGCCGTCCGCTCCCTCCTCTACGAGACCGCACGCCAGGTGGACCTCGCCAACTGCTACGAGCGTCTGTCGCGCATCCGTCCTCTCGCCGCCGAGGAGCGTCAGGCCATGAAAGCTGCCCTCCGCAATGCCGACTGCCTCACCCCCATCACCAAGCTCATGGCCAGTGAGTACTCCAACCAGTGCGCCTACGACTGCATCCAGATCCACGGCGGCAGTGGCTTCATGAAGGAGTACACCTGCGAGCGCCTCTACCGCGATGCACGCATCCTCAGCATCTACGAAGGTACCTCCCAGCTGCAGGTCGTCGCCGCCACCAAGGGCATCAGCAATGGCAACTACCTCAAACGCATTGCCGACTACGATGCCATGCCCGTCAGTGCCGAGCTCGAACCCCTGCGCGAAGTGCTCCGCCAGATGACAGCAGACTACCAGACCATGCACACCCAGCTCACCGCCGACGGTGCCGGCGAAGCCTTTGAACACAACGTCCGTGCCCTCGCCGAGAGCCTTGCCTACATCATCATGGGCTACCTCCTGCTCCTCGACGCCGAGCGCGACCGTCGTTTCCTCGACTCCTGCCGCCGCATCATCCGTCTGGGCCGTTCCGAGATGGCAAAGCACCAGTGTGAAATCAGCTGCAACATCTAATTTTTCTAATCATACTTGTGAAATAAAAAAAAATTACTATTTTTGTATCACGAACAAAAAAACACATATCATGAGTAAGAGTAGATATATCAAATCATTATGCCTTGGCATAGCCTTGTTGTGTGCCGGTATTACCGCCAAAGCACAGCAAATTGAAACATCTGTTTTCCTCAACGGGACACTCCCCATGGTTCAATTCAACGACAATGTCAACCTGAAACCCTTCGGTGATTTCCAGGTTCTGGATCGCAGCCAAATTGGCAAGGGGGCCTCTGCCGGTCTCGGTGCCACAGCCCGTTTTGGTCTTTGGTTTGACGTGGGAGTGGGCGAGCTCCAGCCCTTCGCCGAAATCAGTTTCCTCTGGAACAATTCCGGCCCCTCCATCCGCAAAGAGTATGACAGCAATGCCGATTCCCTGAATCAGTATCCCACTGCTCCCCACTACTTCAACCTGCCTTTCATGCTCGGTCTCAAGTACCGCTACAAACTCATGCCCGACCTCCAGCCCTTTGCCGAGTTGGGTATTGGCTACGACTTCCTCTTCGTCACCAAGAACGGCTATCCCGGCAACACCTTCTACTACAAACCCAGTGGTGGATTGACCTGGATGTTTGGCCTTGGCACCTATCTGGGCGAGCATGTCACCCTCAGCCTCAACTACACAGGCCTTGGCAGCCACCTCATCGAGCCTACCAAGAAGTCTGCTCCCGACCCCAATGAAGAGAACTACACCGGCCGCACCCGCACCTCTTTAGGCACCCTGGGTCTCCGCGTTGGTTTCCACTTCTAAGAGGCACACTCCCGCGGCAAGCGCAATGCCCTGCCGCCACACACAGCAACATCCTCCTTTCTATTAATGTCAAGGGCGGCCCGATTCCGAGCCGCCCTGATTCTTTCCACTGTTCAAGAGTGCGTTGGTCACTATTTGATTTCCAAGTGCAGCATGGGCTTCCCCTCTATCGTCCCTTCCAGCACATCCCCAATCTGCACGGGGCCGACCCCTGCCGGCGTGCCGGTAAAAATCAAGTCGCCCGTGCGCAGGGTCATGAATCGTGAGATGTGGGCTATCAGGCAGTCCACATCAAATATCATCTCGCCCGTGTTGCCCTTCTGGACAACGGCTCCATTGCGGCGCAGCTCGAAGCTTATATCGCTCATGCTGGCGCGTTCCTTGCCCTGCATGCCGCCCAACTCCTCTAACGTCACAAACGGCCCCACTACGGCGCTGCCGTCAAAACCCTTCGACACCAGCCAGGGCAGCCCTGCCGCCTTGGCCTGCCGTTGCAGGTCGCGGGCGGTGAAATCAATGCCTAATGCCACCTCGTGGTAATACCTGTGCGCAAAACGGGGCTCTATGCACTTCCCCAGCCGGTCAATCTTCACCACTATCTCCGCCTCGTGCTGCAAATCATCAGTGAAGTCGGGATAAAACAGCGGCATCTGTTTTGGGTTCAAGGCGCTGTCCGGCTTCATAAAAAATGTCGGTTCCTTGGGCACCCCGGCATTCATCTCTCCAGCGTGGGGAGCATAATTGCGTACCACACAAAGTATCTTCATAATCCGTTGTCCGATTTGACTATTTGACGTAATGGTAATCCACAATGTCTATCCGGCGTGCATGGGCGGCCTCCATGCTGTAGACCGACTTCACACTTCGCGGATTGCGTAGGGGGTCCGAAGGTGCCACCACGTTAGTGTCCGCGGCTCCGTGGGCCACAGTCGTCAGCTTCAGCGCGCCGTTGTTCCAGAAAGGCAGCAGAGCCTGATTGTTCCACCTCAGCAGCTCGTTGCGGAAACTATCTATGCGCCGCTTTGACAGATTCACGTTATACAAGCTCTCGAACAGCGGGCTGGCAAACCCGTCAACCGTGATGCAGACCCTGCGTCCGGCCTTCAAATCGTCGTACAGCAGACCCAGAAACTCCTGCAAGTCGTTGTAGCCCTTCTTCAGCTCGTAGTCGAAAAAGATGTCCACCGCTCCCTGCACCGAGTCCCATTTGCGCCTGTCCACAGGGCTTGGCTGCGCCCCTTTATACTCGTCGCGCAGCTGGTAGTAGTGCCTGTAGGTAGAGCTGTAGTCCAGCCGCGTAGTCGTGTCAAGTGTGCACGGTGTCGGCTCGTCGTTATGGAAGTAGAGGGTCAGCGGCAGCAAGTCCAGCGCGCGCTGGCTCGGAGGCGTTTCAGGCTGCGGAGGCGGCACGTCCGACGGACGGTGCAACCTGCGCCAGCGGTACAGGTCGTTGCAGCAGTTGCTGTCCGTCTCGTAGAGCGACCCCGGCCGGTTGGACGACAGGAATCCGCACGCCACCACCACCTCGGTAGTGTCCTCGCGCTCCTGCACACAGCGGCAGCGGCAAGGCTGCATGGTGAAAAAAAGGTCGTCGTAGGCGCTGTTCACCTCCTTGCCCAGCGTCCGCGGCAGCTGCCAGCTGTTGCGGAAGCCCTCTGAGCAATAGATATCGAAGCCGCCCTGTCCGCCAGCCCTGTTGCTGGAGAAGTACAGGCAGCCCTCCTCGTTGGCATAGAACGGGGTCACGTCGTCCCTCTCGCTGTTCACCGGCTGTCCCAGGTTGGTGCAATTGCCCGGCTTGCCCTCGCTGATAATTATTGTGTACCAAATGTCCATGCCGCCCACTCCGCCCGGACGGTCCGAGCTGAAGTAGAGGATGGTCTTCCCGTCGGGCAGGTAGCCCACGGCGGGATGTGTGCTTGTGTACCCCTCCAGGTTCACGTCGCCGCCCAGCTTCACCGCCTTGCGCCAACGCTTGTTCACCCGCCGGGTGTAGTATATGTGGTACACACCGTCCTCACTGTGGGCTCCACGGGTGAAATACAGTATGTCGTTCTTCGCATCATACGCCATATGGCCGCAGTTCATGCTCACCGCGTTCAGGCCCCAGCGGTTCTCCGCCGGCTCGCCCAATGTGCCGTCCGCGGCCACGCGCGTCTCCATCACCCGTGTCAGCATCGGCGTGAAATCCACTAAATACAGGTGCGTCGCGCCCTCATTCATCATCGACGTGTAGAGCAGCACGCTGTCATCCACCAGCACTCCTCCCGTCTCGCTGCCCGTGGTGTTCACCCCTACCGGGATATGCGTCACCTCGTAGCGCGTCTGTCCGCAGAGGCTCAGTGCCAATGCCGTCGCTGCTGCCAAAAGAACCATTCGTTTCATCATACTTGTCGTTTATTATCTACATCCCGGTTCTGTCCGGGCACACTATTTCGCCATCCACCTCTCGCCAACTCCTTGCCGCTAATACTTGGGGCACTTCAAGGCCTTTGTCTTCTTGCGGTCCCGGGCCATGCGGTACACCAGCCCAACCTCGAAAGCCCCCACACCGCCACTGGCCACAGACAAGCCTGACACATTGGCATCATAGCAGAAAGTGAACAGAAAAGCATCATACTCCAACATCAGGTTGGCTATCAAAGCATCGGCATGTCTGTAGGCCACGCCGGCACGCACGCTCACCTCTCGCGCTCCGCCCTCTTCCAAATACCATTTCACATCGGCGCCGTACACCAGTTCACGGTGCTTGCCCTGTGTCTGGGCCATCACCACCGGCAGCAGTGACACACTGCGCCAGCAGCGATACTCCGCCCGCGCAAACAGGCTGTAGCGCCGCTCTAAGAAAGTCTCGTCAAGATGCAGGTACGATATGTTCGGCCTGTTCAGATTGCGTACCGAGAAACCCACCTTGGCGTGCAAATCGGCCATCGGCTGCCAGTACCATGCCAATCCCACAGCCAACAACGGATAGTCCACCTTAGGCACATCGAAACGCTCCGAGCCGTCCTCCATCTCGGCACGCGAAGGGTCGTAGCCGCTCTGCGCCCATCCGCCCTCAACGCCGACGGACAGCACACTGGTCCCCGCGCGGTTCATCGAGTGGTAATAGGCCAAGGAAAGATGGCCGGAAGTGGTGCCGTAGCTCAGCGTCCCGGCATCGTCGTTAAACACCGTCGCACCCACACTCAAGCCGCTGCGCGTGCCTCCGCGCCAAAGAGCCGCTTCGCCCGTCACAGCCACCGTCTGGTACGGTATGCTCACCGATGCCCACTGGTTCCTGTACACCACGCCGAAACGCCCCGATCCCTGGTAGAAACCCGCGTAGGCAGGATTCAGCAGCACCGGGTCGGCATCCACTTGCGAAAAGTGTATGTCCTGCCCGGCGCACATCCATGCGCCCATCAGCGCTCCCACAATGACCATAAGACGTTTCATCTCGTTTCTTTATCTAAAAAGCCTGTCACGGCTCTCAATGTTTCTTTCTCACTCGTCTGCCCTTGCGTATGGCGGCAGTGCTATGTCGGCAAAGTCGCCTTTCAAGTATTTGAAGTAGCCCGCAATGCCCACCATGGCGGCATTGTCCGTGCAGAACTGGAACTTGGGGATAAACACCCGGAGGTGTCTGCGCCGGCCCAGACGTTCCACTTCGCTGCGCAGCAGACTATTGGCCGACACACCGCCGGCAATGGCCACCTGCTTCACGCCCGTGTCCTTCACAGCACGCTCCAGCTTCTTCACCAAGAAACCCACAATGCACTGCTGTATCGAGGCGCAAAGGTCGGCTTTGTGTTCCTCAATAAACGAGGGATTCTCCGCCAAGCGGTCGCGCAGGAAGTAGAGGAACGAGGTCTTGATGCCGCTGAAACTGTAGTCATATCCCTCAATGTGGGGCGTGGCAAAGTGGAAAGCATCGGCGTTGCCCTCCTTGGCCAGACGGTCTATTATCGGGCCGCCGGGATAGCCCAAGTCCATGATTTTCGCGGCCTTGTCTATGGCTTCGCCCGCAGCGTCGTCAATGGTCTGCCCCAGCACCTCCATCTCAAAATGGCTGCGCAGCAGCAGTATCTGCGTGTGCCCGCCGCTGACCAGCAGACAGATGAACGGGAACTGCGGCACCACGCTCTCGTCCGTCTCCTTGATGAAGTGGGACAGGACATGCGCCTGCAAGTGGTTCACCTCAATCAGCGGAATGCCCAACGACTGGGCAAAGCCCTTGGCAAACGACACCCCCACCATCAGCGACCCGAGCAGCCCCGGCCCGCGGGTGAAGGCAACCGCCTTGATGTCGCGGCGGTCCACACCTGCATTCACGATGGCCGCATCCACCACCGGCACTATATTCTGCTGGTGGGCACGCGATGCCAGCTCCGGCACCACGCCCCCGTATTGCTCATGCACCTTCTGCGAGGCGATGACGTTGCTCAATATGCGGTCGCCGCGCAGTATGGCGGCTGACGTATCGTCGCACGACGACTCGATGGACAGTATCAGAGGTTTCTCCATTACGGTAATCCTTTTGTGCTTTTTCGGCAGTAGTTCGTTGTAGTTAATAGAATGCAAAAATACAAAGAAAATCTCAATTATTATAAAAAAATTTTGAGGAATTCCAATCCATGAAGAAATACAGGCCTCTCCACCCGCGCCGGAAGGGCTCCGCATGGCTGCCGCCGCCTTGCAGCAGCAGCCCCACTCGCCCGCCACGGAATTTTTATGCCGCCGTCCTTCCCTCGCTCTTTTCCGTCCATCTCCCCAACATATATCCATCACTTCTCCTTTCTTCATTGGGCAAACGGAACCCTCTGCATCCCCCAAAAACAGGCTAACGAGTGGACATACCCCTTGGTTAGAGCCTCCTTAGCCCCGACCCTGAAGAAGCGAAGGGAGCGGTTGCCAACCGTCGGCGCACTCCGAGGTTGAATCTATACTATACAAAGTTTAAAAATCGGGGCAATAAATACCAAATTCTGCCGTTATATAAAAATAATCTTGCACAGACGGGGAGGCGGAGCAGTCCCGCCGTCCGAAAGAAAGAAACAATGAGCAAAGTGAACAAATATGCCGTGCGACGCATAATAACGAGCCTTTTCGTGGGGCTCTATGTCTTGATTGCGTTGCTCAACAGCACGGTTGTACAGTCGTACATCGGTGCCGCTGTGGGCAGTTATTTCTCCAAAGAGTGGGGCGGGAAGGTGCGCATCGGCGCACTTCACGCCAGCCCCATCAGCCACGTGATTCTGGATGGGATAGAGCTCATATCGCCCACCAACGACACCATCTTTGTGGGCGACCGCATCACTTGCCGTTTCAAGCGCTTCCCTTTCCACAGCTCGGGGCTTTCGTTCCGGTCGGTGGAGCTGTGGAACGGGCGCTACCACTTCCACTCTTTCCACACCGAGGACGGTCATTCGGCCATCAACCTGAACTACATCATCAATTATTTCGCCCAACGGGCGACACCGTCTGACGACGAGCCCGCCGGGCCTTTTGTTGTGGAGGTGGGCGAGCTGAGGCTGCACAACATTGACTACATACAGGACCTGCCCGAACCGGCGGACAGGAAGCAATACCCTCACGGCGTGGTCATTGCCCACATGCGCTACTGGGACATCAGCGGCGTGATCCGCAACGTGCGCGTTGACGGCGACCATGTGAACGCCCGCATCGTATCCCTGACCACCACTGAGGAGTCAGGGCTGCACATCGAAGACCTTTCCATGGATGCCGAGGTGAGTTCGCACGGCATCTATGCCACCAATATGGACCTCCAGACAGCCGACAGCCGTGTGTTTATGGACGCACGGTTGGAATACAACGGCTGGGAGGAGATGAGCGACTACTGCAACACAGTGGTGCACGACGTGGTGCTGAAAGAGGGCACCGAGGTCAGCATGCGCGATGCCGCCTGGTGGGCTCCTGTGTTGTGGGGTGCCGAGGTCAGCGCACGGCCTCAGGGACATGTCTACGGCACCATCGCCAACATGACTGCCGAGGGCATGGTTGTCCAATTCGGCGAGGGCAGCACGCTGCTGTTCGACGGACACATTGCCGGGCTGCCCGACATTGAGAAGACCACCCTCCACGCCATCCTGCACCGGCTGCACACCAACTATGACGACTTGGCAGAGGTACGTTTGCCGGACAGTGTCCCCCTGCCGCTGCCTGAAGCCTTGCGCCAAATGGGAGCCATAGACCTCAGCGCCGAAGCCTCCGGCGGCATGGCTGACATAGAGGCCTGGCTGAATATGAACAGCTCGGTGGGGGATCTGGAGGCCCATGCCCACATGATGCACGACACGCTGAAAAACGGCTACACCTATTGGGGCGATGTGGACTCCCGCATGCTGGGTATCCGCTCCCTGCTGCCCAACGAGTGGGTTGGACGCACAGGCTTGCACCTCTCCTTCCAAGGTACCGGCTTCGACCCCGAGACGATGAACCTTGCCGTGGACGGACGGCTATACAACACCCTGCTGCGGGGCAAGACGCTGGAACGAACCTCCTTCTCGGCCGATATGTCGGCCGGGGTCGTCAACGTCGACGCTCAGCTGCACGACACACTCATCAACCTCGATCTCTCGGCTTTGGCCGACCTCAAGGCCCACGACTACACGGCCGACCTGCTCCTCTCCAATGCCCAACTGACGGCCCTGCACCTGATAAAGAGCGACTCGGCAGTGCGCCTCTCCACACGCTTGCGCGCCAATCTAACTGGCGACGACGTAGAGTTGATGGCCGGCACCCTGACCATGGACAACACCCACCTGCAGATAGGTACCCGCCACATGGACTTGAACCACCTTGCCCTGCAAGCAGAGTCCCGCGCAGACGGCTACATAGCCCTCAGCGATGCGGCAGTCAAGCCCAACAAACAACTGAGCACATGGAAACGGCTGTCGGTGGGATGCGACTGGGCTGAGGCCACCGTCGAAGGACGCTTTGCCTACAGTCACCTGCCCCTCATGGCAGAGAATTTCTGCCAACGTTTTCTGCCCACCTACTATAACCCCTACCCGAAAACCGACGGCAGCACAGACGACACGTACCAATACCTGGCCGACGACAACCTGAACATAGAGCTGCTGTGGACCGACTATGAAGGGACTTTTGCCGACTGGATGCCAAGCATCATGATTGCCGAAGGCTCCCACCTGAGGGGCAACTACAACTATGGCGAGGCGCTGAAGCTTGTCTTCCAAAGTGATTCGCTCCGCATGGGCGGCATCTCCCTGCACGACGTGGGCTTAGACGCCGGCACCGTGGGCGAGAGCTACCGTCTGCGCCTACAGGCCGCCGACGCCAAAGCCGGCTCCATGGCACTGCTGACCAACCCTGCCATCACTGCGGGGATGGCGGGCAGCCTCTCCACCCTTGCCCTCACCTGGGGCAATAGGGCTGAGCAGCCGCCCCAAAACAGCGGCGACCTCGAACTGCTGCTTACCAGCTCGGAAACAGGCAACAGAATCATGGTCACCAAGCCCTATTTCTACGTCATGGGGCAGCAGTGGATAGTGGTGTGTCCCAACGGCGTGCAACTCAACCGCGAACACATCAAAGTCGACAACCTGAAGGTCTACGGAATGGACGAGTCCGTGCGAATCGACGCCGACATTGCCGGCAGCGCACACTCGGCTGCAAGCCCCGCAGAGGACTATGTACAGGCCAGCTTTGAAGACTTCTCTGTCAACAAGCTCTGCGCGTTGCTCTTAGCCGGAAGCCCCATGCAGGTTCAAGGCTCGTTGGACGGCAACTGCCGCGTGCAAGGGCTCAGCAGCAATCCGCTCATCAACGCCAACCTGAAGATTGACGACTTTGCGCTCAACGACTTGCCATTAGGCGACCTCTCCATCGTCACACACCAACAGCCCGACGACCCCCGCGTGTACGTCGACCTTGTGGCCGACGCCAAAGGATACCAACCCCTGTCGGTGAACGGGTTCCTCAATCCCACCGGCAAGGAGACGGCACTCCAGTTTGACCTCACCGCCGACCGGCTGCCCCTCTCGGCGGCACGCCCATTGCTTGCCTCCGTGGCCGACCAGGTAGAAGGCACCCTCGGCGGGTACGCCTCACTGCGTGGCACCACCGGCAGACTGCGCATTGACGGCAGGCTCGGCATCAGCCAAGGGCTCATCAAACTGCAACCCACCGGCGTGGCATACAGGATTAACGACTCCGTCAGAATAGACAACAATACGCTCAACCTGCACAACTTCATCCTCCGCGACCCGGAGAACAACACAGCCTATGTCAACGGAACCATGACGCTTATCCCCCATCCTACCCTCGCCATGCGGATGCATACAGACCGCATCATGGTGCTCAATAAAGCCGCTGACGGAGAGACCTTCCACGGCAAACTGATGGCCTCTGCCGACGCCGACATCAATGGTCCCGCAGATGCCCTGCAGGTGGCCGTACAGGCCACGGCACTCAACGGCAGCGACCTGTACGTCCCCATCAGCAACAGGAAAGTGGTCAGCGAAAACGAATATGTCGTCTTCATCTCCCCCGCAGCACCCACACGGCGCCAACGCACACCCATACGCCCCGCCAACACCAGCCGCATTGATCTTCAAGCCAACGTCTCCGTCACTCCGGGAGTCACCGTACACCTGCCCATGGATTTCGAACAGCTCACCGCCAACGTCACCGCTGTGGGGCGTGGAGACATCCAGGTAGTGCTACGCAACGGCAAGGAACCCAACATCCTTGGCGACTATGAGTTCACCTCAGGCAACTTCTCCATCTCCTTGTTGCAACTCATTAACAAGACCTTCGCCATTCAAGACGGCAGCACCCTCAACTTCCCCGGCAATATCAACGACGCCCGCTTCAACGTCAACGCCGTCTACTCGCAGCGCGTCAATCTTGCCACCCTGATGGGCAGCAGCACTGCCACCTCCACCTCCGACAGCTACGTGCAAGTGGAGGACGTCATAACCCTTTCCGGCACACTACAAGACCCCTCCATCCGCTTTGACATACAACTGCCCAACGCCGAACAGAGCGTCCACGACCAAGTCTTCACCTACATAGACAAAAACAATGAGCGCGACATGCTCAACCAATCCATCTCACTGCTGCTGCTCGGACGCTTCACCCCCACCGGCACTGCTGAAGGCGAGGCCAACCCGTTCAGCGACGGCAGCAGCCTCAACCTCCTCACCTCTTCGGCCAGCAGTCTTGTCTCCAGCATGGTCAAAGTTGTCGACGTCAACTTCAAATACCAAGCCGGCACCACCTCCGGCACAGGCAAGTTTGATGTCGGTATAAGCAAACAATGGAACAAATTCTACTTTGAATCCACCTTTGGCTATGGCAATACCACCAACGAGATAGAAAGCACCACGCCCAATGTCCTTGTGGGCGACTTTGAGGCTGGCTACCGTTTCAACCCCTACTTCAACCTCTATGGGTTCCACCGCTCCAACACCAGTTTCTATACCCGCACCGAGATGCCTTACAAACAAGGCATCGGCATCAAACTGACCAAAGATTTCGACAACATCTACGACCTCTTCCCATGGCTGCGTCGCCGACGGGTAATCTACTAAAACAATATACAATCTTGAAATCCCCAACGCATGCAAATATCCGAACAATACTACAGCATTAAGAACAACATACTCTTCTCCATAGCAGTGCCGCTGTTCATCATGATGTTCATCGTCATCTACCAGCCCCTCTTCTACGGCGAGGCCAACACCCTACAGCATGGTTGGCAGCAGCACGTCAGCTTCTGTCTGCCCGTTGTCTGCGCCATCGTGCTTGGTGTACTGGCATTGAGCCGCACACTTCTCTGCGTGGCGTGGGTACGCCACACCCTCACTCGGCGCGAATGGATGCTGTGGCAAGTGTGCGAATGGGTTGTCGGGAGCCTTTTTGTCGACCTCTTCCTCTCCCTTTTCCTCCATCTCGGCTTCTTTGCCATTCTGCCGCAGCTGCTCGTCACCGGTTTTTCACTCGTCGTCATTCCATACGTCTGCTACTGGTTGGCCATCGAACTGATAGACCGCGACGGAAGGCTCCGCCAGTCAGAGACACTTGTCGACGAACTGCGCCGCGGAGTGGAACGCAACGAGAGCGGTATGGTCCGTTTTGCTGACGACAAGGGGAACGTCAAACTCGTGGTGGGTGCCGACCGGGTCATCTCCCTCGAATCCGCCGGCAACTACGTCACCATCTGCTATGACGACGACGGCAAACTGGTCCGCTACAGCCTCCGCAACACCCTTAAAGCCATGGAAAACCTTGCAGGCACCAGCGGGCTTGTGCGGTGCCACCGTTCTTTTTTCGTAAACCTCAGCCACGTACGCACCCTACGCCGTACCCCCCAAGGCATCTTTGCCGAAATCGGACATGCGGGTGTCGACGACATCCCCGTCTCCAAATCCTACGCCTCCGACCTCATACGCCTCTTCGGCAACCTCTAAATCCCACAAATCAAACACTCTTTTCAAATGGCTCACACCTACACACACAAGTTTATACACACCCTGCTCCCATTCCTTCTCCTGTTTCCATTCTCCGCCACCAGCCAGCGCGACTACACGGCGGACTCCATTGCTTTTGTCAATGCCGACTGGCATGCCGACACACTGAACGGGTTACACTTCCTATACCATCATTTCATGCACCGGCAAGTGTTCAACTCCAACCAATGCTTCAGCATCATCGAGATACCCTCCGGCTCGCCCCTGCGGCTCAGCTTTGTGGCCGACAGCGGACTCACCACCGTTTCCACCATCGCTGCCCGCCACGGCGCACTTGCCGCCATCAACGGCTCCTACTTCGACATGCGCACCGGCGTGCCCGTCTGCTACCTGCGCATAGAAGGCACAGAGCTGGGCATCAACACCCCGGCCCGGAACGACAGCATCAACCGCAAATACTACCAGTACGCCACCATCCGGCTCACTCCCACCCGCAAGCCCCGTTTCCTCGTGCCGGACAGCAACCGCATGGCAGAGCGTTCCTTGAAGGACAGCAACCTGATGACCGCCGGTCCCATGCTCATCCGCAAGGGAATCGACATCCCCCAGCGCATGGACCGCCACTTCGTCTATGGCCGACACAACCGCACAGCCATCGGGCTGAAACCTGACGGAACCGTCGTCCTGCTCGTAGCCGACGGACGGCACACACGCGAAGCCGAAGGCCTAAGCCTCGCAGAGCTCACCCGCGTCATGCGATGGCTCGGCTGCTGCGACGCAGTCAATCTGGACGGCGGCGGCTCCTCCACCATGTACATCAAAGACCGCGGCAACGAAGGCATCGTAAACCACCCTTCGGACAATGGCCGCTTCGACACCGCAGGGCAACGCCGCGTCGCCAACGCCATCATCGTCACCCCAGCCCTCAGCAAGAATGGCATCAACACAAATCACAAAAGCACCTCAAAAGCGATAATTAATTAAGTTTCAGCATTTACCTAAGCATAACATCAAATCATTATTTAGTATGGATGACAAACCCTTACACTGGGAAAAGTTAGAAAAAGAATTCGAAAACGGCCACTCTATTGTTCTATTCTTAGGGGCAGGTGTAAACTTTGGTTCACATGGAGAAGACTTTTCTTGGGATGCCCTCATCAACCACTTGCTACTCTATGCGGTCAGCCATATTACTCATACTGATGAAGAAGATGTTGCTAAATCATTGGGCAGTTCAGCTAAAAAACTGATGGCTGGTTGGGGAAAAAATACAACAATAGAAAAAACAGAAAAAGAAAAACTTCAACAGCTAAAAAAACAAATTGCTATTGACTCAGCCTTTTCAAGAGATATGAAAACAACTATTGTGAAGCAGAGGTTGGGTAACGCGGTGTATGTTAGGCTCATTCGCGACTACCTGTATCGGCATGTAACAAGGGATAGACTCAAAAAATCTGTTGGGGATTATGCAAATCCAGAAAAACATACTGAGTTCCACTCTTTAAACTGCATTGCAGACCTGATTCTTCGCAACAGAAATATTCAAGCTGTAGTAACACAGAACTTTGACCAATTTTTGTGCGATACCCTTAAAGAGATGAGTAAGATACATTACTGCGACAATGTTAGAAATATTGAGCCTAAACCCATACATGATTGGACAGAACAATCTCTATTTTCTTATAACAATATTAACATATACCATGTTCACGGATACATTCCAAGATATGATGAAATACAGCCTCCAAAAGGGAACAAGATTGTAATGTCAATGGATGAATTCTATGAAGACACACGGAATGTTTATTCTTGGCAAATAGCGTCGCAGCTACATTTCTTGTCACAATACACCTGCATCTTTTGTGGCCTCTCGCTTGATGACTATACCAACCAACGATTACTCCATTATGTAAAAAACAAACACCAAGGCAATTTATACTATCTCACCGCTGCTGGGGAAACGGATGGAAGTACATTAACAATCGACAGAATAAAAAACGAGTTCCACGAAAAGAATGGACTCACAGTATTATATGATAAACAAGGATATGAACATCTTTACGGTCTTTTAAAAGATTTACAATATGAGTAACACGTCTGGAAAAAAATTAAGCACGGGAATAGCCGGATTAGATGAATTATTTTATGGGGGAATCCATACCCACGAGCATGAGAGTGGGAGTAATCAAGATGGAATTCTTATGTTGGCTCGCGGTCAACATGGAGTGAACAAAATTCACCTCGCCATGCAGATATGTGAAGGGTTAGCAGAAGCAGTAGATACCTCCCCTATTGAACAACAGATTACCCGAATCATCAAACAAAATACTCAAATCACTACATATTACAGAGAATTTGCTGATAAAGCTAAGAAAGCTACTATAATAGCAAACGCCTTTACGGAGATAATTAAAAAAAACAAGGATGCAAACGATAAAAAGGTATGGGAAGACCGAAAGAAAAAATTCGAAAAAAAACATGACGAATGGTTTAACGAGATTGCTCCTCGATTATCCTCAATAGACACCAAAACAGGCCATTCATCCGAAGTAAGTGGCAAAAAAAGTGGCGACTTCATTGAGGGCTACCACAAACTACTATTAGACATTCACGGAAGATACAACTTACGGAATCAAAGAAGGGCAATAAAAGTTCTAAATAAAATATATTCTCCTAAGCAGCAAGAGGTGGTATACATATCCATCAACAAGAACTCTATTTTACTAAAAAACTCCTATTACGACTATTACATACAGAGATTAATAAAAAACATACGAGAAGCGCCAAAGATTACTAACAAGGATAAAGATGGAAATAATACTATCAATAATAAGGTTTATGCGAAATTAATCAGATCAATAGTATCGCTCCACTCTATGCCGTGGGTCGCTAGTAAAGAATATTCAGTTACTGGAGAAAATAAATATGATTACAAATTCCCTTCCATTACGCCCACATCGGATAGATCGGATGACAATCTCAGATCAGGAATTATAAAAAATGATTGTCCGCAAGAAACCGAAGATTTTTTTTTGCCAGAACACAGATAATTCGTAACTTTGCATGCAAATACAGGACACATGAAACTACTAGAATTCACACAACAGTTTAAGACAGAGGAGGATTGCGAACGATAC
>JAFVCA010000039.1 GCA_017479705.1 Bacteroidales bacterium
ACCCTTTTTGAAGCCGTTTTTCTTCACAATCGGGCTTCCACAAAAAACGCATTTTTTTTGTTCATGGCTTTTCAACGCTGCAAAGCGTTGATTAGTACATAGCATACAAAGATTTCAGCCTACCATTTGTCGTTTACCCCGTTTTTTGAAATCAAAATTCTGAGTTCTGAAAAGGAATGAACCCTCTCAGAACCCAGAATCAATAATCATTTACTATTTAAAAGAGTCCTTCAAGGACCTTGTCGTCCACAAGATTGGGCATGGTAACTTTCAGTTCGGGGCAGATGTCCATGGCACGCTTGATGGCGAACATGGCGCCCTCGTTGCGAGCCCAGCTGCGACGGCTGATGCCGTTGTTCACATCCCAGTGGAGCATCATGCGCAGACGGCGGTCACAAGCCTCGCTACCATCCAGTACCATACCGAAGCCACCGTTCATCACTTCGCCCCAGCCAACGCCACCACCATTGTGGATGCTGACCCATGTGGCTCCGCGGAAGCTGTCGCCAATGACGTTCTGCACGGCCATATCGGCGCAACGGTTGGAGCCGTCGTAGATGTTGCTGGTCTCACGGAAGGGGCTGTCAGTACCGCTCACGTCGTGGTGGTCGCGGCCAAGCACGATGGGAGCCGAAATCTCGCCCTTCTTGATAGCCTCGTTGAAGCGGGCGGCAATCTTGGTGCGGCCTTCGCAGTCGGCATAGAGGATACGAGCCTGGCTGCCCACCACAAGGTGGTTCTCCTTGGCGCCCTTGATCCACTGGATGTTGTCGTGCATCTGCTGCTGTATCTCGGCGGGAGCCGTGGCGGCTATCTCGCCCAGCACCTCCATGGCAATGTGGTCGCTCTTGTCAAGATCCTCGGGCTTGCCGCTGGTGCATACCCAACGGAAGGGGCCGAAGCCGTAGTCAAAGCACATGGGTCCCATGATGTCCTGCACATAAGAGGGGTAGCGGAATGCGCTGTGGTCCTCGTTCCAGATGTCGGCACCGGCGCGACTGCTCTCTAACAGGAAGGCGTTGCCGTAGTCGAAGAAGTACATCCCCTTGGCGGTAAGCTTGTTGATGGCGGCCACATGGCGGCGCAGACTCTCCTGCACCTTCTCCTTGAACAACTCCGGCTGCTCGGCCATCATCACCTTGGCATCCTCGAAAGTGACACCCACGGGATAGTAGCCACCGGCCCACGGGTTGTGCAGCGAAGTCTGGTCGCTGCCCAGATCCACTTGGATGCCCTTCTCGGCGCAGTATTCCCAAAGATCCACCACATTGCCCTGATAGGCAAACGAGCGGGCTATCTTCTCGGCACGGGCCTTGTTCACGGCCACAAACAATTCGTCGAGGTTGGCATGAACCTCATCCACCCAGCCCTGGTCAAAACGCTTCTGCGTGGCGGCAGGGTTGATTTCGGCGGTGATGGAGACCACCCCGGCAATGTCGCCAGCCTTGGGCTGTGCACCGCTCATGCCACCGAGTCCGGCGGTGATAAACAGTTTGCCAGCCGTGCCACCGCCCAGCTTGCGGGCAGCGTTGAGGACAGTGATGGTGGTGCCGTGGACAATGCCCTGCGGTCCGATGTACATATAGCTACCTGCGGTCATCTGGCCGTACTGCGTCACGCCGAGGGCGTTGTAGCGCTCCCAGTCGTCCGGCTTGCTGTAGTTGGGGATCATCATGCCGTTGGTCACCACCACGCGGGGGGCATCCTTGTGCGAGGGATACAATCCCATCGGGTGGCCGCTGTACATGACCAAGGTCTGCTCATCGGTCATCTCACTCAGGTACTTCATCACCAAGCGGTATTGTGCCCAGTTCTGGAACACGGCACCGTTTCCGCCGTAGGTAATCAGCTCGTGCGGGTGCTGTGCCACGGCGGGGTCCAGATTGTTCTGAATCATCAGCATGATGGCGGCAGCCTGGCGGCACTTGGCAGGATACTGATCAATGGGGCGGGCATACATGGGATAGGTGGGACGCAGACGGTACATGTAGATGCGGCCGTACTTCTTCAGCTCCTCGGCAAACTCCGGAGCCAGCATGGCGTGATCCTTGGGGTCGAAATAACGGAGGGCGTTGCGGATGGCCAGTTTCTTCTCTGCGGGGGTGAGAATATCCTTGCGCTTGGGCGCATGGTTGACGGTTGTGTCATAAGGTTGAGGTGCGGGCAGCGGATTGGGAATGCCAGCACGCAATTCAGCTTGAAATTCTTCTAATGTCATATCTGTTTGCTTTTTTATTATTCATTTCAACAATCATTTTTTCAACTACTTCTTTCACCTGAGGGATGTCCTCCTTCACTGTCAGGAGAACAGCCTCGGCATCTACCTCAAAATCATGATGGGCAATTTTATCCCACATACGCATCACATCCTCCCAACGTATTTGAGGATAACATGACAGCAACTGTCCTGCCGTAATCTTATCCAAATTCTTGGTTGCCTCACCAAATGCAATCAAATTCATACAGACCGCATCAAGCAGCATTCCTCCCGGATGAGAGCAAAGAAAATCGTCAATACTCCTCACCCCCTCGGTACGTTCAACAATCGTATTGACCAACCGACTGACTTGATTCTGCGCATTCATTGCAAGCTCATGGTCAAACATACCGTCCCTCCTTCATAATGCGACTACGTAGCACAGCATCCATGCGGTCATGCACACGGACAATATCCACGCTACAGCCAAACAACTTTTCCAATTCCGATTGCAACATATCAACAGTAAGCAACGACAATGCACGGCATTCATAATAGATGTCGACATCGCTCCCCGCCACCTGTTCGCCACGGGCCGCCGAGCCAAATACACCAATCTTACTGATTCCATATCGGTCAGCAGCATAGGGTTTGCAATGCCCCAGCAACGTCAGAATATCATCCGTCGTTCTCATTTCAAAATGCAAAAATACGAATAATTATTGGAACAGCCAAAATTTCTTCAAGGATTGATCTCTATTGCGGTCAAAGAATGCAAACCACAGACGGACTCCCGTATTTAATAGTTAGTCAATAATCCCAGCCTTTTTCAGGCGGGACACTATCTCGCGTTTGGTGACGTTGATTTGTTCCGACTTGTCGTAGATAGTCACCAGAACTACCCGTCCTTCCTCCGTTGTGTGGGTAATGATGTTGTATGTAATCACCCTTGCACCGGCACTCTTGCCCTTGCCTTTCGAAGTGATAGCCATTCGCACCTTGCGTATGCCACCACCCATATCAACACCCATAAGCGGGTTGGCCTTTAATTCATTCAAAAAAGAGGCATAATCCTCCTTCATTGAATGATACCGTTTTGCCAAACGACGCAATTCCCTTTCAAACTCAGGCAAATAATCTATCCTACAACTCATTCAGCAATTCCTCTGCACTTTTAAGTTGCAACTTCCCTTGCTCCCAAAGACGTACCTCCTCCATTCCACGGCAAATGCTGTCGAGGACATACTCCTTGGTGTCGGGTTCTGGGGTCTTTTTCGTCTTGCGGACATTCTCCTTGAAAGAGATTCCCAGACCCTTAAACATCGTGACCACGGTGTCGTAGTAGGCCACAGGAATCTGTGCTGTAATCTGTCTGGTATCCATTGTTAGCTCTTTTTTACTAAAAACGAGAAAAGCAACACATTATTGCCCACCTCCCATTTCCATTTTGCAAAAATACGAATAATTATTGGAACAGCCAAAATTTTCTTCCCGCGGCACAACGGAAAGGGGCAACGGTTGCCCGTCGCCCCTTTACTGATATGACACTCTTGCCGTCTACCTGACGATGATTTTTACTGTGCCCTGCCCTTCTGTGGTGCGGGTGCTGATGAAGTTCATGCCGCTGCCCATGTCGGCAGAATTGATGCGGACCTCGCGCTGCCCAGCAGCCACAGGCACGCGCTTCACCGTCTGTCCCAAGGCGTTCACCACCTCTATCTCCCGTGCATTGCTGCCCTCGTCCAACTCAACAACAATCTCCTGCCCACGTTCCATCACAGTGGGTCTCACGCTGAACGGCACACTCGCCACAGGCTCAATTTTCTGCATTTGCCGGTCGATGCGATAGAATCTGAGTTTATTTTCGCCTACACTATTCGTCGTCATGAACCTTAAATATAGTTTTCCGTCAAACCACAATAACATGTGGGTATTAGTCTCCATCGAATGGCTATAAGGGTTATAAAACCCAACAGACTCGCCATCTGCACATCTTATTGTCTCTAATACTTCACCTTCTTCATTAATAATGTCATACCCTTCAAGCCGTACAATATGGGTTTTAAAATGGACTCCATCAGGGCTGATTATAAATTCCTCGCCATAATGAGGGCATAAAAATTCAAAATGTTCGTCTGTATTGAAGAGGGTTTGTGTTGGCACAATAACCTTATCAGTCTCCATCCCGATTTCGACAAATCCTTCCATACTTACAGCCTCCCATTGACTTTCTCTCCATTCTGTGGATCCCGAAGATATATGCCACTCATTGTATATCAGGCTCTCCACATAGTACAAATATTGATAAGAACCTCTCGGCAACGCCAATGTTTTTACTCTTCGGATGTCACTATCATATAGCACTATTGAATCTACGAAACCAAAAGCCGCATTCTGCACTCCTATATATGTACAATTGTGAAAGCTTAATTCTTTTGGCACATAGCACCAGTGTACATAATCCGTAGATCCCACATATGTTATTGGCGCATCATCCGTCTGAGACATGGCAGTGATGCTGATTAGTGCGACAACCGCAAATAATATCACTTTTTTCATTTTCTATTCCCTAATACGTGTCGGGCGCAACCATAAATCTTGCCTTTGGCTCGCAAGGCTGTCATACTAAATGGCACGAAAAAAAGTGGAGCCATCCATTATGTCTCTATCTTCTTGTGTGAGGGTCTCGACTTCCCTGCAAAGTGAATATAAAGGTACTCTGAATTGCCCCACATAGGAAAGTATCTTGAATAAATACAATCCATTGGAGCATTTCTTGCCTCCTTTATTCCTAACTTTGCAGATAATGCGTAAATTGTCGAGATTCACACAATCGGAATAAGGCGAAATGCACTTTCTTTCGGCAAGCCTTTCTGTCGGCTTGCGAATGCAAAAATACAAATTATTTTTCAATAAACAATAAAAACCAATCGGTCATTCGGTGATAGACATCTCCAACTTGCTGCATCACGGCTATTTATTTTGTATTTCTTTTGTGTTTCTTTTCTCTATTATTTATCTGACCCAAATAAAATACAAAGATTGCAGAATGGAAAAAGCAACACGACTCTGTGAAGGTGAAAATTGAAATGCAGCAACCATGTCCGCTCCCCGTTTCAATTTTCATTTTCCCCTTTCAATTTAAGCGGGTTCTATAAATGGATTAAGAGAAATCCCCTACGGGGAATGGGGTTTGGTATTCAAGGCATTTCTACTGAGAGGAAAGCCCTGACGGGCTATTTTTGGAGCCCCCCTTTAATTAACACATTCAAGCATTCCCGTGCTGTCTGCAACAGAACGTCTAACGGATGAGACCAAGCGCGCCAGCTCTCCCCTCTGAAAGGGACAGGGGGTATGAAAAAGAGGCAGCGACAGGCCTTTTGTTTTGCCCTGCAATACAAGAAGTGCTATCGGACTGCCTAAAATTTTCTTCCGATGCGGGTCACGGTTGGTGGCGGTGAAGGTCCACTACATCGGCTTTGGGGAAAAGCCCGTTCATCGCTCCTTCAATATTGATTCAATATAGAAGGAACGTTGAACGGGGACTTATGATTGGGTCAAGAAACGGACCATCAGCTGCTTAGAAGCAGATTTCCACGCCGGCCTCGAAACGGGGAAGATTCATCTTAAAGGCTGTGGGGCTGGTGGGGTCGGCGTCGTAGTTGGTAGTCAGGCCCGTGAGGCGGTAGCGGCAGTAGAGGCCAATGGCATCATAGGCAATGCGGGTGGTAACACCAAAGTTGAACTTGTAGTTGTCCTGGTATTCGGGATTGTCGACGGTAACCTTAGTGTTTTCTGAATGTTCATAAATCTTGCCCTCACGGACATAAGAGTATCCGCCGTATGAGACATAGGCACCGAGATCCCAGTGGACTCCTTTGCCGAACATTCCCCCACCGACAAAGCGGACACGTTGGAACAGTTCGAGGCTGCCCTCGTCGAAAACATAGTATTTCTTGTTAGGTTTGTTCCATAAAGCAAAGAGATTGTCGAGGCGGTTGGATTTGTCGGGGGCGAAATTGAACCGTGTAGTGGCATATTCAAGGCCGATGCCGATGCTGTATGCCTTAGCCAGGCGGTTGAGCATGCGCACGCCGACATGCATGGTGGGCGAGAAGAATTTGCATTCCTGCTCCTGCGAGCTGAGCCGGAACATGTTTCCTGCCATGAGATAGAAGTCCCAATAGATGTTACTGACATCCCAGCCATCTTTGCGGGATTTCTGTGCAAGGGTGAGGTCGTTACCCGTAATTCTCTGTACTATTTCGTTGGCGTTTCGTACAACATAATCGGGGCGAGTGAAACTGCACCGAGTGTCGAATCCTGAGACGGCAAGGAGTTGATTCTGCTTGTCGGTAAGACGGAAAGAGGCGGTGTAGCCATTATACCACACGTTGAGGGTGCGGCGGTAGAGCTGGTTCTTGGGGAAGCTGATGGCACTGGCAGTGTCCATAGTATCGATAGTGATGTGGATGTAGGCATCGAGTGTGCCCTCGTCGTTCTGCCAGTTGAAGAAGAGTGGGCAACTGAGGTCGTTAGATCCAATGCTGTTGAGCAGATGCAGTTTTACCGAGTCGGCCGTCTCCTCAAAACGGAAGGTGGGACGGGCAACGGTGTTCTGCTTCTTGTTGCAGAAATATTGGGCTTGCGGCACTCCGTAGCCGAAAGCATAGTCGAAATAGGGGTAGAGGTCGGCGGACTTTTCAATCTCGTGGAAGAGCTGCATGCCGCTGAGTCCCGGACAGGCCTGCATGGCGCAGGCAGCGAAACCAGCCACCAAGGGGCACGAGAATGAGGTACCATCAACATAGTTGACAGCCGTATTGCTGGAGGGGCTGGCGGCCAAAGCATGGCCGAAAGCGGAGACATTGGGTTTGAGTGTACCCGTAGCACTGGGGCCAAATGAGCTGAAGGAGATATGCTTGTAATTCTTAAGACTGGCATCAATACCTCCCACGCAAAGCACGCTATCGGCATCGGCTGGGGTGATGATGGTGCGCCAATGATTGTCTGTGGCCTCGTTGCCGGCCGAGTTGCACACCAGCATGCCTTTACGGGCAGCCATGTTGCCGGCTTTGGCCACATAGGAAGTGCCGTTCATCTCCTGCACGTTGTAGCGTTCCTTGCCGTAGCCGAGGGAGCTGCTGATGATTTGTGCGCCGTTCTTGTCGGCCCATTCCATGGCTTGCATCCACCATACTTCCTCTTTGAAAGGCTCCAGTTCCACCTCGGTGCGTGCCAAGAGGAACTCGGCTCCGGTGGCCAGACCCAGGTGCCGCCCGTCGGGAGCAATGCCGGCAATGCAGCTGAGGGTCATTGTTCCATGGCTGTTCCAACCGTAGACATCCTCCTTGTCGTTGCAGAAGTTCCAGGTCTTGATGATTTGATGGTTGTCGAACAGGTGCTTGAAAGCCTGATGGGTGTTCACCTTGGGGAAACCGCCGTCGAAGACAGCTATGCGGACACCCTTGCCGTTGATGCCGAGTTCGTCGAACTGACGGCCACCCATGCGTACAAGCTGGTCGGTGAGGCGAGCCGGTTTGGTCTTCTCCGACAGGGTAGACATGTCAGATTGTTCGGGGCTGACAGCACGCATGGCGGCAATCTGCATCTCGGAAGCAATCAGATGGGTGTTGCTGACGAAAGGCAGCTGCTCGATGCGGCTCATCTGCTCCGGCGTGGCCATGACGGCAACGGCGTTGAGCCAACGGGAGGTGCCCACCTCCTCGGTAGCGATGGCGTCAATCTGCGACACGTAGCTGCTGTTGAGGGGATAGTTACTCACGTCGTAGAGGTCTGCGCCGCACTGGCGGTAGCGCTCTATGGCTTTGGCATCGAAATAGGTGTAGGGGTCGAAGGTTGTTCCCTGCTTGTCGGTGAGGAACACCCAGTAGCACGACTGGCTGAAGGCCGGAAGGAAGGCCAACATTGCCAATACAGAAAACATGATTTTTTTCATAATGATAGTGTATTAGATTTATTCATTGCAAAACAGAATGGAGGATTTCGTGCGACTGAAAATTGTGGAACTCGGCAAGATGCAGCTGGAAGTATTCGAGCAGCCGGTTGATGAGCTCCGTGCGCTGGGCAAGGGAGGCGGAGGGCAGAGGGCGTCCGCTGTCGACAGCCTGAAGATAGTGGTGCAGGAGGAGGGATGTGGAGCCGTCGAGGGTGTGCTCGCCACTGTACTGGTAGCGGCCCGCAAGCATGTCGAAAAGGGGCTCACGGGGGCTGTAGTTGTCCAAGGGTTCTATGCCCATGTGGCGCGACACGGAGAGCATGAAGGTGATGGGCAGCTGGGCCACAGGGATGGGCGACTGGGGGTGCAGGGCGTCGACAACATAGTCGAAGAGACCCGGCATAGGCTCCTCCTCGCGGAGGGTTTTGTAGAGCAGTTCTGTCATAAAGAAACGCAGGGCGTGGCGCGACATCTCCTCGGCGCGGGCCACGGCCAGCGTCTGCGGTATGCCTCGATGGGGGGCAATCTCTTTGAGGTAATTGATGGAGGTTTTGGGGTTGTTGTAGACCACAAGGTCAAGGTAGCTGAGCGGCTGGAGGAGGTTCTGCTTGGTGCGGCTGCCCCCTTTGCGCACCCCTTTGAGGATGTAGGAACGCACGCCAAGCTGACGTGTGAAGATTTTGGCTATCACCGACGACTCGGAATAGGCAGTGGTGTGCAGCACCAAAGCGGGTGTTGAGAGCGTTGGTATCACCTTATGACAAGTATTTTGGCAACGGAGCGCATATTGCCCGCGGCGTCGGAGGCGAAAACATAATAGGTGCCGGAGGCAACACGGTCGCCATTGTTGGTGCGACCGTTCCAGACGGCTTGCCCGCCATGGGCAGTGGTGGAGAAGACCACGTGGCCGCGGGCGTCGGTGACGTGGACCAGCGCATCGCGCGTGAATCCCTTGACAGCAATGGGGCCATCATAGCCCGGACGGACGGGGTTGGGAAAGGCGTGTATGTCGGACAAGGGCTCGTAGTAGCCCACCGTGGCGGTGGAGCGGTAGGACTGCAGCCCCATGTCGGTGCCGATGTACACCACGCCGCTTTCGGGATGGACTGTGAGGGCTACAATCTTGTCCGAAGCCAACGGGCTGTTGGCGGTGGTGAAATGATGGAGCTGTTCCAAGCCGTTGGCGGAGATGAGGTACAGGCCGTTGTTGGAGGTGCCCACCCACTTGCGGTTGGCCCCGTCGACGGCCATACAGGTGATGCTCTCATAGGCCATGAGGTATTCGTTGATGCCATCCTCATTGTAGAGGATGTTGGAGCAGTTGACCGGCGCGGTCTCGCCATTGCCGCCATTGGCAAAAGCACGGTAGCCGTCGTAGATGACTTTCAGTCCCTTGTCGGTACCAAACCAGAGGTCGCCGGAACGGTCCTGCACTAAGCAGGTGACGGTGTGGGTCTCCAGCTTGCTGCCGTTATTGGGGTTGACAACCGCCTGGCGGCTCTCGCCGTCGTGGACAAAGATGCGGTTGCTCTTGCCGATGAACCATTTGTAGCCTGTTATGCTGTCCCATATCAGTTTGTCGATCTCTTTCTTGTCGACGGTGAGGCCTTGCAGCACCGGGCTGATGTCGAAGCTGCGCCAAGAGCCGTCACGGTAGCGGACGGCCAGCCCATGGTCCACTAACGAGCTGGTCACCCAAAGGTTCCCTTGGTCGTCGTAGGCCAAGCCTGAGACGCGGAGGTGGGTGAACGTGCCACTGGTGTAGGGCACCAGCGCCCCCTGTGTATTGGACTGGTTGAAAAGAGTCTGCACCTCGTTGTCGTGTATGTCAAGCACACCGTAGCCCCACGAGGTGGCACTGATGTGCTTGCTGTCCTTGGAGTCCACAGCCATGTAGAGAACATCCTGAAAGGCAGGGATGCTGTCGGCCACGGTGATTTGCAACCACTCCCCTTTTTCGAGGATTGAGAGGGAGCCGGGGAGGAATAAGCTTTCGTAGGTGGGCTTCTTGCCTCCGGGGCAGAGGTATAGTTTGTTGTATGTGGTGGCTAAACTGTATACATAGTCGTCGTTGAAGGGTCCCGCAGGGGCGTGGGCGGAGACTTCCTCATTGCCACGACGCACCTCGATAAGGCCAGCCCATGAGTGGCCTATCCACAGGGTGCCGTCGCTGTCCATGTCGGCATCCTCGGCTGCCATGCCATAGGTGGGCAGGTCGGTGACAATGTCGGTGAGGGAGAACTGACTGTTGTATATTTCGATCGTGCTATAGCGATTCAGGATAATCTGGTTGCCGCGGCACCGCAGCGAGCGCACTGTCCCCGTACCCAAAGAGCCCCAGGCATCACGGTCCTGCTGATAGAAGGTGGTCATGCTGTCCGGGTTGTCGGTGCAAGCGGCCACCACCAGACGGTTGCTGCACACGTCGAGCATACGGACCGACATGCCCGCCAAGGGGGAGAGGGTGTCCCGCGTCCAAGTCTCATAGATATGCAGCCGGTTGCTGCCGCGCGGGGCATACATCAGGCCGTTGTCAGTACCGGCTACAATGTCCCCTTCGGTAAAAGCCACGTCGTATACCACGCCGCCCTCGCCGTCGGGGCCGAGGTAGTAGGTCTCCGCCACCTCATGGCGGCGGGCATCCACCACCACAATGCCAAAGCCCGTGGCCAGATAGACCCTGTCGCCATCAAAACGGATGTGGTAAATCTTCTTGTCGCCACCCTGTCCGCTGTAGCGAATGTCGGCGATGTGATACACCTTCCCGTCCTGAACCAGGTCCACGCCGGAATTGGCGTATGCCACAGCTAAGCACTGCGAGGCCTCGTCGTACGCCATGGTGCTGATGCCCACATCCGTCAGACCGTCGGCCTTGGTCATGGGGGTGAGTTCCTTGCCTTCGGGACGATAGCTGAACAGCGCCATGCGCGTGGCGGCGTACACCTCGGACGGAGCCACACATACATGACGGGCAGCGACAAACGAGTTGTGGTCGCGCCACTCCCCTATTGCCGACTGGGCACTGACAACATGGCCAACAGCAAACAACAACAGGAAAGGAAGGAAACGTCTCATGGCTGTCATTTCTTTTGGGGTGAGATAAGAAGCTGGCTCAACATAAGCAACAACCATGTAGCCACGGCGTCGAGCAGCATGGAGAGCAACGTCATCCAGAAATTGCCAAAGCTGAAGGCCTCTAAAAGGCAGTAGGTGAAACTGTAGACCGCCGACATAACAAACAGGTAGACGGCAAAGGTCTGGAAGGGGACGGTGTGGACGCTGGGTACATCAATGACGGCCTCGTTGGGGTCGTCGCGGGTCAGCATACGGTTGCCGATAATCACGCGCACAAAGGCCATCATGGTGCAGCTGAAGGTATGGAATCCAGGGATGTTGCAGAAAATGTCAACCAGTGCCCCGGCAGCAAAGGCTATCAGCAGCAACGGGATATTGCCCACACGGGTGGGCAACATCAGCACAGCAAGGATGTAGATGAAGGGTATCAGGTACCCCCCAAAACTGACGTAGTTGAGCAACAGGATTTGCAGTACTATGAGCACCACAAAGCGGAATATGTTTGATAAAACCAGTTTTGTCATTTCTGTTCGTCCTCCATCTGTGTGCGGGCCATGAGCGAATCCTGCTCAGCCTTGAAATGGTTGTCAATAATATACACGTGGTCCAGCTTGGTGAATTCCGTGGCCAGACGCACCTTGATGGTGTAGAATCCGCTGCCCCTCTCACTCATGGTCTGTTCCACAAAGCCCACCATGATGCCCTCAGGGAAGTCGTTGGCCATGCCACTGGTGACGATGGTGTCGCCGGAGAAGAGCTTGTGTGTGGTGGGGATGTCAATCAGCGTGGCATAGCGGAAGTCACCTCCGCGCCACACCAACGAGCCATTGGTGTTGATACGGCTTATCTTCACGCTGTTGCGGCTGTTGGAATGCAGCACCGGCATGATGGTGGCAAAATTGTCCGTGGTGTTCACCACTACGCCCACTATGCCCTGCGGCGAGATGACGGCCTGGTCCAGCTTGATGCCCTGCTTGCGCCCCTTGTTGATCATGATGTAATTGTTGGGGCGATTCCACGAGTTTTTCACCACGCGCGCCTCGGTATAGCTGTAGCGCTGCTTGTAGACGGTGTCCTCCTTGGTGAACTCCCGGAGGTTGTAGCTGATGTACGACGACTCCAGCTGAGCCCTGAGCTGGGCATTCTCCGCCGCCAGCCGCTCATTCTCCTTGCGCAGCCCGAAGTAGTCGCCCACCGCCGAGATGGTGCCGTAGCAGCGTCCCGCAACGGCATTGCCCGCCTGCACAATCTTCGAGCCTTGATAGTTGCTGTTCTGGGTGATGAATACAATAGCCAGGATCTCCAGCAGCAGGAACACGAAGACGAAGTTGTACCGTTTGATAAAAGCCAGTAGTGCGTCCATCCTTGTTTATGCTTTGGTTATCATCTGCTGAGATAGTTATTGATGACCCGCTGTGTCTCGTCGACGGCGCGGTTCAAGTCGTCGTTCAGGATCGTCACGTCAAACTGGTCGGCCATCTTCAGTTCGGCGGCACTGCGGGCTAAGCGCTTGGTGATGGCCTCCTCGGTCTCGGTGCCACGGGTGCGCAGACGCATCTCCAGCACCTCGATGCTGGGAGGCATCACAAAGAGGGCCAAAGCCTCGCTGCCGAAATATTTCTTGATATTCATGCCGCCGTTTACGTCAACGTCGAAGATGATGACGTGGCCGTTGTCCCAAATGCGGTCAATCTCCGATTTCAGCGTACCGTATCGGGTGCCTGCATAGACCTCTTCCCATTCAAGAAACTGGCCGTCGGCCACTCTCTTTTCAAACTCTCCGGGGGTGAGGAAATAATAGTCCACACCATTCTGCTCGCCTTGACGTGCCGGGCGGCTGGTGGCAGAGATGGAGAATTCGAAACAGTCGAACCGTTTCAGTATCTCCCGGATAATAGTTGTCTTGCCACTGCCCGAAGGCGCGGAAAACAAGATAGCTTTGCGATTGTTCATAGTGAGCGCGTATTAGTTTGGCGGGAGCAAACACCCGCACGTTTGTCATTGTCAGAATTTACGGTCGAATATCTTGTAGAAACTCTTTACCACCAACGAGTTCTCGTGCCACATGTACTGGGCTGCCACCTCGGCCACATAGGCCAACGCCTCCTCGCGACTGCTGTAGTTGTTGAGGCGGAGGATAAAGTCGTTGTAGGCCTTCATGTTGTTGTGGAACAGCTCGCTCATGAAACTGAACTTGTCATTGATGTTGATGATGGTGCGCAGGTCTTCCACCTTCTTGGCGTTCACGCGGGTCTCCAGCTGCTCCTCCACATTGCGGCCATGCTTGTTCAGGGCGTCAGCCAGAGTGCGCACACGGGGTTCCTCCTCGCTGCTGCTCTTCAGGTAGTCGAACAGCGACGACTCCTGACCCTTGCCCTTCGCGGGCTTGGCGGGTTTCTCAGCGGGTTGGGGCTCCTCGGCAAACAGCTCGTCGTTCCGGTTGCCCTCTATGGTCTCCATCACCGGCTCGATGACGGGAGCTACCTCCGGCTCGGCGGGTTCGGGGGCAAAGATGGGCTTCAGCTCCTCGGCAGCGGCCTTGCGGGCAGCCTCTTCCTCGGCTTTGCGCTGTGCCTCGGCGGCCTTGCGGGCGGCCTCTTCCTCAGCCTTGCGCTGGGCTTCCGCGGCCTTGCGGGCAGCCTCTTCCTCGGCCTTGCGTTGCGCCTCGGCGGCCTTGCGGGCGGCCTCTTCCTCAGCTTTGCGTTGCGCCTCGGCGACCTTGCGGGCGGCCTCTTCCTCAGCTTTGCGTTGTGCCTCGGCGGCCTTGCGGGCGGCCTCTTCCTCGGCCTTGCGTTGCGCCTCGGCGGCCTTGCGGGCGGCCTCTTCCTCAGCTTTGCGTTGTGCCTCGGCGGCCTTGCGGGCGGCCTCTTCCTCGGCCTTGCGTTGCACCTCGGCGGCCTTGCGGGCGGCCTCTTCCTCAGCTTTGCGCTGCGCCTCGGTGGCCTGGTTCTTCACCTCCTCCGCACGTGCGTCGGGGTCCTCGGCCACAGGGCTCTCACCCTCAGCCTCCAGCTGGAGCGCCTCCATATAGAGATTGCGCAACTCCTGCAAGATGATGTCTATCTCAATTTGGGGTATCGACCCCTTGTTCTGTCTGATGCGAGCGGCTATCAAACCCAGCCTCTCCATCCCTTCCAAAAGCGAGTTTCCCGTGTTCTTCATGATGGTGTGCTTATTTTATTTCTCTGTATACAAAAATGTTGCACCGCATCCTGTGGCGCAAAACAATTTGTAAAAATACGAAATAAAATGCAATCACACACTTTTTTTTTTGCATGAACCCTCTTTTCCCACCCCGCAGCGGCCCTGCTCCACGGTGCCGCGCAACCATCCTCCTCCACCCGCCGACATCTAATCCCCAGCCACATACACAGCACCTTTCCGGGTAAAAGAGCATCCAAAACAGGTGTTTCCTGACAAACTGGCCGCTCCAAACCAGCTGTCCGTAAAGTGTCGGGACGCTCTTCCTCCACTCCTTGGCAACATTGTGCATAGTTCATGTTACTCATTTCTCCCATTATGAGGGAACAAATGGCCTATAAGTAATTGCCACCAAAATGGGAAGGAGCGAAGTTACCCTTTACGAGGTGTGACGCAGCAGCAATATTTTTTTCTGCCAACCCAATTATTTTTCGTATCTTTGAATGTTCAAAAGAGCTGAACAAATCACACATAGTATTAATTAATAACAATTTAAATGAAAAAAGTACGTTTAATTTTCTGTTTCGTGGCCCTGTCCGTGCTCGCTTGCGGCACCCTCATGGCACAAAAAACCTACCAGTACAAGACCTATCCCAACGACCCGCTGGGTGTCCGTGAGTACACACTGGACAACGGTCTGAAAGTCTTCATGAGCGTCTACAAGGATGCACCCAAAATCCAGACCTACATCGCCGTGCGCGCCGGTTCGCGCAACGACCCCCACGAGACCACCGGCCTGGCCCACTATCTCGAACACATGATGTTCAAGGGTACCCAACGCCTCGGCACCACCGACTGGGAGAAAGAGAAAGTCCTCATCCAAAAGATTGAAGACCTCTTTGAGGCCTACCGCATGTTCGACGACCCGCAGACCCGCGCCGCCATCTACCACAAGATTGACAGCCTGAGCTACGAGGCCTCGAAGATTGCCGTCGCCAACGAGTACGACAAGGCCATGACCGCCATCGGCTCCACCGGCACCAACGCCTTCACCAGCAACGACTACACCATGTACGTCGAGAACATCCCCAACAACCAGTTGGAGACCTGGTGCGAGATTCAGGCCGACCGCTTCCAGCACCTCGTCCTGCGCCTCTTCCACACCGAGCTGGAGACCATCTACGAGGAGAAGAACATGTCCCTCACCAAGGACAACCGCAAGGTCTATGACGCCATGTTCGCCGCCCTCTTCCCCCACCACCCCTATGGCAACCAGACCACCCTCGGCAGCCAGGAGCACCTGAAGAACCCCTCCATGCGCAACATCCGCAACTTCGTGGCCACCTACTATGTGCCCAACAACATCTGCATCAGCATGGCCGGTGACTTCGACCCCGACGAGGCCATCAAGATCATCGACAAGTACTGGGGCAACATGAAACCCGGCAACGTACCCGAACTGCAGTTTGAGCGCGAAAAGCCCATCACCTCCGTCATCACCAAGAACGTCTCCGGCCTCGACGCCGAGAACACCGTCCGCGCCTACCGCCTTGACAGCGGCAACGGCAGCCACGACGCCATGCTCGCCGACCTCTTGGAGAGCGTGCTGAACAACGGCAAGTGCGGCCTCATCGACCTCAACATCAACCAGCAGCAGCGCTGCATGGGTGCATACGCCGGCACCTACACCCTCAACGACTACGGTGCCTTCATGTTCGGCGGACAGCCCCTGCAAGGCCAGACCCTTGAGCAGGTACAGGCCCTCTTCGACGAGCAGATTGCCCTCGTCAAGCAAGGCAAATTCGACGACTGGATGCTTGAAGCCGCCATCAACAACATGAAACTCGCCATCATGAAGCGCGCCGAAAGCAACAACAGCCGCGCCAGCCAGATGGCCTACGCCTACGTCGAACACCGCAACTGGGGCGACGTCTGCAACGAGGTCAACGAACTCTCCAAAATCACCAAGCGCGAAATCGTGGCCTTTGCCAACCGCCTCTTCAAGGACAACAACTACGTCATCATCAACAAGCTCAAAGGCGAACCTGAGCCCATCCTCAAGGTCTCCAAACCTCCCATCACCCCCATCGAGGTGGGCCGCGACAACGAGAGCGCCTTCCTGAAAGAAATCAAAGCCCGCCAGGTGAAACCCATCGAGCCCGTCTTTGTGGACTTCAGCAAGGACCTCACCAAGTCCAAACTCAAAAACGGTGCTGAAGTGCTCTATGTCCAGAACAAGGAGAACAAGACCTTCAACCTCATCTACCGTTTCGACTTCGGCTACCGCGCCGGACAGCTCGGCAAGACCCTCGACCTCGCAGCCGACGTGCTCGAATACCTCGGCACCAGCAAGCACACTCCCGACCAGCTCCAGCAGGAGTTCTACAAACTGGCCTGCAACTATAGCGTCAACGTCGGACAGGAGAACATCAACATCAGCATCAGCGGCCTCAGCGAGAACATGACCAAAGCCCTCGCCCTCGTCGACGAGATTATCACCGACGCCCAGCCCAACGAGCAAGCCCTCCAGATGCTTGTGGCCCGTATCCTCAAGGCCCGCGAAAACGCCAAGCACAATCAGCAGAACTGCTTCCGCGCCCTCGGCAACTATGGCATCTATGGCAGCGACTCGCCTACGCTCGACATTGTCAGCGAGGCTCAGTTGAAGGCCTATACCTGCAAGCAGCTCACCGACGCCCTCCACACCCTCTTCAACTACAAGCACCGCGTGCTCTACTACGGCCCCGAAACCGTTGACAACTTCCGCGCCCTTGCCAACAACTACACCTACAAGATGGACAAGAAGGCTCCCGCCAACAAGAAGATCACCCCCAAGGCCGTCAGCGAGAACACTGTCTACTTTGTCGACTACAACGCCAACCAGACCTACATGCGCGAGCACTTCCGTGGTGAGAAGTTCAACACCAAGAACGAAGCCGTCATGGACATCTTCAACGAGTACTTCGGCGGTTCCATGAACGCCATCGTCTTCCAGGAGATGCGTGAGAAACGCTCCCTCGCCTACAGCGCCCAGAGCTACTACGCCACCCCCAGCGACAAGGACGGCTACTTCACCAACGCCGCCATCATCGCCACCCAGAACGATAAGCTCATCGACGCCATGAACGCCTTCAACGAGCTCTTTGACCAGATGCCCGTGGCCGAAGCCAACTTCAACATGGCCAAGGAGGCCGAAATCAGTGCCATCCGCACCGCCCGCACCACCAAGATGGGCATCATCAACAGCTACCTCTACTACGAGCGCATGGGCTTCAACCCCAAGAAGAACCATGCCAAGATGCTCTTCGAGGCCTACCCCAAGGTAACTGTGAACGACATCGTCAACTTCCACCACAAGTACATCAAAGGCCAGAAAAAGGTCTACATGTGCCTCGGCAAGGAAGCCGACATGGACTTCAACGCCCTCGCCAAATTCGGCAAGGTGAAGAAGCTGAAGCTCGAAGACATCTTCGGATACTAAAATCTAATTAAAAACCCAAAAGAGAAAAGTGGAAAGCGTTGCCTCACCCGCACGACTTTCACTTTTCTCTTTTTTCTTTCCATCCAAATAAGACGGTTGCTGCTCATACTCACACTTCTCTATGCCTATAGCGGCATAGCGCAGACGGGCATCGTCCTCTGGTTTGCCCCGCCAGATTTGGCCAACCATGGCGAGGCATCCACCAGACTTGTCTCCCACGCATACGACCAACCCGCCACCATCACTGTGGAACAGCCCGCCAACCCCTTCTTCCCCACCGTAAGCGTTATGCTGCACCCCCCTATGATTTCGACACTATAGACTTGTCGCCACAGGTTGACAGTATCGAGACAAAGCCCATCAGGGCTTTTCTTTCAACAGAGACACATTGATTACCCGACTCATTCCCCACAGGGAATCCCCCCAAATCATTCTTTAGAACCCACCATGGCAAAACTCCGCCACGTGCTATTCAACAAAAAGCCACCACCCCGTAAAGCCCCGCAGGCGGCCCTTATATGTTAAATGATGTTAAATATATAGCCATATATAAAAAAACACCCACCCTTTGGTGTTAATAGAATAAAAAGGGATAACTATGCCCTTTTGCAAAAAGATTGACCCTCCATGGAGACCCACAACAATACTCTGGAACACTTCACCGCAATCGTTCGGCAGAACGAGAAGCTCATCAAGAGTATAGCGGCCCATTTTGAGGAACCCGACAGCCTGAACTTCCACCAGCTCACCACCGACCTCGCCACCCACCTCTGGCTCATCTTCCGCGACCTCCCTGACACCACCCTCCTCGACAGCCGCGCATGGGTCTACACCACCCTCTACCGCAAAGCCATCAACATCACCCGCGACGAGGATCGCTACCAAAAGCACTTCGTCTACGGCCTCGACCTCACCAACCTGCCGGAAGACCACACCTCCCCCGACCCCCTCGTCCCCCACCTACAGCACCTCATCAACCAGCTGGACGACCGCGACCGCGAAACCATCCTCATGTTCATCGACGGCCTCAGCATCGACGAGATTGCCGCCCACCTCCACAAAACCAAGTCCCAGACCTATAACCGCCTCCATGCCATCCGCAACCGTCTGCGCCGCCTCAACAGCCTGACCAACCCCGACGACATAGAATCGACAAATTATTAATTCATACAACACCATCATCACCTATGAAAAAGAAAAGAGAAAACCTTGCCGACAGTCCGCTGCTGCGCCCCCTCATCGAGCGGCGGCGCCGGGCCGAGCAAAGCCCAAGCCTTACCGACGAGGAGCTGGCCCTCATCTTCAACGCCAGCCGCAGCTTCCCCTCCGAGCCCCTGCTCCGCCCCGTCCCGCGCCGCCGGCCCCTGTGGCCCCGCGTGGCAGCCCTCCTTGTGCCCTTCCTGCTCGGAGCCGCAGCCCTCCTCCTCCTGCCCACCCCCGGCACCCCGGCTCCGGGCGGCCCCGCATTGGCGCAAGTCGTTGCCGACCCCACTGCCTCCTCCGCTCCCCTACCCTCCCCGCTGCCCCTCCCCGCCGCAGCCAAGTCCTCCCCGCGCCCCGCCCGCCACAATCCCGCCACCGACCAGCCGCCCACCCCTGCCACCTCCGACTCCCTGCCCGAAGCCGAATCCTTCCTCGCACTCGAAGCCCTGCCCGCTCCCAGCGACGACCTCGGCATCAGCCTCACCCCGCCACCTTCCTTCTCCTTCGATGGCGCACAATATGACCACTTCATCTGCTCCTCCGATGTATGCGACACCCTCCTGTTCTTCTACCAAGTCCATATCGATTTAATGGTGTAGCCCTATGAAGAAGCTCATTCCTCTCCCCCTCCTCGCCCTGGCGCTCTCCGCCGCCGCCCTCCATGCCCAACCCGACATCTACTTCCGCTATGCCAACGACCCCGACTTCCAAACAGGCTTTATCTCACAGTTCCACTTCGACGACACCGTCACCACCGACATCACCATCATCATTGCCAACGACACCGCCGCCTACCGCCGTCTGCTCAAAGAACTCTACGGGACACACAACTTCATCATCTGCCCCGAAAAATACCGATGGGAATCCTGGCTGTGCATCAGGGATCACCCCGAACAACGCATGGGAGACTACCCGGACCACCCCCCTTACGATTTAGTTGTCATTCAAGACCACCTCAGACGCGCCTCCATCTACCGTTCAGACAACCTCTCGGCAGTCTCTCTCAAGGCATTTCGGGCTCATTTCGAATATGTGGAGACACGAAGAAAAGCAAAGCAACAAAATAATCAAAACAATCAAAATCAATCACAATGAACAGTAAACTTATCCTCATTCCCTTGCTCGGCTGCTTGGCAGCCGCCTGCCACAAGGAGGGCACCGTCCTCCCCAACACCCAACATGTCTACACAGACATCCAAGTCCACTATCTTATTGATGGCGAACCCCACATCGCCCATCTTCAAGACAGCAGCCAACGCCACCTCCTGATTGCGGACCTGATAGCCCTGACACACCAGGGACACCACCTCCGCCTTCTCGCTTCGAGGCCGTCAGCAACATCCTGCGCAACCAAGGAAACCAAAACCCTCGAGACCGACAACCTCGACGAGGCCGCCAAGTGGGCGCAGGAAATGAGTGACTTGGGTTATTCTGTCAATATAACCTACGACGAAAAGAGAAACCTCTACATCCTTACCGCTACAAAATAAAATATAAAATGACTGTCCGCAATTACCACAAAAATGCCTCGAAGAGGCATAATCTTATTAATCCCACACAAGGAACGCAGTGTGGGGCGTCTGAAAATCATTTCTGTATGCGTCTCGGAGAGACGCTACAAGGAATATTTGGCTGATTGCGGATAATCATTAAATATCATGTATCACGCGCGCCCGTGCGCATAAAAAAGAAACAAGCGTCATAAACTGTAAACCAACCCACTGGCCTATCGCCAACAGGGCGCCACGCCCACCGCCCCGCTCCAAAAGGTCTATGGGGATGCAAAAAAAAATCTCCATCCCCTGTCACATTTCGACCTTTTTTGCGACTAATTAAACAAGACGGACACTGCCCCCACGGCAAGACCGTTCAAATAAATCAAACATTAAAATATCTTATTACTATTACTATGAACAAAAAAACAAAATGGTGGATCGCCCCACTAATGATGTGCCTCTTGGCGGCAAACGCCTCGGCACAAGGCGACATCGAAGTACTACAATTTTGCCCAAGCTACGTTTGGCACTATCCTGACATAAAGGAGACTACCAACAGCCTGGTATGCGGCAACAGCAATTTCCGCGTCATTCTTGCTCAATACAAGAATCCTGCAAAGGGCATCAACCTTCACACCTTTATCATAAAGGACTACTACACTGGCACCGAAAGCTACCACACCACCTACTTCAACGCCATCGACAGCACCGACTACAACATCAACATCACCGACATGGAAATGTTTGGCGGGGAATGCTACTTCTGTGGCACTGCAACCTATGCCTATTTAGAGTCCTACAACTCTCCAATCCTCCACTCCGAAGGTTTTATTGGGCATTTCTCTCCCCAAGCCGTGCAGTCCGGCTCGGGCAGCATCGTCTTCAAGTCACTTAACACTATCCGAAGCCTGTCGCAACTAACCGTCACAAACAACCCCGGCGTCCCTACCATAGTCTATGCCACTGGCACATACGGATCTTCCAGTCAGGGCTGTCTGCTTGAAGTGTACAACACCATCGGCTCTGGGTGGCACTACAACTTGGATATCGTCAACTCCACCCCGAACATTCTCTTCTCCGACGTAATCGCCTCCCTCGACAGTATCACGCTCTTGGCCACGCTCGATTGCCAGAACGACTTCGCTGACCCCTCGAGCCCCACCTATGACCCCAACCATCAAGTGTTCCTCATCGACCGATCCAGCAGAAAGGGATTCTTCTACGACTATCATCTCAGCTCCTTTCACTACATGGCTCACTACTACCTCAACACGGATCCCGGCTACAATTTCCACTACAACCTCGCTCCCTTGAGACTATACCTTACAGACTATTACGACAATACATTCGGGGCAGCATTCTGTGCAAGGGACGTTCCTTCCACCATGGGCGCCGTCAGGCTCTTCTCTTTCCCGCACAAAATGAGCTACAGCAAAAGTATCTATTATAAAACTGGCAAATACGCCAGCATTGTTGACATCGGCACATGGGAATATGGGTCGTACAACCCTTTCATCCTCTCTGCGGACAACACTAATACCAATGCGCTCCTCACTTGCCCCAACTGGAACGACCCCAATGAGACTGTGACTTTTTGTTCTTCACAAGACTACAAGCTCCGCTCCCTTGCCCAGTACCGCAACATGCACGGCATCGATATTCCATGCCACATGGGAGCGGACAAACTCGGACTGATCTACCAAAGCATTGACAGCATACACATCTCCTGTCTCGACAATGTGACAAAACACTTCGCTACATTCCCCGAAAAACAGGCTGCCTTGATGGTAGTAGAGTGGGGTTTCCCATTTTCAAACAGAGAGATTAGCTTTGGGGCGGCCGAACTTATCGACCAAAAGGAAATTACACCCGAAAATCTATGTACAACATGCAATAACCAAAATTAATTAACATCATGAAAAAGTCATTAATAATCATTATTTCCATGCTCTTTTTCGGCATGGAAGCAGTGGCGCAGAGTACCGACACACTCTCCTGCGGCCGTCAGCGCAACTTCTACTACTCAAACGGATGGTATGACACTTGCGATTGGTACCTAAATTCAAGAAAATGGTTATATGATTCTACATTAAATTGGCATCGCTGGCCTATGCCCATGTTCAATTGCAATACTGCTGAAGAGGTATATGACAACACAATCCCATATTACGCCTATCAGCAACATACCTCATCCCCAGTAAAAGTAAAAGGGGTTTGGGCCATGGTATCAAATTGTGAGATATTCCCCGACCCTCCAGCTTATAACCACATGTGGCCACGTGGCGTTCTCGACAGCACAAAACTACCTGAATACATATATCTCTATACCAGGGACACCACTATCCCCATCGGCAACACAAACTTTCTTACCCGCATCGCCACTGAACGATGGGACACCCTGAAGCCCAAAAAGATGTGTATCCAACGTTTTGCCAATGGAGACTCTGGCTATTTTTGGGGTACTCATCCTTTTGTCTACTGCGACCTGTACGAAATCCTTTTCGACACCGTCCTGACCGTTGAAGGTGAATTCTGGATTGCTGGTTCTTGCACGAATAACAAATATAACATGAGAAACAGGTGCTACGACCATCCACCCACGTTCTATCTCAGCTGGGGTGAACAAGGAGGTTGGTCCCCCGGCAATGCCCTTATGATGCAACACAATGGTCCCGACGGCCCCTGGCACGACAATTGGTTCAGGCAGGCAACTTTCGGTCCCTTTGGTGTCATTACTGACTACCAGTGGCTTGTCGAAGTATCTGTGAAGGACACCCTCCAGGGCTCCGCACTCTACACCGCCTTCTACCCCGACTCCACCACCCAGACCATCACCGCCGTCCCCAATCGCGGCTACAAATTCTCCCGCTGGAACGACGGCAACACCGACAACCCACGCTCCATCTTCGTCACTCAGGACACTGCCTTCACCGCCCTCTTCGAACCCCGCAGCGTCTTCTCCGTCGAGGTCAACAGCAACTACTCCTTCTGCCGCACCACCGGCGACAGCATCTACTACGAGGGCGACAACGCCACCATCGCCGCCTACTCACCCGTCGACAACTACCACTTCTCACACTGGAACGACAGCGTCACCGACAACCCCCGCACCATCATCGTCACGCAGGACACCGCCTTCACCGCCTTCTTCCTCCGCGAGCAGGACTCCCTCGGCATCCACTCCGCCCTCCCCGCCTCCGCCCTCTTCACCCTCACCCCCAACCCCTCCAATGGCGATGTCACCGTCACCCTTGCTGAACCCCTCGGCACCGACGCCCTCCTCACCCTCCGCGACGCCTCCGGCCACGAAGTCCTCTCCCGCTCCCTCCCCCGCCACTCGTTCTCCCTCTCCCTCTCCCTCGCCAGCCTCCCCGCCGGCACCTACTTCGTCACCCTCACCACTCCCAGCACCTCCGCCACCCAAAAGCTCATCCTGACAGGCACTCCCCGCCAGTAAGCGGAATACCCTGATAACGTGAGGATCCCCTGCTGCATCCATTAGCTGCGCGCTGCATGCCACTACCACGAAGGCACACCCCAGCTAATTGCCAGCAGGGGGTCCGCCCGTTTAACCCAAAGCGGTCATTGGATTGTACCTGAAGCGGGTTCTATAAATGGATTAAGAGAAATCCCCTACGGGGAATGGGGTTTGGTATTCACGGCATTTCTACTGAGAGGAAAGCCCTGACGGGCTATTTTTGCCCCCTACGTAGAAATCTCCTACGTTGAAATTCCCCATCCATCAATTTGATATGCCATTAAGCGAAAGTCCCTACGGGACAAGGCCCAATGCAGGTATCTGGCTCACCCACCCACTACTCCGTAGGAGTTTACACTTAATAGCCAACATAACAGCTCCCCTTATTTATATTCCGCTTTTCTATTGACCGATTTGGGTTTAATGGCCTACTTGGGGAGGAGCGTCTTTCTTGCCTCGGTCCTTGCAGGGCGGAGGCAGTCCATTTGCCGCTTCATTTGCCCAACGTAGAAGGGAAAAATGTAAGAGAAATGAAGTCTAAATGGGTGAAAAGGAGCCGCTGTAGGGCGGCAGACGAAGGAGCCAGCCCCGCAGGGGCTGGCTCCTAAAGGATTGTGGGTCGCAGGGGTGCGGCCTACTTGCTGACAATCTTGCAGGTGGAGGTGCCTGAGGGGGCGACGGCCTGCAGCAGGAAGACGCCGCGCGAGGGAAGCTGGAGGAGGACGGGAGCGCCGTCAGTGCGGCAGGTGTGCAGCTTGCGGCCGTCGAGGCTGAAGAGGGTGAGCTCGGCGCACTGGCCGTCGGCAAGGGTGACCATGCACTGGCCGTCGGCGGGGTTGGGGCTGACGGTGAGTGCGGCGGCCCCGACAGTGTTGATGGCTACGGGCAGGTCAGCGGTGGTGAAGGGTATCCAGACGGCATCGCCGTAATTGTCCTCGCCGCAGAGGGCGAAGACTTTGACATAGTACTGAGTGCTGGGGCGGAGGGGAGGCATGTCGAAATAGGGGGCATCGACATAGTGGACAGAGCCACCTAAGGGTGAGACTTGGCCGGGGATGCCGTATTCGACGGACCATTGTTGGGAATTGGAATTGTCGATCCAAGTGACGCGGTAGCCCGCTACGAGGCCGTCCGGGGTGAAGGTGAGGGAGTCGGACCGGACGGTGAGGGAGTCGACCAAAGCGCAGTGGGTGAGGAGCTGCTGGACAGGACTCCACTCGCCATAGACGCTGTCGTTGCACACGGAGCGGACATAGAAGTCGTACCAGGTGTTGGGTTGCAGTTCCTCGGCCAAAAGGCTACTGAGGTTGAGCGAAGTGATATTGGAGGTAAAGAGGGTGCCGCTGCCGTGGGCGAAGCCTTGGGGGCCGTACTCAATCTCCCAATGGTCGGGGTTGGAGCTGCCCTGCCAGCTGAGCTCGCTCCAGGGGAAGCCGTCGATAGCGACCTCCTCGATTTCAATCCAGAGGATAGAGGCACAGGTGTCCGGGAGGGTGCGGAAAGAGAGGGATGCCCAATCGCCATGGACGCTGTCGGAGCAACGGGTGCGCAGACGGACATCGTAGAGGGTGTTGGGGTCGAGGCCGTAGAGTGTGGCCGAGTCGGCAACCGGCTGGATGGCGATGCCACTGCCGTGGACAAAGCCCGCAGGGCCGTATTCGAGTTCGTAGCCTGCCACGGCACCTGTTGTGGACCAGGTGAGATGGGCCTCGTGGATGGCCGGGAGTGCGACGAGGTTCAGGATGCGTGAGCAGGTGTCGGGGAGTGTGGTGAAGGAGAGGGAGGCCCAATTGCCGTAGATGCTGTCGGAGCAGCGTGTGCGGACGTAGGCGGTGTAGGCGGTGTTGGGGGTGAGGGTGGTGAGGGTGACGGTGTTGTTGGTGAGTGTGAGGAGTGTGCCGCTGCCGTGGGCGAATCCCGCAGGGCCGTATTCCAGTTCGTAGCCCGCCACGGGTGCCGTGGCGCTCCAGTTGAGGACGGCCTCATGGATAGCTGGCAGGGAGGCGAGGGAGGCGAGGGAGGCGCAGGTGTCCGGCGTGGCGGGCGGGACGGAGTCGTGCCAGAGAACGAGGTTGTCGACACAGAGGTAGGAGCCCTGCTGCATGTGCTCGCCAGCGGAGGAGAGTATGAGGACGATGAGGGAGTCCGGAGCCTGCTCGGGGAAGGAGGGCTGGAGCTGATGGAGGGAGACGTAGTCGACGGTGAAGGGGGTGTAGTTGGCCATGTCGGTGAGGGCGATGTTGGCGCCGCCGCCCACCACATCGCGCTGGTGGGTGAGGGTGTTGTAGTGGGTGCCGAGGAGGAGGACGGCACCATTGTCGCCCGAGGTGGCGGAGTGGTACTTGTAGCTACCCGTCAGGCGGGAGGGTTGGAAGCCGCTGAGGGCTATGCCGCCGGAGACGAGCTCGTTGACATCCATCAATGCCAAGGAGGCAAGGAGGTCCTCGACGCTGTCCATGTTGGAGAGGAGGTTGGTGGCTATGGGGATGAAGACATCGAGGTCCACGGCTCCGGTGGAGAGGACGGAGGGGAAGACGGTCTGTGTGAGCATGGAGTCGAGGAAGTTCTCCGCTAAGCTGTAGATGTTGGGGTTGACGAGGTCGGAGAGCATAAAGGTGTGGAGCTTGACAGCCTTGGCGCTGTCCGGCACGGAGCCAGCCTCGCGGGAGACCTTGACCAACGGGAGGGTAGTGTTGAGATTGACGTTAAGACCGAAGAGGGAGATGGTCTCGTTGACGGGGTAGGCTAAGTGGTCCCACCCTGTGGGGGTCGAGAAGGTATCGTAGACAGGCAGACTGAGCCCCATGAGGGAGACGGAATAGCCCGCATGGGAGGTCCACTGCTCAAAACTGCCGTGGGGCACGCGCATGGAGGTCTGGGCACTGAGGGTGCCGCCAAGGAGCAGCAGCCCAAGGAGGAGGGAAAGGATTCTTTTTTTCATGATATCGATGTTTTAATGGTTGATAGTTGATGATGGATTGGCGCGGGTCACGGACGGCAATGCTTGAGGAGCTGCTCGGCAAGGCCGATGCTGTAGCCATGGCTGTGGAAAAGGATGTGGCCTTGAGCATCGACGACGGCCACGAGGGGGTACTCGTAGTCGGCGAGGTGGAGGGCCTGAGCGAGGGTCTGCTCAGCGGGGAGCATCTGTCCGGAGGCGAGGCCCACGACGGTGGCCCTGGGCAGGAGCTGGAGGTCGCGGTTGTCGGCATCGGTGGTGGTGACGAAGGTGCGGCCGCCCCATTGGCGGAAGGCCTCGGCTTGCTGCGTCATCTCCTTGACCAGGTGCTTGGCGGGTTCGCGGTGGGGTCCGAGGAAGGCAAGGATGCAGGTGCCTTTGTCAGCAAGGGCAGCGAGGGAGAGCGCGTCAGTGAGCTGGATGGAGGGGCTGACGGAGGCGGAGGAGGCGGAGGAGCGTTCCACCAAGGGGCGGAGGACGATGGGGAGGGAGAGGTGCTGGCCGGGCTGGATGGAGAAGAACTGGAGACGGCTGAGGACGGTGCCGTCGGGGTAGCGGGTGCCGGTGGAGAGGCAGTAGGTGCCGGGCTCGACGGGGAGGGTGGCGGGGAAGGAGGCCATGCGGGGGTCGTCCTCGAAGTCGAAAGTGCGGAAGTCGCCGTTTTCGAGCTTTTGGAGGGTGAAGTGGGGGTAGTAGATGGGGGTGGCGGGGTCCTTGCCTTGGTAGGTTAGGGTTAGGTGGGAGGTTGGGGTTTTCGGAGTACTCGGAGTTTTCGGAGTACTCGGATTATTCTGAGTACTCGGAGTACTCTGATTACTCTGATTATTCTGATTGTTCTGGTTGGTTAGGGTGGTTTTTTGCCAGGTGTTTTCTTGCCAGGTGTAGAGGGTGGCTGTGGCGTTGTCGAGGTAGGCTGGGATGCCGGCGGCGCGGCAGACGGCTACGAAGAAGATGTCGCGGCTGTGGGGGTCGGCATGGCGCAGGCGGTAGACGCCTGTGGGCGAGATGGGGCAGTTGTAGTAGTTGCCGGTGTCGTCAACGGCAATGCTGTCGAGGGTCCAGGAGCGTATCTGGTCGGCGGTCATGCCTTTGAAGGCTGCAAGCTCTTTGCGGTAGGGGCGCACCAGCTCGTTGCTGATGCGGGCTGGGAGGATGCCTTTCTTGTAGACGTCGTAGGTGTAGGGACGGTTCGTGGCGGTGCCTTTGACGTGGTCCAGCCAGTCGAACCCGGTTTCGTGGGCTATCAGCACCTCGGCGGTGATGTCGCGGAGATCCTTGTCGGAGTAGGACTTGAGATAGTCGTAGATGTGTTCGCCACTGCGGTATTGGGCTGGCCAGTGCTCAAAGAACTTGCAAATCTCGGCGTAGTTGCCTTCGGATTTTTGGATGATTTCCCACACCTGCTCGTCGGAGAAGAGGCTGGGGTTCCAGAGCCAGTCCTTGGGGAGGAAGGACTTGAAGTTGTCGTGGGTGGGGAAGGTGGCGGTGTAGGCGTTGCGGAGGGAGTCCTCGTAGGCTAAACGGCGGGCGTTGGCGGCGGTTTCCTGGTCGGTGGCAGTGGCTTTGGGATTGCCTGGGGCTGGGGGGACTATATCTAATAGGACTACTTTTTCGGAGTACTCGGAGTTTTCGGAATACTCGGAGTTTTCGGAGTACTCGGAATATTCGGAGTACTCGGAGTTTTCTGGGAGGGTTAGGGTTATAGTGCTGTCTTTTCTTACGTCGAGTTTGCTGAAGGTGTAGCGGTGGCCGTCGGTGGCCCAGACGAGGATGTCGCCGAGGCCGGTGGTGAGGGCGGCCTGGCCGTGGGCGTCGGCCTGGTAGGTGGCGAGGGTGTAGTATTCGGCGTAGTTGTACATCTTGAACTTGATGTCGGCACCCGGCAGGGGATTACCCTGGGGGTCGGTGACGGTGACGGTGACACGGCGCGTGGGTGCGTAGTGGCTGAGGAGGTTGAGCTCACTGTAGAGGGCAGTCTGGCGGACCACCTCTTCGTCGCCACGGTAGCGGCCAAAGGCCTTGGAATGGACCATGAGGCAGCGAGTGGAGGGGACGGAGAACCAGCCCATGTTGAGACGGGGGTCGGGTTCGCAAGCACCGAGAAACATCCACTGGCCACCCTTGCCAGTGGAGTCGGCAATCCAGACCTCGACCCAGGCATGGTTGTCGTCGCAGTGGGCCCAGCGGGGTGTGTAACACTGGCGTGCGGGGATGCCCACGGAGCGCAGGGCGGTGACGGCAAAGGTGCTCTCCTCACCGCAGCGGCCGAGGGAGGTGCGCATGGTGGCGAGGGGCGCGGAGGTGCGGGAGTCGGCAGCGCGGTAGGCTACATGCTCGTGGCACCAGTGGTTGACCTCGAGGGCGGCATCGTACATGGAGAGGCCGCGGACACGGTCGCGGAGCTGGCGGAACATGAACTGGCGTGCGGTGTCGAGGTTCTCGTTGTTGACACGGTAGACGAGGACGAAATGGCGGAAGAGATCCTCCGGCACCGTGCGCCCCCACGGCATGGTGTCGCGGGCGGCGAAGGCGTAGCGCACCTGGTTGAGGAAGAAGGCCGGGGAGTAGTCGGCCAGGTCGCTATAGGGCATGTAGGCATAGAGGAACTGCATGGCCTCGCGCTCGGCGGGTGCGAGGTTGTCTAAGAAAGCGAGCTGTGAGCCCACGGAGGCGAAGAGGTCCATGCGGGTGGCGAAATCGGACTGTACCTGCTGGCGATAGGCAGCATCGGTGATGAAATGGGGGTCGCGGCAACAGGCGGAGAAAAGAAGGAGAGCCAGCAGCGACAGGAGCGCGAAGCGTGTCGGCAAGGCGGAGGGGCGATGTGTGTTCATAAGGATACGGATTTTATTAATTGCTTGACGGTTTCGGTATCGGTTTGGACGGAGCCATCGGGCAGGGTGGACTTGCAGGAGCCGTGGATTTCGGCCACGCCGGTTTCGCGCACTATGCGGGCGGCATTGGCGGGGGTGACTCCGGCACCGGCGAGGATGGCGATGCGGCCACGGGCAGCAGCCTGCAAGGCGCGGAGCGTGGGGATGCCCTGCTCAGCCGAAGGGGAGCAGCCGGAGGTGAGGATGCGGTGGCAGCCGGAGGCGATGACCTCGTTGAGGGCCAGGAGGGGGTCGCACATGACCTCGTCGAAGGCACGGTGGAACGTGACCTGCATGGGAGCGGCGAGCTGGACCACCTGGCGGGTGCGAAGGGTGTCGACAAGGCCGTCGGGGGTGAGGAAACCGACAACAACGGCATGGGCACCAAGGGAGCGGCAGTGCTCCACATCGCGGCAGAGCTGCTGGAACTCGGCAGGAGAGTAGCAGAAGTCGCCCTCGCGGGGACGCACCAAGACATGGGTGCGGAGGTGGAGGGTGTGGAGGCAATAATCAATGTCGTCCGCCGAGGGGGTGAGGCCACCCACATCGAGCCGACGGCAGAGCTCTATGCGCTGGGCTCCGCCCGCAAGGGCGTTGGCAGCAGACTGGCGCGAATTGGCACAAATCTCTACTATCATGGTTTCAGAAATTGAATGTTGTGTTCTTCATGCGCTCCAAGAAGGAGACGTTCTCGTGGACGATGCTCTCGATGGTGTGGTCGAACTCCTGCTCGGCAGAGGGGTCTATGCGCACCGTGATGGGGAGGTAGTAGACGGGGAGGCCGGCCATGAGGTCGGAGCTGGCAAGCTCGCGGAGGCGGACGGCATCCTTCTCGGTGGTGAGGATGAGTTTGCGGGAGCCCTGGAGCTGGTCGAAGGCCTGGCGGATGCGCTTGAGGTCGGAGGGAGAGTAGCGGTGGTGGTCGGAAAAGCGCAGGGGGGTTACGGAGCAGTGCTGCGAGACGTATTGCAGCATGGGTTCGGGATGGGCAATGCCGGTGAGGACGAGAGCGGAGTCGATGGTGTCGAGAGGGAGTTCGGTGGTGCCCATGAGGGGCAGGGGGTGGCCGTAGTGGATATGGCTGAAAAAGACTTTCTGGTGGGGACGGAGGCGGAGGCGGGAGACGAAGGAGTGGCGCGAGATGGGGTCGAGCTGCTCCGGGGCTTTGGTGACGATGACCATGCGGGCACGGCGGCACGCGGAGCGGAACTCGCGGAGGTCGCCGAAGGGCATGATGTGGTCGGAGAAATAGGGTTTGTGGTACTCGGTGAGGAGGATGTTGAGGGTGGGTTTGATGGAGCGATGCTGGTAGACATCGTCGAGGACAATGACCTGTGGCGGGAGCTCGCTTTGGAGCAGCCGGAGGACGCCCTCCACCCTATCCTCGCAAACGGCCACGGTGAGTTTGGGAAACTTGGCGGCAAGCATGGCGGGCTCGTCGCCGAGGCGGGAGGGGCTGTGGCAGCCATCGTCGAGGAGGAAGCCTTTGGTGTGGCGGCGGTAGCCACGGCTGAGGAGGGCCGTCTCGTAGTGCGGGGAGAGGAGCCGGAGGAGATAGTCGACATGAGGGGTCTTGCCGGCACCGCCGGCACAGAGATTGCCCACCCCGATGGTGGTGACAGGGGGGGCTACCTGACGCTTAAGGCCAAGGGAGAACATCAGGTTGCGAATCCATACCCCCACGGCATACCACATCGTGAGCGGAAAAAGAATGCAGGATATAGTTTTGCGAAATGACATATCAACAATTGTTAAACAGAGGGTGCGGAGCATGGGCCATGAGTGTGCATAGACAAGCAGAACACAGGGGAAAGTACTGCCGGCAACCTGTTTCTAATACGATGCAAAGATACATAAAAAAAACGATTTGAAAAGTAAAAACACCTTTTTGTGTAAAAAAACATTTTATATGTGAAAAAAATCGTATCTTTGCATTCTCTAATTTCCTGTTCAAAAATGCAAAACTCAAGACAAATAACCCAAGACCTTTACTATGTAGGTGCAAGCGACCGCAAGCTCGCCCTGTTTGAAAACATCTATCCCATCCCCCGCGGAGTGTCGTACAACAGCTACATCCTGCTGGATGAGAAGACCGTGCTGCTGGACACCGCCGATGCCGCGGTGAGCGGACAATTCTTTGAGAATGTGGCCGCCGTGCTGAAGGGGCGCAAGCTGGACTACCTGATAGTAAACCACATGGAGCCGGACCACTGCGCACTGATAGAGGACCTGCTGCTGCGCTACCCGGAAGTGACGATAGTGACCAACGCCAAGGCCGCGACGATGATACGGCAGTTCTTCAACGTGGAGATTGACAGCCGGCTGCAAACAGTGGCCGAGGGCGCCACGCTGTGCACCGGCCGCCACACGCTGACCTTTGTGATGGCCCCGATGGTGCACTGGCCGGAAGCCATGGTGACCTACGACACGACGGACAAGGTTCTTTTCTCCGCCGATGCCTTCGGCACCTTCGGCGCCCTGAACGGCAACATCTATGCCGACGAGGTGAATTTTGACCGCGACTGGCTTGACGACGCGCGCCGCTACTACATCAACATTGTGGGCAAATACGGCATGCAGACACAGGCCCTGCTGAAGAAGGCCTCCGCTATCGACATACAGATGATATGCCCGCTGCACGGCCCGATATGGCGGCAGGATTTGGGCTACTTCATCGACAAGTACGTCACCTGGAGCAGCTACCAGCCCGAAGAGAGAGGCGTGCTGATTATCTACGCCAGCATCTACGGCCACACGGCCGCGGCAGCTGAGAAGATGGCTTCACTGCTGGCAGAACACGGCGTGAAGGGCATTGCCATGTACGACGCCAGCCACACACATGTGAGCCAGCTGGTGAGCGAGTGTTTCCGCTACAGCCATGTGGTGCTGGCCTCGTCCACCTACAACGCCGGTATCTTCACCCCGATGGAGGACCTGCTGCACGACCTGAAAGCCCACGCCTGGCAGAACCGCACGGTGGCCATCATAGAGAACGGAACCTGGGCAGCACAGAGCGGCAAACAGATGCGCACCCTGTTGCAGGAGATGAAGAACATCACCGTGCTGGGAGAAGACCTGTCGCTGAAATCGGCCATGAAGGAATGCCAGATGGAGGACATGCAGTTCTTAGCCAACCTGATTGTCGCCGGACTCAATGCGTAAAGACACAATTATTCACGTTGACAATTAATACAAAGAAAAAATGAACACCCACAATCAAAATGCCCTTTTCAAGCTGACCTATGGCCTGTATGTCCTCACCGCCCGCGAAGGCGACAAGGACAACGGCTGCATCATCAACGTAGCGTCGCAGCTGACGGACACACCGCAGCAGATGCTTGTCTCGGTCAACAAACAGAATTACACGCACGACATGATTGTCCGTACAGGACTGTTCAACGTGTCGTTGCTCACGGAGCATACCCCCATGAAAGTGATAGAGCATTTCGGATTCCAAAGTGGGCGCGACGTGAACAAGTTTGAGAATTGCGAGGTGGAGATGCGCGCAAACAACGGGGTGCTGTACCTGCCCCGCTATTGCAACGCCTACCTCAGCGGCAAGGTGAGCCAGATGGTTGACCTGGGGACGCACACCCTCTTCATTGCCACCATCGAGGAGTCCGTGCTGCTGAACAACGACCCCTCCCTCACCTACGAGTACTACCACCAGCACATCAAACCCAAGCCCGCAACCATGGCAGAGCCCACGGGTGACGGCAAGACCCGCTGGGTGTGCCAGACATGCGGATATGTGTACGAAGGCGACGAGATGCCAGACGACTACGTCTGCCCCTGGTGCAAACACGGCAAAGCCGATTTCATAAAGATTACAGACTGAACAACAATTCAAAAAAACAATACCATCATGTTAAACAAAAAAGTATCTGACTTGCTCAATCAGCAAATCAACAAGGAACTCTACTCCGCTTATCTCTATCTGGACATGAACAACTACTTCCAGCAGCGCGGCCTCAACGGCTTCGCCAACTGGTACATGATTCAGGCACAGGAAGAGCGCGACCACGCCATGCTGTTCTATCAATACATGCAGAACAATGACTGCACCGTCACCCTCGACGCCATTGCCAAACCCGACAAGGTGTTCAAAGCCGACATGGACGTGCTGAAAGAAGGGCTGCACCACGAAGAGTATGTCACCTCCCTCATCAACGACATCTATGCCGCCGCCTACGAGGTGAAGGACTTCCGCACCATGCAGTTCCTTGACTGGTTCATCAAAGAGCAAGGCGAAGAAGAAACCAACGCCCGCGACATGATTACCAAGATGGAGCTGTTCGGCAACGACCCCAAGAGTCTCTACATGCTCAACCAAGAGCTGGCCGGCCGCACCTACAGCGCCCCCAGTCTGGTGCTGGACTAAATCTTGTATGAGACATTTTTCAAAGGGGTGTGTGTCGACCATACACCCCTTTTCTAATGCCAACGCCTTCATGATGGGAAAAAACGACAATCGCCCCACGGCCATATATAAGACCAAAGTCAGCATCATGCTCTATCTGATTCTTTATGGGGCGGCCATAGCGGTTCTTATCCTCCCCATCATCAAGACGGAGGTGCTTGTGGTCAAGATATTATGCGGAGTGGCAATTGCATGCATTCTCTGGGGTGCCAGCAACATCCTGCGTTTCTGGAACGACCGCATCGTCGTTAGCCCGGCTCACCTCTCCATCACTCATGCTACCAAGAAAACACGCGACGGCAAGTGGACTGAGGTTAGCAAGGCCGTTATTAGCTGGAACGACATCAGAGACATCATATCGCATTTCGACACTCATATAACCAGCTATGTGAGCATCCAGAAAGAGGTGTTCATCCGCCTACGGAACGGCATACAATACCGCATTGATTCCGGCTTATACGACGTCCTCTTCCTCGAACGCAAGCTGAAGACACACTGGCAACGCTACACCAGCCAACAATAAAAGAAGTATGCGACAAAAACATCTTCAGATTTCGACATGCAAAATTATTTTTCTCCATGTCGGGAAAAAGTAGTATCTTTGTATTTTGAACAGAACATAATATTAACCCTAAAAAGCAACGAACACAATGAGTAAAAAATTTATCTGCCCCGTGTGTGGCTATGTTTATGAAGGCGACGAGATGCCTGAGAAGTGCCCCATCTGCGGCAAACAAATGCAGGAAGTGAAAGAGGACATTAAGACTTGGGCTGCCGAGCATATCGTCGGCGTGGCCAAGGATGCCCCCGAAGACATCAAGGCCGACCTCCGCATGAACTTTGAAGGCGAGTGCAAAGAGGTAGGCATGTATCTGGCCATGGCCCGTGTGGCCCACCGCGAGGGCTATCCCGAAGTGGGTCTCTACTGGGAGAAAGCCGCCTACGAGGAGGCTGAACACGCCGCCAAGTTTGCCGAGCTGCTGGGTGAAGTGCTGACCGACAGCACCGCTCAGAATCTGAAGATGCGCGTTGACGCCGAGTACGGTGCCACCGCCGGCAAGACCGACCTTGCCAAACGTGCCAAGGCCCTCAACCTCGACGCCATCCACGACACCGTCCACGAGATGGCCCGCGACGAAGCCCGCCACGGCAAAGCCCTCGAAGGCCTCTACAAACGCTATTTCGAGAAATAATCATCCCAAGCCGTACAAAACCTAAAAAGAGGGTGTCCCGGCGGGACACCCTCTTTTTGTTTAGTACAAACGCTCTCTCTGAACCTTAGTCTTAGGAGCAGGTCAGCCAGGCGTGAAAAGGTCAGCAAACGCCAAGCCGTCCCCTCTCCTACTCACGCGGGTGGAAAACCGTCAAGCCACCCATGGTCACATTGCTGCCTTGCACCCTTACATTCAGAGTTGCAGTAATGGTTTGAGCCTCCGAATCGTAGACAAACGGGGTGCTGCCCATCTGCCCGGCGTTCATCACTCCCTCGTGCCCGTCAAATGTGTAGGTGAATGCAACGGTTGAACTCGGTTGGGGCCGGTTGGCAACAACCAACTCGAAGAACAATTCACCCTCCGTCTCGTTGGTGAAGTCGAGGCTCCACGTCATCTCTGCCGGGTATCTGTTTCCGTCCTGTTCATAATAGTCATTGACCACGCCCACCCACGATGTCCCGACCAGCGACACGGTCTCTGTCGTCGGTGTAGTGTCATTCCCATTGGGAACCACAGGCTTTTCAACGGGGTCTTTTTTGCAGCCTGCAAGGCTGGTGATGGCCACTGCTACAAAGAGCAGTATCACTCTCTTGCTGAATGTCTTCATGTGTGTTTGATTTTGATTTGATTGTTATTCCTTTATCTGTTGTTCCATCTAAACCGTCAATGGTCAGCAACAAACATTGTCTGACACAGGTTCGAATCTTTAGGTGCCAAACAGACAACAATCATATCTAACACAACGTTTTTTACGCAGCACTGCCGAGTAAGAAAAACCTTGTGTCCGCGTGGATGAACACGTGCCGCCAGCGCGTCACTTCTTGATGTAGGAAAGGAAGTCGAGGTCTATGCTCAATGCCAAGAAAGGCTTGAGCAGCCACGATTTGGCCGTCACATCGTCGATGGTCTCCGACTTCAGCACCGACCCTTCTTCATAGCCGGACACCAGCACATTGTACTCCGCAATGTTGACACCCACCGTGAAGTAGAAGAAATCGACAAAGCGGAACGAGGGTCCGACATAGAAATTCTTGAAGAGGTTGCTGCCTCCGAAGCCCACATAGATGCCCACGTCGTAGGCAAAATCCTGATCAAATTTGCGCAGCTCAGGGGTCTTGAGCTTGGTCTCGCCCAGCTTGACGGACTTGTGGTCCTTGTTGAAATATTGGGTCAGATCCCACAGCATGACGGACGCGCCGGTGACAAAATCAAACTCGATGTTGCCCGCATTGCGGTTGCGCAGCACCTTGTTGTAGGTGCCGGCTTCGGCGGCGGGCTGCAGACGCACCTCCCAGTTGGGCGTGCGGTAAAAACGCATCGCTATGCCTTGTATGGCACGCACCTTTTTCTTGCGGTTTGTGGCTTCGGCCACTCGTGCCTCGGCGTCTTTGGCGCGTTGCAGAAGGTATTTGTTGGCCTCCTCTTTGCGCACATTCTCCAACTCTGCGGTGCGGACAAGCTGGTTCAGCGAGTCCACCAGATGGCGGTAATGGTCGCGGTCGGCCTCAATCTTGTTCTGGTCCACGCCTGACTTGGTGAAGATTTCCTTATAGAACTTCTCCTTCTCGGCCATCAGCGCCTCGCGTTCCTGCACGTTGCGGAGCATGGAGCTATCCACCACCCGCACCGTCACCGTGTCCGTGCGCGTCAGGAAGACAGTGTCCGTGCGCAGCAGCAGAACCGTGTCATGCCGCGTCACAGTGTCCTGTCCCCGCGCCACGCCCACGGCCGCAGCCAGCAGCAAGAGCCATAGCAATAAACGTCTTTTCATCATTCTGGTATTGTGTAATCGTATCGTTAATAACTGCGCCTTCCCGGTGGCGATGCTGTGGCGCTTTTGTGCCGCAGTCCATCATCGCTACCCGCTGGCGCGCCACGCCTCTATGCCAGCAGCCCCACCACCTGTTCCAGTGTCAGGGTGCTCTGTGTGCCGGTGGTCATATCCTTCACCGTCAGCGTCTGCGAGGCGATCTCCGTCTCGCCCACAAACACCACGTATGGCATGTGGCAGCGGTTGGCATAATCCATCTGCTTTTTCATCTTGGCGTTGTCGGGATAGATGAGGGTGCTGATGCCCGCGGCGCGCAACCGTGCAGCGCAGCTGATGGCATACGGCAGACTCCCGGCTCCGAAGTTGATGAACAGAGCCTTGGCGGGCTGCCCGAGGTTGGCGGGGAACTTGTCCAACTCCGTAAGCACGTCGTAGATGCGGTCAGCCCCAAAGGAGATGCCCACGCCGGACACGTCCGGCATACCGAAAATGCCAGTCAAGTTGTCATAACGGCCGCCACCGCAGATGCTGCCGATGCTCACATTGTGCGCCTTCACCTCGAAGATGGCACCCGTGTAGTAGTTCAGTCCGCGGGCTAAGGTCAGGTCCAGCTCCACATGGCAGTGGGGCTTCACCTGGGCTATGTAGCCGAAGAGCTCCTTCAGTTCTTCCACGCCCTTGGTACCCACCTCGTTGCCCTCAAAGAGCTTGGCCAACTGGCCGAGCTTCTCGGTGGCGTCGCCCGTAAGGGCAAAAACGGGGTCGAGGGCGGCAATCTGCGTGTCGTCGAGGCCGCGCTCGCGGAGCTCGGCGCGCACATTGTCGAGGCCTATCTTGTCCAGCTTGTCAATGGCCACGGTGATGTCCACCAGCTTGTCCGGCGCGCCGATGTGCTCGGCAATGCCGGCCAGCACTTTGCGGTTGTTGATTTTCACCGTCACCTCGACATCAAGGCGTTCGAAAACGGCATCAATCATCTGCACCAGTTCCAACTCGTTGAGGAGCGAGGTGCTGCCAATCATGTCGGCATCGCACTGGTAGAACTCGCGATAGCGGCCCTTCTGCGGGCGGTCGGCACGCCATACCGGCTGGAGCTGATAGCGACGGAAGGGGAACGTGAGCTGGTCGCGGTGCTGCACCACAAAACGGGCAAAGGGGACCGTGAGGTCATAGCGCAGACCGCGGTCGCAGATGCGGGGAGCCACCTTGTGGTAGTCCTGCGTGAAATCCACACCCTCCATAAAATCACCCGAATTGAGGACTTTGAACAGGAGTTTGTCACCCTCCTCGCCATACTTGCCCATCAGGGTGGAGAGGTTTTCGAGCGAAGGGGTCTCAATAGGTTCGAAAGCGAAGGTCTTGAAAACCTCGCGGATAGTATCGAATATATAGTTGCGACGCGCCATCTCGGCAGGCAGGAAGTCGCGTGTGCCTTTGGGTATGCTACACTTCATGATGATAGGCTTTAATTGAATATTGACTTATAACAGAAAGGGGCATCTTTTATTGTGTCACGGCCTAAAAAAAATCCCGACAGCCAGTATTCACTCCCTTTTGCCCCACACTCCATGCAGCGACCGTCCCCCCTGCCCTCGCTGCTTCGGGGACACATAAATGATTGTTCCCCGACATTTCCCCCACCTCCGTTGGGGGAATGATGCGCCGCACGAGAGACAAGGAGACGGCAAGGAAGGGAGCTGGGGACAGGAAGCCAGAAACCCACTGCTGCTGAGCGGGGAGCCAAGGGGCGGAGAGCCGGGACGGAAACAATAACAGCGGCGGGCGGCCTTTTGGCCGCCCGCCGCTCAAAATTCAGGACTAAAGGGTTAGAAACCCTTGGAAGTGTTATCGGACAATCAACTTGCGGACCATGTTGACGTTGTCGGAAGTGATGCGGACAAAGTAGGCACCGTGCGACAGGTGGTCGACATCCATGGTCTTGGTGCAGTCGCTGCTGCATTCGAGGGTCTCGGTGGCAACAGCACGGCCGTTCATGTCGACAACTTCAATCTTCACCTTGCCATTCACACCGCTGACGCTGATGGTAGTGGAGCCGGAAGCGGGGTTGGGGTAGATGGTGCAGAAGGTGGCGTCGGCATGGTGGATGCCTTGGGTCGCGGTGGTGAAGGTGGCAACGCCAGTCCAGGGGCTGTAGTTGTCGGCACCACAGAGGGCACGCACATAGAGGTCATACTGGGTGTTGAACTCAAGGCCGTTGATGGTGGTAGCCGGTTCGGTGGTGGAGACGACGGTACCGTTGCCATGGCTGAAGCCGCGGGCGCCGTACTCAACCTCGAAGGCGGTGTTGCCCTCGGCGGGAGTCCAGCTGACGGCCACGCTGTTGCCGGTGACATTGGTCATGACGCCCGTGGGAGCGTTGCAAGCCTCTGAGCAGTCGGCAGTGGTAAAGGTGACGTGCGTCCAGTTTTCGCTCACCCAGTCGGTGCCGCACACGGCACGGACGTAGAAGTCGTAGCTGGCCTCGCACTCCAGACCGGTGGCGGTGTAGCTGATGTCGCTAACAGTGACAGTGGTGCCAGTGCCCTGGTTGAAGCCTTCGAAACCGTACTCGACAATCCAGCTGTTGGCTTGCGGGTCGGCAGCCCAACTGATGGTGGCACTGTTGGCGGTGACGTTGCTGACCGTCATATTAGTGACGTTGGGGCAGGTGGCGGTGGTGAAGCTGACGGTGTCGCTCCAGTCGCCCGCAAAGAGGTTGACACCGCAGAGCGGACGGACGGCGACATTGTAGGACAGACCGGCCATGAAGCCACCGACGGTGGCGGGATGGGCGGTGACGCGATAGATGCTGTCCAGACCGCCGGTGAACCAGACGTGGATGTCCCAAGCGGTTTCGGTGCCGTTGACGTTCCAGTCGACGGAAGCATGGGTGTTGGTGATGTCGGCAACGGTGATGCCGTCAGGCACCAAGCAGGGCAGGCTGTCGGTGACGAAGCTGTCCATGACCCAGTCGCTGTAGCCAGCGCTGTCGGCAGTGCAGTTCTGACGGACACGGAAGGTGTAGTCCGTGGAGGGGTTGAGTCCCGTGAAGGTGTAGGTGGTGCCGGCGACGGGGATGTCGGTGGCAGGCCAGTTGGCGGCCGAAGTCTCCTTGATGTTGACTTCGAAGTCGGTACCTTCACCCATCCAGGTGATGGTGGCGGACTGGTAGTCGTAGGTAATGCCGGAGATTAACGGCTGGTGGCAGACCGGTGCGGCACCGCAGGCGATGAGCTTGAGGTCGCCGACAACGTTTTCGGATGTACCACCCGAGACTGTAGCTGGACTGTATGGGCTTCCGTCTTCGTAGATGTAGCGGGTCTTGACCCCAGTGGTAGAGTGGGCATTGAATGAGGCGCCACTACTGTAGGTGCCGTGACGACGGTTGACGGAGACAAGAACATTGCTGTGACCGTCCCATTCGAAGGTGGTGTCGAGTACAAAGGTGTGCCATCCGCCATCGGTATAGGTGAGGTTGGCGCCATTCGTCACTTGGACAAACTGGCGATTAGTGTTGTTGGGTATGATGAAGCCGGCCGAGAGGTCCGTGTCAGGCACATTGGCAAGGTAGATGTCCATGTTGGTGTAGTAGTTGCCGCAGGTGCCGTCGACAGAGCTGAAGGACATGGCAGTGACGGGGCCAGCGAGGGCAGCAAGCTGGGCACTGTCGATAAGAGTCTGGACGTAGCCGTAGTTGTAGTAGCTGTAGCCCATAGGAGCATAATTGTCGGTGGTGGTAGGCCAAGAGTTGTCATAGCTAAGGGCAACGGTGTTGTCGTCGCAGATGCTGGTGGCAAAGGCTACACCATCGCTGAAGACACTGCTGTCGGTGCCACAAATCTTCTGCACCCAAGCCTCGTAGTTGGTCATTGAGGAGAGACCGGTAAGCAGCGCATTGTTGCTGGAAGTGGTGACGTAGGCGTTGGTGCTGGGCGAGGTGCCGGCCACGCGGTAGGCCACACGGTACTGCACACCAGCAGAGCCGTCCCACGAGACACGGGCAGTGGAAGAGGTGATGCTGGTCTCGTCAACAACCATGTTGAGCGGACGGGGACATGCGGACTCGACAATGCTGATGTCGTCGACAGCAGCAGGGCCAAAGACCCACGGATAGTTGTCGCCAGTGTTCTGGTTGAACCAGAAGAAGACAAGACGGTGGACACCCGAAATGGTGTCGATGGAGACACGGGCGGTGGTCCAGTTGGTGTCGAGACGGACGGCAGCCACGCGGTAGAGGTCGTTGACACTGCCCCAAGGCGTGGTGATGTTGGCATCGGAGGCTTCGACGGGGTTGTTGGTGTCGACCACAAAGACCATCAAAGCGTCGTAGCTGGCGGAGAGAGTGGCACCCTCTCTGTGACGGAAGGTAAGATCGAAGGAGCTGGGCGTGGGGCCGAAGTCAATGTCGCGCCAGACGGAGGCATTGACATTCCGGGTCATGCTGGTGCCAAAGGTGGCGCCGCCGTCGGTGGAGATGTACATGGAATAGTTGCTGTCATAGGCCATAGCAGTGCCACGGCTCCAATAGATGGGCGTGTTGCTGTTGACATGCCAGGTGTCCCATTCAGAGGCATCCTCAAAGTTGTAGCTGTAGGGGATGGTGGCGGGCACCTGCTGGAGGGTGAACTGGGCGGGGACACGGCTGTAGTCGCCAGTGTCGCCAGCGCCGCAGATGTTGCGCACGTAGAACTCGCCCTGATAGCCCGTGGGAAGGCCGGAGAGGGTGAAGGGGTTGCTGTTGGCAATGACCTGCGTGCCGGTGCCGGGAGTGAAGCCAAAATAGCCATACTCAACCACAAACTGGGTGGCCTCGCTGCGGGAACGCCACTGGAGGTCGATGGAGTTGGTGGTGGGGTTGAAGGCCGTCAGCGAGTCGGGACGCTGGCAGGAGGGGATGCGCTCAAGGGTGAGGTCGTCAATGGAAGGATAGCATGTGTTGTTGCCACTGACGGGGGCTGCCACAAATGTGATGTAGCGGTCGTTGCCGGCATATCTGTTCAGCGGAACCTCAAAGAGCTGCCAATCATAGGTAGTGGGGAGGTATGGCACATCGATAGTGTCTATCGGAGTGAATGAGGAGATGACGCCGGGGATGGAGCATACGCCCACATAGATTTGTTCACCTCCAGTGGAACCTGCACGTGTATAGAAGACAGCCTGAAGGTCGCGGACATGGGCGACGGTGGTGTCAAGCTCGGGGAGGGTAAACCAAGTCTTGGAATTGGGATTGGAGCCGGTGTAGTTGTACATATACATGCCGCCGCCGGTGCTGCCGGAATGGTTGTAGTAGGAGTAGATGTAGGGGTAGCTCGTACTGTAGTCGCTACCCGAAATCCAGCAGTTGGGGGCATGGACAGAGGTGCCGGAGCCCCAAGAGTTGAAGTCCTCGAAGAAGGGGAAGGAATCCAACTTGCCGCAGGTGGTGGCAAAGGTGGTTGCGAAGGACCAGTTGCTGGTATCGCCAGCACTGCAAATGCCACGGACATAGAAATCATAGTTGGTGCCTTGTCTCAGGCCGGAGATAGTCACTCTGCTGGTACCAGAGACCGTACCCATCGTGCCTGTACCGAGGGCGAAACCTCGTGGGCCGTACTGATACTCAAAGTTGGTGGCTGTGCTGTCGTTCCAGGAGAGGGTGGCAGTGGTGAGGGTAATACTGGAGGGCGTAATGTTATAGGGACGCACGCAGGGGTTGAAGTACTCTGCCAAGATGTTGTCCACGTAGGGATAGCCATACACGCTGCGAGGCGACGCTAAAGCAATGTAGCCGTAAGGCATGCCGCTGAAGGCAAATTCGTGACGGCTCCATTCATACGGCGTTCCTGGATAGGCGGTGCCGACCTGACGGAAGGTGGAGAAGTCGTTGGGGTCGGTCACGACGCCGACGGCAACCTCGTGGGTATAGCCATCGTAATCACGCATTACATCGAAGGAGATCAACACCGTATCCATGCGAGCATCGAGCAACGGGAGCAGCAAGTAGGTATAGGTGGTATTGGTGGAGTAGAAATACATGCTACGGTTGTCCCCATCGGAGGAGTAGCTCGTTGAGACGTAGGGATAACTTGTACTATAGGAGGAGAACTTATGCCAGCATTCGGGGACAGTTCCACCTGTACCAGTGGCCCAGGTTGCAAAACCTTCTTGCATCGGCAGGGCGACCGGGGTGCAGGGCAACGACGCACTTACAACGGTGGCAAAGGTGCCTTCAGTGCAGGAGTGGGAGACGCGGAACTCATACTCCGTGTTGGGGGTAAGGCCGGTCCAACGATAGGTGGTGGCGGTGGTGGCGGTGAGGTCCGTGGTCCAGGAGGTGGCCCCGGCCTCGCGGTGCTCAACATTCCAGGCAGTCTCATTGCCGCCGGGAGCCCAAGCAAGTTCCACTTCGGTATCGTTGAAATCCATCAGACGGACCAGCGGACGGGCACAAGTGGCTTCCTGGGCGCAGCCCGTGGTGTGGAACACCATGCTGGGACGAGCCGTGCCGGTGTAGCCATTGCCGCTCATATCATCGGTAGGAGTGTACGGGTTGCTGTCCTTGTAGCGATATACGGAGGAATTGCGCGAGGGCGTGGCAGTGCTGTAGCCATTGAAGCCGGAGCTGGTCTGCGATACACCTGCGGGCTGGTTGACTAAGACGGTGACAACAAGATTGCTGGAGCCATCCCAGGTGAAGGGAGTGTCAAATTCATAGTAATGCCATCCTCTTGAACCAACGGGGAGAGCGACACCAGCGCAACCCAGTGCGTGATCCGACAGGCTGATTTGGTTGGCCGGCGAGCTGTAACTATTGATGTTGGTGGTGGCAAGATAGATGCTTATCTCTTTGGGATAAGTGGAGTTCTGATAGAAGCCAAGGTCTATACCCGAAATGTCACCGGCATGGAGACCGGCATCAGTGAGTTCTTCAACAGTGAAGATGGACTGGCAGAGAGTGTTGCCCCAGCTGGAATAGACCGGGATACCGTTGGTCTGAGTGCTGTCGGTGCTGTAATAGACGGTGTCAATCAATGAGGTGTCGTTGACGGCGCAGGAGAATCTGCGGGTTGTGAAGGTGGTGCTGTCGGCGCCAGCCAGGGTGCCGCTGCACTGGGGAGTGACCACCACGGTGTATTCGGTATTGGAAGCAAGACCCGTGGCCATGTAGTACTGGTTGTTGGTGGTGTCGGTGTGGCGTGAGCCGTTGCCGGCAATGGTTACCAAGTAGGTGTCCGGGGTTTCGGGATAGCCCGTGCGGTATTCCCAGGTGACGTAGGCGGAGGTGGTGCTGGCCTCAGGCACTGCAACATTGACAACAGGCGGGCAGGTAGGCGTGAAGTCGACGGTAATGTCGTCGAGGTAGGTGGAGTAGGTGCTGCGCTGCATGAAAGCAATGAAACGGCCATTGCCACGATAGTTGCTCAGCGTGACTGAGAACTCCTCCCAAATATTCACTGCCGTGGGCTGATATGTTCCTAAGGAAGTGAAAGTGGTGTAGTCGTTGGGGTCGGTCATCACACCGAGCTCAATCGAACCGTAGTCCTGCGAAGTCTTGTAAAGCTTGAACGTGACCATAAGGTTACGGACAGGTGATTCAAACATGGGCATGGCAGCATAGCTGAGGTAGGTGCCGCTGTAGCCATAGAAGTAGAGGCTCTTGTTGCCCTCGGCGTGATAGCCCGTGGAGGCGTAGGGATAGTTGGAGGTCTGCCAGTGCTGACCCTTGCGCCAGCACTCGTTGATGTGGCCGTTGGTGCCAGTGGTGGCATCCTCAAAGCCATAATGGTAAGGCAGTGCGCTGTCGGGGATGGCATAGCAAGCCGTCACAAGGGAGATAAACTGAGGCAGGGAGACCTCGCTGCCACAATTGGCAGAGAGATAGAAGTCGTATGCCGTATTGGGAGTCAGACCGCCAATGGCACCGGTAGTGGTGCTGAATAATGCCTCCTGCGAGACGGTGTCGTCGTTCTCGTCGGCAAAGTAATCAAAGCCGCTGGGGCCGTACTTGATGCGCCAAGCGCTGTTGTCATAGTCGTTCCAGCTGAAGGCTACCGAGTCGGATCCCAAACTGGTCATGACAAAATTCTCAGGACGCTGGCATTCGGGACGGTCAACACAGGAGAGACGAAGCTGGAATCCAGTATAGCCGGAATTGTACGTGCTGGAACGGAACTGGATGGTAATGGGGCCGCCAGCAGTGACGTATGGCTCAATCAGCTGGTTCACAGAGACTGCATAGTCATCGAACAGGACGCGGCCCGAAGTGCCGAGGCCTTCGTAAATGCGCAGATAGTCGCTCGTGCTGTAGGTATAGGACGAACCTCCGTCAATGCGCAAAGCCTTGGTGCTGTCAGCGGGATAGACAAAGAGGGTGCTATTGGCATTGAAGCCATAAGCGCCTGTGGGTCCAAGGTCGTCATAGATGATGCCCTCGCAGGCGGTCAGCGTAATCGTGTTGGAACCGATCCGGGGCATATAGTATCCGCCAGCGGTGAACACAAGGGGTTCAGACCAGTAGCTCTCGCCGTCACCGCAAGTAGAGCGGACATATACATCGTATGTGGCGCCAAGGGGAAGCTCTTCATCGGTGAAGAAATAGAACGTGTCGGAGGTGGAGACGACAGTGGTTGCTGTGTCGGGGTTGAAACCGTGGGGACCGTAAACCATGTCGTAGCCGACAACACTGCTGTTGCTGTCGTCGACAGCCCAGGCCACGGTGATGCTGTCCCGATTGAGGGTCTGCACAGCCTCCACTGTGGGAATCGGGCAATCCCTACGGGCACGCAGCTGCACATCGTCAAGATACACATACCAGTAAGAACTGCCAGCAGGAGCCTGCAGGGCTACAAACTGACCGCCACCTGTGTAGCGGGAGAAGTCGACACTGTACTTTTCATACAACATGGAATTGCTGATGTTGATAGTGTCATAGGGGACAAAGGTGTTGATGTCGGCAGGGTCGGACATCACTCCCGCATAAAGCACCGGGTAATAACCGGTCGAGGAGGTTCTTGCCCAGAAAGAGAATTCCAGTGTATTGATGGGGAACGCATCGGTGTCCACATTAGGCAGGATCATACACTCGTAGCTGCTGTAATTCGCTCCGGGCGAATTGGTGTGATACCAGTAGAGGCACTTGTTGCCCGAATGGGAGTAGTCCGCATAGTTGTAGACATAAGGATAGAAATACTGCGGGGAGTCGTGCAGACGGAACATGCAGTCGACAAAAGTCAGAGAAGTGCTGCTGCTACTGACAGCGGACTCGAAGTCATTGAAATAAGGCAGGGAATCAAGCGCTGCACAGAACGTGTGGACAACCTTGCGGCAAGGCGCGCTCGTGTCGTTATAGCCGCAGATGGCGGACACGGCCACTGTGTAGTCCGTGTTGCTGACCAATTCGGTGAAGGAAACAGTGGTGTCGCTCACAATGTCGAAACTCTCCACGATGCTGCCATTCAGCAGCTCCACCTTCCACTGGTTGACACTGCTGGTGTCAGTCCAGCTGACATCAAAGCCAGTGGCCGTTTTGTTGCTCACCGTTATCGCGATGGGCTTGGGGCAGGAAACGGTGGGGCGCACAAAGCGATAGCGCAGACCGTGGGCGGGTAGATTGGTGATGGGACGTGTGGTGTAGGACAAAGACATAGTGGGGTTTGCCCATGCACCGGCAAGGAACAAACGGTCGTTGTTGGGACCGTCGGACAGATAGGTGACCATGTAGGGGGATGCCGTACCCCTGTCTACAGAGTCATAGATGATTTCTATATCGCTGTTACTATGGAATACAATCTGGTAAGAGTAAGCGCCGTATGGCTCGCTGTAGAGACCCAGCAGATGATACTCAATGGTGAACGTGCCTGCCGTGGCATCATACTGACAGTAGGCACCAGCTCCAGTGCTGCGCCCCAAGTGGGCATCCTGCTGGAGGAGAGCCGTGAGATAGCATGCACTTGAAGAGGAATAGCTGGCCGTTGTGCCACTTGTATTACTCACGCCCAACTGGAGAAAGCCGTTGGCGGAGCATGCTATGGGAGCACCCGACGCAAAGGAGCTTTCGCCAAAGGCGATGGAGAAAGGCAGGTTGACCGTGGCATAGCCATCATCAAGAGTTGAAAAATTCATGGCCGTGCCTGTAGACGCGATGGAATTGAACGTAACCGTGTCCACCAACAGACTGTAATCCGTCAGCGATTGGCCACGCGCCACCCACGGAGCGAACATTACCGCCGCCAAGAGTAGCATTTTTTGTAAGCGTTTTTTCATAAATGAAATTGTATTAGTGTGGACTCATTTTACAATTTTGGCCATCCGAACAGGCAGAGCCCTTTAACCTACCCGGCAACCAAGTATTAACCTTCTATCATGAAATACGATTTAACATCATTGCTCCTACACTGCAAGTCTATTTACACTTATATATAACTTAAGTTTGACAAGTTATTTTGTTAATAAAAAGTGACATGAAGGCTTGCATAATTAACTAATTATTAGTAATTTTGCAGTGACAAATCATAAAATGTACCCTCATGTCACGATGCAAAAATACGAATTTTTTCTCAGAGATCGAGTCTTTTTTCAAAAAAGATGCAGATAACGCAATACAGGCCGTGATAAACGCCGTAAATTTAGTATATAACTTTAACGGATTGTATAAAACACATCGGGGAACCATTGCGGCCATTCCGCACAGCAACTGCAACCGGCACGCAAGGGGCACAACCCTGCCTTTTGCTAACGATTTCGCACCTTTCAACTTCATAGACTGCCCTATTGGTGTATGACAAAACATAGTTTATTTCATTAGGTGCGGAAAACATCCCAATAATAACCGAATCATCATATTATTAATCATGCGACAACTATTCTTCAGGGCAATAACATAGCCAAATCAGTGAATCTGGCAACCCGGAAGATTGATATTCCGCCGAACCTGCACCGCTCCTTTCCATGTCGTTCTCCTACTCATCTTCAACACTTCTCCCAACCACAATGGAAAGACTAAGGCCGGAGCGTCCGACAAAGGAGGTGAAAGGAGCGGACATAAAAAAAGCCACGGGCGACCCTTGGGGTCGCCCGTGGCGGTATAGAGGTTTTACTAAAGGGTTTCGAAACCCTTGGAAGAGTTATCGAACAATCAACTTGCGGACCATGTTGACGCTCTCGCCAGTGATGCGGACGAAGTAGGCACCCTGAGCCAGACGGTCAACATCCATGGTCTTGACGCAGTCGCTGCTGCACTCAAGGTTGTCGGAGCTGACAACACGGCCGTTCATGTCAACCACCTCTATCTTCACCTTGCCGTTCACTCCGCTGACGCTGATGGTGGTGGAGCTGGTGGTGGGGTTGGGATAGATGGTGCAGGAGACGGTGTTCACATCGTCGATGCCGACGCCGCCGGTGGTGCGGAAGTTGGTTGAGACGTAGGCACTGTAGTTGTCGTCGCCGCAGTAGGTACGCACACGGACCATGTAGTTGGTACCAGCCTCTAAGCCAATGATGCCGATGCTGGGTTCATCCCAAATGGTGTCCGTAATCTCGTTGCCGCGCGGGTCGGCC
>JAFVCA010000007.1 GCA_017479705.1 Bacteroidales bacterium
AAACCCCGCATGGGGAGGGGGAGGCTGTGTCCGTACCCAAGGATTTTGCCAGTCATCTACTGTACGGGCTGTGTCGATGCCCTATTTTTCCCATACGAAATATCACTGAAACAAACTTGTTTTTTGTTTGCGGATTTTAGGATGCAAATTAAAATAAAGTGCAAAGATACGAAAAAAAAAGCACACGGCACAAAATTTCAATACACACCGCAGCAGATTCAAGGAAAAAAACGGCCTCTGCTTGCGTACAGAGGCCGTTAGTTGCCGAGCGTCTATTCCCAGCAAGAGGACTATTTGCTGCTTGTGTTGGTCAGCGTCCAAGTTTTATTGCTGTTTGAGAGGACTGCCGAGAAACAGCCGATGGTAGTGGTCGTCTCCGTGAAGTCGGTGATGCCGTCTATGGTTACACTCACGGCAGGGCAGCCAGCACCCGCACCAATGCACTGATAAGTGGGGGAATGATTCTCCTTTATATCCGACCCCACTATGAGTTGGGAATGAGCAGAATTAAGAACGAAAGGTGTTGAGAAAACCATGTGAACCCTTTTTGCTATTCATCTTGTCGTCTTGAAATGACGCTTTCGGCAAAGGGACGTCATCTTGTGGAGTATACGGGAGTCGAACCCGTTACCTTTAGATTGCGAACCTAACGCTCTACCAAATGAGCTAATACCCCGTTTACAAAAAAAGGGCCGTCGCAGCGACCCTCTCTGTGGAGTATATCGGAGTCGAACCGATGACCTCTTGCATGCCATGCAAGCGCTCTAGCCTACTGAGCTAATACCCCTTCGTTTCTCTCGAAATCGGGTGCAAAAGTACAACCTTTTTTTGAACTGACCAAATTTTTTTTTCTTTTTACTGATTATCAGCACCATTTTTTTCTAAAAGGGGTCTGCAAAATGGGTTTTTGAAGATGATTTTTTGCGTTTTTGGGGGTATTTTTGAAAGTGAAAAGTGGAATGGGTGTGTATACCCGATTCCACTTTTCAGTTTTCAGTTTCTTACTTCTTAGTCGACGATGGTCATTTCGTCAATGAGGTGCTTGGCTCCCGCAAACTTGTCGATAATGAAGAGGCAGTAGCGGATGTCGAGGCTGATGTTGCGGCAATAGTTGGGATCGAAGAGGAGGTCGCTCATGGTGCCCTCCCAGCAGCGGTCGAAGTTGATGCCTATGAGCTGGCCGTCGGCATTGAGGACAGGACTGCCGCTGTTGCCGCCGGTGGTGTGGTTGGTGGCTATAAAGCCTACAGGCATTTCGCCCTTGGCGTTGGCATAACGGCCGTAATCGCGGTTGTTGTAGAGCTCTTTGAGGCGGGGCTCGACAACGTAGTCGTAGATGTCGGGATTCTCCTTCTCCATGATGCCTTCAAGGGTGCTGTAGGGTGTGTAGTAGACGGCATCCTTGGGGCGGAAGCCCTGCACATGACCGTAAGCCACACGGAGGGTGAGGTTGGCATCGGGGAAGAAGTTGCTGTCGGGGAACTGCTGCATCATGCCGCGCACATAGGTACGCATGAGGCGGTTGATTTCACGCCGGTTGATGTCGTAGTCGGTTTCCTTGTCGGGCGTGTAGGCATAGCTGTAGGCGACACTGAAAAGGTCGACAGCAGGGTCGTTGAGTACCTTCTGCCTGTTTTTGGCTTTGTAGGATTTGAGGAATTTGTCGTATTTGGAGTGGTTGTTGAGCATGGACTTGTCGTAGATGTTTTCGAGCATACGCTGCACGCCGGCCTCATCCTTGCCTTTCTTGTCGAGGTAGGGCGCGTAGCCGGCACGCCACATGTAGAGAAACGTCTCGACGAAGATGGCACGGTCGACTGGCGAGTGGAGTTCAAAGTCCTCGAAATACTTCTGGTTGGCAGCTATAAGCTTGTCGCACTCAATGCGGGCCAGACTGTCATTGTTGAAGGTTTGCTGAGCCATGCTCCAGAGCTTGTAGGCACGGTTCATGAAGTCGGAAGCCATGACGGCCTCGTTGAAGTAGGTCCACTCCAGCTCGATGGGGCGGAGACGGTCGTAGGCACGGCTCATGTCGCGGAGGACGTTCTTGTATTCAGGACGCTTGTCGGCCCAAGCCTGGAAGGCGGCTTCTTGCTCTTTCTTTTGCTGCACGCCTTTGAGACGCTGGATGCCGAGGGTCTCGCCCTGCCATTTCTTCCAGCCGTTGGCAATAGAGGCCACCTTGGAGGCGTATTTGAGACGCTGGGCAGGAGACTGGTTCATGGCGGCATTGTAATGATGCAGACGGATGTCGCGCAGGGCTATGCGGACGGGATTTTCCTGCAGGGCCTGGAGGTCGACTTGGTCGTGGGTGACGTAGCGCTGGGTGGTGCCGGGATAGCCGAAGACGAAGGTGAAGTCGCCCTCGTCAACTCCTTTGAGGGAGATGTCGAGATGCTTGAGGGGCTTGTAGGGGACATTGGTCTTGGAGAAGTTGGCGGGTTTGCCGTCCTTGCCCACATAGACGCGGAACATGGAGAAGTCGCCGGTGTGGCGAGGCCACATCCAGTTGTCGGTGTCGCCACCGAACTTGCCTATATTGCTTGGGGGAGCACCCACAAGGCGCACATCGGTAAAGACCTCGTTGATGTACATGAAGTACTGGTTGCCGTAGTAGAAGGGTTTGATGACGGCCTTGTAGTGCGTGCCGGCAACGGCCTCGACGGAGAGGATAGCAATGTTCTGCTTGACGATGCGCTCGCGCTCGGCCTCGGAGGTTTTGTCGTCGATGCCTTCAAGAACACGGTTGGTGACATCTTCCATACGCACAAGACGGGTTGCCGTAAGCCCACGGCAGGGAATCTCCTGGCTGCGGTCCATGGCCCAGAAACCATGGGTGAGGTAGTCGTGCTCCACGGTGCTGTTGCTGGTGATGTAGTAGTAGCCGCAATGGTGGTTGGTGAGGAAAAGGCCTTGATCGGAGACGAACTCGCCAGTGCAGCCTTGGTTGAAGAGGATGACGGCATCTTTGAGACAGGCGTTGTTGATGTCGTAGATGTCTTTGGCGGTGATGTGCATGCCAGCCTTCTGCATGGCAGCCTGGTTCTTGCCCAGGAGCATGGGAATCCACATGCCCTCGTCGGCTACGGCTGCCGGCATCAGCAGCACAGCCAATGTGAAAATGGATAGGATTTTTTTCATGAGGTTTATATTTTTTAGTTATTATCTCGGAGTATTCGGAGTAATTCGGAGTACTCAGAATACTCCGAGTACTCTGATTATTTTGACATAATTATCTCATCTTTTTTACTGCCTCGGCGGCGGCGTCAAGGAGGGGCTGTGTGGAGACATTGCTGCCCACAGCGTGGCGCATCCAATGCTGCGGTGTGAGACGCCCGACGGGGAAGATGCGCTGAATCTCGTCGGCAATGTTCTTGCCGCGCAGCTGCTGCTCTAACTGGAACTGGATGATGTGGCCATAGGGATAGTTGGCAAGATAGAGCGGGGAATCAATCATGTGGCTATAGATGGCCAGGATGGGTGAATCGGGCTCGCCAAGATAGGGGGCATAATACTTGTTCCAAACCTGCCGGGCTATGGTCATGACCTGCTCCTTGAGCTGGGTGACGGTGGCGTCAGGGTGGTCGTAAAGCCAGTGCCAAGAGTACATGTCCACTAATGCCACACCCATGATTTCATAGCATCCCCAAAAGATGTCGAGGGTTTCGAGAGCCTCGGACTGCGAATTGTTGTCGTGATAACCAAGGAATGCAAGGTCGCGCCCCTGAAAGACGAAAGCCAAGGCCTCGGTGAAGGCGGTGTTGGGGACTCCTTTCATGATGTAGTTGTCCACATCGTGGAGGGTGATGGTTTGCTCCACATTGTGGCCAAACTCGTGGACGGCGATGTTGTAGCCCTTGTAGTCCATGCCGTCAGGGGCAATGCGGGTGCGCAGACGGGCATTGTCGGAGCGCATGTTGCTCTCCCATGCGTGGCCGGCGCCGCGCGAGGGGTCCACGGTGACGTGGGAGCAGATGAACTGAATGCGCTCAGGCGTGAAGCCAAGTTGACGCAGTATAGAGGGCATGCCCTTCTGTGCAAAAGCCTCCCGGTTGGGGTAGAGGCGGCGCGTCATGGCGGAGAGGTCGTCCTCGTTGATGGTGCTGCGGCTCTTGAAACCGTCGTACCAGATGTCGAAGGGTTCCAGCTTGCGACCCACCCGCTGGCTGATGAGCTTTGCCACGTCCGCCACCTGTGGCGAGGTAAGGAAGGCGGTGAAGAGCTGCTCAATCTCGTCATAGCTCACCTCCATATCGTAGTCAAAGGCGCGAGCTATGGCAGTGGGGTAGCGTGGATTGTAGCGGTCCACCTGCTGCATGGCATGGAAATTGCCAAGGAAATAGTGGTAGCGGGTGTCCGGCTCGCGCTCCGGATTGTCTAAGGCATGCCCCTGCCCATCAAGCACAGCGTTGCTGTAGGGGTTCCAGCTGTACTGCGCGTTGTTGATGACGCACTGGGGGATGCTCTGGTCTATGATGCGGCGCATCACTTGGTAGATGATGCGTTGCTTGGCCAAGCCCGTGTCGCCCTGGTTATAGTGGGTCTTCAGCTCGTCGCGCAAGCCCCAGTGGGTGATAAGGGCCATATCGGGGAAAAGGTGGTTGCCCTGTTCGTCCACCAAGCGCCCCATCATGATGTTGTAGTTGGAGATATAGTTGTCGGCAGCGGCCAGCTGGTTGGCTAATTGTTGGTTGGCCGAAGCGGGCACGCGCGAGGTGAAAAGGTCGCCCAAACGGGCGTATGCCCACTGGCGACGGCTCCACTGTGCACCCATCTGGTTCTTCTCGTCGAGGGTGTAGAAGGGGAAATTGAGTGCCACCACGAAGGCTATCTTCTGCTGGTACATATCGTCGTCGAAATGAGCCGAAGGGTCGAAACCGCCGAACATCTCGTCCAGTTCCGTCGGTTCAGGACCAGCCACGTGTAGCGGCAGTTTGAGGTCGACGCTGATTTTGTTGAAACAGCCCCACAGGCTTTCCAGATTGGCCTGAAGGGTCTGGGCCATGCGCCACAGGGCGGCGGTATCGGCCTCGAAATGTCTAAGACAGAAGACACGGAATTCGTCGGGTGTGCCGTCGTTGGCAGTCCAGAGGGCAGCCACTTGTGGCACACTGCGCTCGGCACGCGGCATAGCGTCATCGCCATACTGCTGGCGCAACTCTCCAAGCGTGGCCTGAACAGTGTTGGAATCAATGTTACTCATGGATGCTGTTTTGTTTTTATGCCCACAGGAGACCCCCACAAACAGGGAGGCGGCAAGCATAATAATCACTGCCGGTTTCATTTTGCGGTGTTTGACAGGGTAATGATATTGCATGCTCATCAATTTATTGTTTTCAAAATGCAAAGATACGATTTTTTTTCGTATCTTTGCAAAATTATTTTGGCGGACGGAGTACCTCCGGTGGGCGGAGCACTTCTGCCGGTGTTAAAAAAAGTGATTGTGATGCAAGTTTTTTTTGACTATCCTTGGTATTGCGTGCCGCTCTGTGTAGTGGCGGGAGCGGTCTATAGTGCTGCCCTCTATTGGGTCGGCACCCGTCATCAGGAGGCCGCAAACCGCAAACCCGTTATCTTGCTGGCGGCGGTGCGGTTCCTTATGGTTTCCTTGCTGGCGTTTTTACTTCTCGGTCCTGTAATGAAACGCAAGGTAAGCGGACACGAACGCCCTCTTGTGGTGGTGTGCCGCGACGTGAGCGGCTCTATCCCCGCCGCTGAGCGGGCTCTGCCCGAAAGCCTGTACGACCTGGAAAAGAGATACGAGGTGGTGTACGACTCGTTCGGAGGCGGCAGCACCAACATCTCCGCCGCCCTCACCGATGTGGCTGACCGCTATGCGGGGCGCAATCTGGGCGCAGTGGTTCTGCTGAGTGACGGCATCCACAATCAAGGCAATGCCCCTGAAGCCGCTGCCACAGCCCTTGGAGTGCCTGTCTACACCATCGCCCTTGGCGACACCACGCCGCAACGCGACGCCTGGGTGGCCACAGTGCGCTGCAACCGCACAGCCTACGCGGGCAGCCAGCTACCTATGGAAATCACCGTGCGGGCCACACAGCTGCGTGGGCAGCACGCCACCCTCACCATTAGCCACAATGGCAAGAACCTTGCCTCCCACCCGCTGAGCTACGACGACAACACCTTTGCACAGACCGTCACCCTCCCCGTTACGGTCGACAAACCCGGTCTGCAAACCTTCACCCTCTCCCTTTCACCCTCTCCCGCCGAACTGACCACGGCCAACAACAGCCGCACGGTCACGGTTGAGGTACTCGAAGGACGCCGCCGCGTGGCCATCATCGCCCCAGCCGCACATCCCGACCTCGGAGCCCTCAAACAGAGCATCGAGGCCAATCCCAACTACCAAGTGCAAATGGCCGTGGGCACGCAAGGTGTAGCCTCATGGAGGAAGGACTCTCTTGAGAAGTTCGACATGGTCATCCTCCACAACCTGCCCTCCGACGCCGAATGGCTGCGGTGGGTCAACGCCTTGCCCCGCACCCTGCCCCGCATCTACATTGTCGGAACTCGCACGGACTTGGCACGCTTCAACTCCCTGCACTGCGGGATGGAGATAACCGCCAAAAAGACCCTTGCCGAGCAGGTGACAGCTTCGCCCAACGGAGGGTTCACCCTTTTCGCCCTGCCCCAAGACTTGGCCCAACGCATGTCCGCTCTGCCTCCGCTGTCAGCCCCCTTCGGCACCTATCGCACGGGAACAGGCACACAGAGCCTTTTCTATGCCACAGTGGGCGGACAGGCAACCGACCGTCCCCTCATGGCCTTTGGCAGCGTGGAGGGGGTACGCTGCGCCTACGTAGTGGGCGAAGGGCTGTGGCGATGGCGTCTGCACAGCTACCTCATGAACGGCAGCCACGACGATTTTGACCAGCTCATCGAGAAGATGGTGGTCTACACCGCCACCTCTTCGCGTCGCGACCGTCTGCACGTCACCGCCGAACGCATCTACCGCGAGGACGAGCCCATCACCCTGCACGCCGAATTCTACGACGACAACTGGCAACCCACCAACTCGCCCGCCCTCACCTGCACCCTCACGGCGACAGACTCCGGCTCCACCCTGACCTACGACTTCCACCCCTCCGGCACGGGCTACACGCTGCCCCTCGGCACCCTCAGCCCCGGCCGCTATCACCTGCAGGCACGCACATCCTTCGGCGGCAAGGAATACAACTGGTCCGGCACTTTTGTAGTTGAAGCCTACAATCTGGAGCAGCTCAACCTCGTCGCCGACCACACCCTCCTCAACACTCTCAGCCAAACCACTGGAGGTGCCATGCTGCCCGTCGCCTCGGCAAGCCAGCTGCCGCAACTCCTGGCCGACCGCGACGACCTGAAAGACATCCTCTACACCCACACGCGCTATACGCCCCTCGTCTCCTTGCCCTGGCTGCTCGTACTCATCATCCTGCTGCTGGCCGTGGAGTGGGCTGGCCGCAAATACTTCTTAAATTGAAAAATGAAAATTGAAACACGACTAACACATTAACACATTCACGAATTAACACATTAACACATTCACGAATTAACACATTCAAATCACCCCTCCCGTGGCCAACCGATTCATCAAAAACTCAGGCACCCTGCTCACCGGCAACATCATTGCCCAAGGGCTTGCCTTTGTGGCCTATACACTGCTGCTGCGGCTCTTCACACCCGACGACTTCGGCCTCTGCAACGTCTTCTTCAGCTACACCGAAGTCCTCATCATCCTCTCCACCTGCAAATACGAGATGGCCATCGTCATAGCCGAAAGCGACCGCGAGGCCTCCGACCTTGCCCGACTCTCCTTCCGCATCAACGCCCTGATCTCCCTCCTCCTGCTCGCTGTCGCGGCTCTTATGGGCCTCTTCGGCATCAGCCCCTCCAAGCTCCCTCCCCTCCTGCTGCTCCTCCTCCCCCTGCTTGTCTACTTCACGGGCACCTACCGCGTCTACGTCTTCCTCTGCAACCGCCACAAAGAATACAACACTCTGGCCATAGGCGAGGTGGTCACCGTCGCCTCCGCCACTGCCACGCGCCTCCTCTTCGGCCTCCTTGCCCTCGTTGCGAACCTCTTCCACACCATTGGCCTTCCCCTCGGCTCCGTGCTGGGCAAAGTGGGCGGCCATCTCTACCTCCGCCACGTCGTCTGCCACAAGCGCGGCTACTACCAGCCCACCACCGCTCCGCTGCGTCCCCTCGCCCGCAAATACATCAACTTTGCCCGCTATGTCATGCCGCGCGAACTGGTCAGCAGCTTCTCCTCCAACCTCCCGCTTATATGGCTGATCATCCATTTCGACAAGCCCCTCCTCGGCCTCTTCGCGCTGGCCCTCACCTTCACCCAACGCCCCGCCGGCGTGCTGGCCAACACCTTCGAGAAAGTCCTCTACCAAAACATTACCGCCAAAGTGCGGAGTCACCTGCCCCTGCGGCGCGACGTCGGCCGCTTTGTCCTCCTGCTCGGAGGCGGCATCCTCCTTGTCGGCCCGCTCATCTTCCTCTTTGCGGAGCCCGTGTTCGTCTTCCTTTTCGGCAACCAGTGGGTTGGCACAGGCTACTACGTGCGCTGCCTCCTCCCCTGGATGGCCATCCTTGTGGTCAGCAACTCCCTCTCCTTTGTCGGCAACATCTTCAGCACCCAGCGCGTCGACTTCATCCTGCAAGTCATCCAACTCGTGCTCCGAGCCGCCGCCCTCCTCATCGGCATCCTCCGCGCCGACTTCCCGCTTGCCATCCTCCTCTTTGCCGTCGTCAGTGCCCTCATTACCGCCGTACAGCTCAGCTGGTACCTTTACCAGATACACCGCTACGACCACAACCTCCCGTCATGAAAACCCATCCCATAGCCACACCCCTTATCATCCTCCTCATCCTCCTGAGCCATGCCACCTTTGCCCAGCCGTCACCCACTGAGCACGCACGCACGAGTTTCCCCACCCAGCCCTTTGTCCGCTGGTGGTGGAACGGCAACAAGATAGAGAAAGCCGAAATCATACGCCAATTAGACCTGCTCCACCAAGCCGGCATAGGCGGCGTGGAAATCAATCCCATTGAGTTCCCCGCCAAACGATGCGACTCGGTGGGCATCCCCTCACAAACACTGCTCAGCGACCGCTGGCTCGACCTCCTCCACACCGCCCTCAGCCACGCCAAGCAAATAGGCATGCCGTGCGACCTCCTTGTCGGGTCGGGATGGCCTTTCGGCTCAGAGGACCTCCCCATGAACCAACGCGCCCAAGTGGTGCTCACTTACTCCACACCCTTCACCCTGCGCGGCGACGCCCTCTACATCCCATCCCCCGATGGGCAAACCGGCACCGATACAAGCCAAGTGCTCACCCTGTCCCACATCTTCCAAGCCGTCGACCCCGCCGTCACCGTGCCCAACCCCGACCGCCAATTCGAGCTCCTCGGCCTCTGGCTCTGCCCGGACACCCTCAGCCGCATCGACCAGATGCTCCCCCTGCCCATCCCCGCCTCCGACACCCTTACCGCTACTCCCGGCTCATACGTCTCCCCCACAGGGGTTCCCTGCACCCGTCTCTACGCCCTCGTCCGCTGCCGCTCCTTTGCCAGCGTCATCAACGGAGCCCCCGGAGCCTCCGGCCCCATCCTCGACCACCTCAACCGCCAAGCCGTCAGCCAATACCTCACCCACTTCTCCACCGCCCTGCAGCGCCGCTTAGGGCCCATGAGCCAATGGCTCCGCGCCTACTTTGCCGACAGCATGGAGCTGGAAGGCAGCAACTGGACCGACGATTTCGCCGCCGAATTCCTCCGCCGGCAAGGCTATGACCTCATGCCCTGGCTCCCCCTCATCCTCTTCAAAACAGGACGGCTGGGCGAGGTGACCGACTACAACTACGGGGCCCACAAGACCCCCCAGTTCCAACAGCAGCTGGCACATGTGCGCCACCACTACGAGCTTGTCAAGGCACAACTGCTCCACGAGCGTTACACCCTCACCTTCGTCGACTGGTGCCACAGCCAAGGCGTGCAAGCCCGTGCCCAGGCCTACGGACGCGGCTTCTTCCCCCTCCAAAGCTCGCTGCCCTACGACATCCCCGAAGGCGAAAGCTGGACCACCAACTACCTGCGCCACCGCATAGGCGAAGAGATGCCCGACAGCGACTACCGCCGGGGCCGCGCCTACACCATGATCAACAAGCTCGTCTCCTCCGCTGCCCACCAAAGTGGCCGCCGCCTTGTCAGCGCCGAAGAGATGACCAACACCTACCGCCTTTTCGAAACCACCCTCGAGCTCCTCAAACTCGGCAGCGACATGAGCGCCATCAGCGGCACCACCCACTCCGTGTGGCACGGCTTCAACTACTCGCCTCCCGCCGCCGGTTTCCCCGGCTGGGTGCAATACGGCAGCTACCTCAACCCACAGAACACCTGGTGGCCCTACTTCCACCTGCTGAACGAGTACCGCAGCCGCACCGCAGCCATACTACAGAACGCCGACATGCAGACCGACATCGCCATCCTCCTCCCCACCGACAGCCTCTGGGCACACTACGGCGTGCAGACCGAACCCTTCCCCAACTACCCCAAGGGCAGTCCCTACGACATCCCCTACCTCCTGTGGGAAGCCGTACACAAAAACGGCGGCAACTGCGACTTCGTCACCCGCAGCCAGCTCGACACCGCAATCATCCAAAACGGCAAACTCATTGTCGGCTGCAAGGCCTACACCGCCCTCCTCGTCACACCACCCAACACATCGGACAGCACCCTCGCAAGCCTCAACACCCGACTCCCCGTCATCCTCGTCCCCGACCTGACGGACCGCAACTACCTCGGCTGGTACCGCACCGCGCAGCAGACCCTCCGCCTGCCCCATGCCGTCACAATAGCAGACCCCGACCCCTTCCTGCTCCAGAACCACTACCGCAACGACCGTGCCGACGACATCTTCCTCTTCGTCAACGCCCGCCTCCGCGGTGCCACCGCCTCCCTCATTTCATTCCCCGTGGAAATCTATCGCCACCGCACCGCCAGGGTCTACAACGCCGCCACCGACAGCAAACAACCACTCCAACTGGAAAAGGGCTCCGCCTGGCTCTACCTCCCCCCAGCCGAGAGCCTCTTCATCCACGACTAACACATTAACACATTCACGAATTAACACATTCAAATCACCCCTCCCGTGGCCAACCGATCCCCCCCTTGCCACGAGGGTCGACACCATTCCCCCCTCCGCACCGGTTGGCACCTCACCCTCCGCCACGCCATCGAGGGCTGGACCCGCGACACCGTCATGGCGCAACTCTGCGACCTCCGCCAAACACAATTCAAGGACTTCGCCGGCACCATCACCTACACCGCCCATCTGCCCCTTGACAGCATCGGCCCCGACCCCATTTTCGACCTCGGCCAGGTGTACGACATCTGCGAACTGATAGTCAACGGAACCTCCTGCGGCGTGAAATGGTACGGCGAGCGAATCTACCTCAACGCCGCACCCCTCCTCCACCCCGGCCTCAACACATTCACGAATTAACACATTAACACATTCACGAATTAACACATTCAAATCACCACCACCCTCAACAACTCCTCCACCCCGGCCTCAACACATTCACGAATTAACACATTAACACATTCACGAATTAACACATTCAAATCCCCACCACCCCGGCCGGACTGGTAGGCATCGACGGCCACATAGCCCTCCTCTAAGCATTAAGGAAACAGGCTTGTCCACCCTCGCTTATCTCCATCCCTGCTTGGTCCCCAATCCTTCCACATCATTTATCCCACGCCACGAGGAACAAGTAACAGCGCAACTGACACCAACGAAGGGCTAAAGATACAGCCAACAGCCCTCAAAGACCTACCGTTTGTGCTTTTTATAGAAATCCCTCAAACAGCGGACAGCATAGAACACCAAAGGCCTGTCGGCATAAAATGCGCCGTCCATCAGTTTGGCGAAAATACTCTTGGGGCTGTCGGCAAGGGGGATGCGGCAGTGGGCGGCACACTCCCTCACCTCCGGCAGCGCAAGCGTCTCGGCAATATAACGGTAATGCTGAACCGCGTTCATGCCCGAATGGGAATAGTACTGGGGCTTCATCAGCCCGTAGCTGGCAGCCACCAGCAACTGCTCACGGTAGATTTTAAGCACCTCGGGGCTGTCGCCAATCCAAGTGCGGTACAGCTCCATCCTCTTGCGGTACAGCCTGACGGTATTGTCCACCCCGTCGCGGCGGAAGGAAGTCGATGCATTCCCCTTGGGGTAAATGATATAATGATAAAACACCTCCGGCAGCGAGCACGTCCGCTCAACATAGCTGAAAAGCCCAAGCAGGAAAATCTCATCCTCGTGCATCGGGATATGCTCGAACCGGTTGCCACCCTCAAACAGCGGACGCAGGAAGGAAATCCGGAAGAATTTGGAGTGGAGATAGCCACAACCGTAGGCCATCCCCGCCAATTCATTGCAATAGAAATCCCGAAACTCATCGTTGGTTTGCACCACGCGGTGAGGCAGACGCACCTGCTCCCTTTGGTTTGACGGGCGATTCTCCACCTCGAAGCCGAAGAAAATCATGTCGTAACCACCCTCCTCCATGACCGACACACATCGTTCCAGCAGCCCCCGTTCCGTCCAGTCATCAATATCGAAAAAGTAGAGGTAGTCCCCCCTCGCATTCTCCACCAAGGCATTGCGCATGGCACCCACACCCTGGTGTTGACAGTGGAGGACGCGGACACGGCCATCCTTTGCAGCAATCTCGTCACAGAGCGAAGGCGTTGCATCCGTAGACCCGTCGTCAGCCAGCAAGATTTCGAAATTTTGATAGGTCTGGTTCCACAAAGAATCCAGCCCGGACGGTAAAAAACGCTCCGCATTATACACCGGAACAGCTACAGTGACCAAAGGGATATTGTTCATAATCTGAGTGATTGACTATTCTTATTCAGCAAAAAAAACTATTTTCTTCATGCAAAAATACAACTTTTTCTCCACAATTGAACAATTGAGAATTGAGCGGAGAACCTCCGCAGGTATTATTCGTGAATATGTTAATATGGGAATGCGTTGATCCGTGAAACAATTTTTAATTTTTAATTATTAATTATTTAGTAGTATATTTGCATTGGGCAAGAAAAAGGTGCAACATAAATAAGGCATTGGTTGCCAATTTGATGAAGGTCCCAAAAGAAGAATCGAACAGTAAGAAATATGCGAAGAGCCAGAATCATCACCACCGTTTTTGGAATCCTGTTGGCAGGAATCCTCGTGGCTGCGTGCCTTCTTACCCCTTCGCACAAAGAAGAAGGCATTGCTTTCAAATTAGGGCGTTCCGCTTCGGCGGTGACCGTCAACGCATGGTTAGACAGCAGCAGCAACCACTACTACCTCTTCCTCCCTTCCTTCGCCGTGATTGACAGCCTCACCTACAACACCGAAGACTGCCCCGTAACCATTGGCAACACCACATACCACAAAGGCGACTACCTATCCACTGTGGACACCGGGAAGACCTACCGGCTCACCTGTGAACGGCCACGCGGTGCAGACGGAGCCACGAAGACCTACCTGTTCACCATCCTCCAATCGACCAACACCACCACACTGTTTGTCGAGATGAAAGACGACATCTTCGACAAGGTCAACCATGACCGCGACACACGGGGGCCGGCCCTTGTCTCGTTCCTCTCCCCCACAGGCACGCCAAGCTCCGCGCAGGGGCTGCGCGCCACAATAAAAGGCAGGGGATGCAGCTCGTGGAGGCAACCAAAAAAATCATACAAACTGGTGCTGAACAGCCCCGACTCGCTGTTGGGCATGGCTCCCGCATCCAAATGGATACTGGTCTCCAACAGTTTTGACGAAACGAATCTGAAAAACAAGATAGTCCTCGACTTTGCCCGATGGTTGGACTACGGCTGGACGCCCGATGCAAGGTTTGTCGACCTCTATGTCAACAACAACTACCTCGGACTCTACCTCCTGTCGGAGGACATTGAGACCATGGCACAAAAACAGCCCGGTACCCACCTCTTCAAGATAGACTTTTGGGAGTCGCCCTCATTGCGTATGGCTCAGGACCAATACATCCAACTGGTTGGGGAGAACCCGCAGAATATCTTCGCATTCAAAGAAGAAATACGGCAACTGCGCGAAGCCATCCACAATGCCGACCGCGACAGCCTGAACCGACTGCCAGAAGTAATGGACATCCACTCATGGGCATGCAAATACCTTATAGACGAAGTGTTTGCCAACTACGATATGTGGAGGAAAAGCAACTATTTTTATTGCCTCTCCGGCAAGCCGGCGCACTTCTACGGCGGCCCCGCATGGGACTACGATATAGCCTGGCACTACCCTGCCAACAGCCTTCTTGCGGCGGGCAAGCCCGAATGGAGGCTTTACCACACCCTGATGCAGAACGCCCGCTTTGCCCGGCACACCAAAGCCATCTACACCTCGCGCTGCAACCAATACGTGCAGTGGCTTGTGGACCGCGGCATCGACTCTATGGCAACTCTCATCCACAGCGCCTCGCACATGAATTCGCTGCGATGGCAGAGAAACTTCGACCAGGATCGACCCCACGAAGGGTGGATACAGCCCTCAATAGCATCGCCGGACTCATTGAAGACTTACCTTGCCACCCGTCGACGTTTTTTAGACAGGCACTGGGAAGCCAGAGAGCCCTACCGCCAAATAACCATCAATATGCCGATGGCTGAGGGGAATATTTATGGTTCTTCCGACAAATGCGTAGGTGAGATGCAATAAAGAAGCTGGTATTTCGTATTGTATATGCTAAAAAAAGTACGAAATGGAAACCAGCTTCATGTATCATGCCTTCGGGATCCGGGAACAGGAGTGCACACGCACGCGCTACGAAGGCGGGAAAATAGTTCTCGAAATAAGAACGAGAGAAGACGAACTTTATTGTGCCAAGTGTGGCAGCCGTCATGTGATAAAAAGCGGCAGCACATTGCGACACCTATGGTGCGTTCCTGTGGG
>JAFVCA010000040.1 GCA_017479705.1 Bacteroidales bacterium
CATTTTATACCTTTTTTGAGTATCTTGAATCCTCGCAAAGGTAGTGTATTCTTGCCAATCGGAAGATTTTATCCTGCAATTTGACCTATTGCCGATTTTTATTTGTTAAAATTTGTCTCAAGCACCTTGATTCTCGAAAATGCCAATAAACACTGGCGTTTCGAAGGATTTTATCCTGCAAATTGACCTATAGACCCGTTTTTTTCGATTAATCCAAAGAAAAGGCGTATCTTTGCAAAAAATATAGAGGTTAAATGGGTATCACATACGACAGCGTTTTGCAACGGTTTGTGTTCGACTTTGAACATGATGGCAATGAGGATATTGTCGGCCTGACAGGCACTGGCTATCAGGTGGAGGCATTTGGCAAATGCTTCTACTATGGCTATGAATTTTCAGAGCAGGTGGATGGTGCGGTGCGCAGTGCATTCATTAAGCATGTCAAGTTCTCAGGTCCTATACAGGAGAATCCAGACCTTGCCATGTTCATCAAAAAGGCCGTGGATAATCTCAGCCACAAAATTAATTTATACGACTACAACCTTGTGGTGATGCCCGAATCGTCCAGCAGAGTGAACGATTATATGCTACGCTATATCTACCGTTTTGCCCAACCAACGCTGCGCAAAATGGAGCTGGTGAAGAATCTGCCTACTAATATCTCTTTCGATATGGACGCATACGCGCAGCAGTACTTGGACGATGTATTAGAAAACGGTCGTCCTCGCTATACTGCAGCCCAGAAGGAAGAGGCCAAGCAATCTATCAACCAGATGCTTGACCTCATTCATAAGAAGGACTACTTCACCATTGCCAAGGACGTGAGGAAAAGCCGTTTCCGCCCCTACATGATGCAGTTCCTCAAATTTGCCACCAAGGAGGATGAGCAACTCTGCGCCATCATCCGCAGTCAGAATGTGCTTATCGTAGATGATATTGCCACCAGTGGTTCCACCATCAATGAGATTCTCCGCACCTTGCGTATCCTCAATGAGGACAACGCTATCACAATATTCAGCCTTATCGGTCGCAAAGACCTGATGGCCGATGCAAACTAAATGCTGGCGGCAATGGCGAAGCCAATCTTTACGGTGTGGGTTTCCGCTGTTTTGGGGTAGCGTTCTTCGGTCATGATGGGGAGGACGACGGAGAATCGCTGGCCTCCGGGGATGGTGAAGCTCTGCTGCTCGTCGGGACCGAAAAACATGTTGTCGCGGATGGAGTAGAGGGTGTAGGTGTCAGTGCCTTGGATGCGCATTTCGACCATATCGTCGCTGCCGACGGTCTGCACGTGCAGGATTTCTGGCTTCCCGCCGCAGTAGGATAATCCTTCCGGGTGCAGGGTAATGTTCTTGCCCATGGGCACGGAGTCTTCAAGAATGGCGAAGGTGTTCTTGACAGGTTTGTCGTCGGCGTCAAGCAGGTCTTCGGACGCTATCTGGGCAACTTTCAAAGAGCCGTAATTGCTGGTGGCTGTCAGCTGCATGGTGCTGTCGTTGTCGGCGGCGAAGCTTACCGTGTAGTCAATGGCGTATTCTCTTCTGTCCTGGCTATCCCAGTCGAACGTGTCAACGTGTTTCTGTTTGCAGCCGACCAACACTGTCAGTGCTGCCAATGTAATGAGTATGATGCTGTTTTTCATCCGTCTTGATTATTAAAACAAGATGCAAAGGTACGTATATTTCCCAACATGGCAAAATGGAGATTGCTCAAACAGTCCCTAACAGATTGTCCTGAAAAAAGTTGTCCGGGGAAGCAAGTCGACTTTTTCCTGTTCGATGCAATCGTTCGCGAAGACCCGATGGGCGGCATGAACAAACTAAATATGTTAAATGCTTTGTGTTTGAAAAAAAATGTGTATCTTTGCAGATTGAAAAAAAATTGCGTCGAGGGCTGGCGGTTGCATGCTGAGGTGGGAATCCTGTCCTGTCGCGGGGCTTGAAACCGCTCAATCCTCAAACCATTAAACCCTTTTAGTTATGACGAATATTGAGAATCTGAACATCGATGCATCGGCCAAAGAGAACGTAATGACATGGCTGAACGGCAAGTATGACGAGGATACCAAACAGGCTATCCGCGACATGATAGAGAACCCGAATGAGCTGAACGAGAGTTTCTACCGCAATCTGGAGTTTGGCACGGGCGGTCTGCGCGGCATTATGGGCGTGGGCACCAACCGCATGAACAAGTACACGGTGGCCATGGCCACACAGGGCTTGGCCAACTATGTGAAGAAGTGTTTCCCCAATGCCAATCCCATCAAGGCTGCGGTGAGCCACGACAGCCGCAACCACAGCCGCGAGTTTGCCGAGATCACGGCGAATGTGCTGGCTGCAAACGGCTTCAAAGTCTATCTTTTCGAGGCGTTGCGCCCCACGCCTGAGCTCTCCTTTGCCGTGCGCCATTTCGGCTGCCAGACGGGTGTCATGGTGACGGCCAGCCACAACCCCAAGGAGTATAATGGCTACAAAGCCTATTGGGACGACGGTTGCCAGCTGGTGGCCCCGCACGACACGAATGTGATTGACGAGGTGCTGAAGATTAAGGGACTGGAGGATGTGAAGATGACCGGCGGCGAAGCCAATATTGAAATCATCGGGGAGAATGTGGACAGCGTCTATTTAGACCGCGTGGAGCAAAACTCCCTGCACCCTGAGCTGATTAAGAAACATCACGACCTGAAGATTGTCTACACCCCGCTGCATGGCACGGGCATCACCTTGATTCCGCGCATGCTGGAGAAGCTGGGCTTCACCAATGTGAATGTGGTGAAGGAGCAAGCCACCCCTGACGGCAACTTCCCCACCACGCCAAGCCCCAACCCCGAGGAGCGTGCGGCCATGAAGATGTCTGTCGACCTGGCCAAGGAGATAGATGCCGACATCGTTTTCGCCAGCGACCCCGACGCCGACCGCGTGGGTGTGGCAGTGAAACGCCCCGACGGCGAATGGATGCTGCTCAACGGCAACCAGACCATGTCGGTGCTGATATATTACCTGCTCAAAGAGTGGAAAGAGACTGGCCGCCTGACCGGCAAGGAGTTTATCGTCAAGACGATTGTCACCAGCGAGCTGCCAGCCGATATTGCCAAGCGCGTGGGTGTGAAGGTGTACGATGTGCTGACGGGCTTCAAGTTTATTGGCGACAAGATTCGCGAGCTGGAAGGCAAGGAAGTCTTCATTGGTGGTGGCGAGGAGAGCTATGGCTACATGATTGGCGACTTTGTGCGCGACAAGGATGCCGTGGCGGCTTGCTCTATGATTGCCGAGATTGCCGCCTGGGCTGCCGAGCAGGGCAAGACCTTCTTCGACGTGCTGGTGGACCTCTACACGGAGTATGGCTTCTATAAAGAGGGTCTGCTCAGCGTGGTGCGCAAGGGCAAGAGCGGTGCCGAGGAAATCCAGCAGATGATGAAGGAATACCGCGAGAATCCCCCCAAGGAGATTGACGGCGAGCGGGTGGTCTGCATCAAGGACTACAAGCTGCATGAGAGCACCGACCTCACCACCGGCAAGAAGGAGCGGATAGACCTCCCTGCCAGCAATGTGTTGCAGTTCTTCACAGACAAAGGCAACAAAGTGACGGTGCGCCCCAGCGGCACGGAACCCAAAATCAAGTTCTATTTCGGCGTGAAAGGCACCTTGGGCAGCAAAGCCGATTTCGACCAGGTGAACACCGCATTGGATAGAAAGATTGAGGCCATCAAGCACTCTATGAATCTGGCATAATGCTACAGTGCGGCGGCGGGCGTTCCGCCCGCCGCCGCTTCTTCCCAACGCCCACTGCTCATGTCGGATTATGTGGAAATAGCCCTACAAGTGTTGCTTGTACTGCTGCCCATAGCAGGTTTTGTGTGGTGTAAGAAGCGGGTAGAGCCACAGGCTTTGAAGTCCTTGGACAAGCGGCGTGAGGAGTATGGCGAGTTCATGTATAGTCGCTATGGCGATCCGCAGCAGTCCCGCTGGACCGAGGGCATGCCTCTGCTTTTCTATGAGGACTTTATGGTGCTGGACAGCATTCGTTTGCCCTACGAAAATATTGTTGATGTCACGTGCAACAATTCCAATGTCTTTAGTCCCAATGGCGCGTATCAGGTTATTGTGCGCACCACGCTACCCAGCCATGAGTTTATCCATGTTTTGATGGGCAACGACATGGAGGAAGCCATCGCAATGGCCGACTTCATTCACAGCCGCACAATCAAAAAGGCGACACCATGAAAGCCTCGCCGACAGCCATCGTCGCATTCCTGCTTCTGCTCCCTTCTGCTCTTTGCGGGCAGGCGGGTGAGCGGTGGCGTGTGGCCTTCTGGAATGTGGAGAACTTCTTCGACACCCGGCACGACACGTTGAAGAACGACCTTGCTTTCACCCCCGAAGGGGAGAACCACTGGACGCAACGCCGCTACCGCGACAAGCGCAGCAAGATCTACAAGACAATAGCCGCCATGCACTGGCCGGCGGTTGTGGGCTTGGCCGAGGTGGAGAATGACCACGTGTTGCGCGACCTGTGCCGTGGCACGCCGCTGCGCCGGTTAGGCTACGAGTTTGTGCATTACGAGTCGCCCGACCAGCGGGGCATGGACTGCGCTCTGCTCTACAGGCGGGACGCTTTCGAAGTGCTGGAGTCAAGACCCGTCGTGGTGTCGGACACGCTGCGAGGTTTCTTCACCCGCGACATCCTGTTGGTGGGCGGTGTGCTGAAGGATGGTGCCGCACCCGGCGACACCTGCTACCTGTTGGTGAACCACTGGCCCTCGAAACGCGGAGGAACCGAAGCCGACAAGCATCGCATGGCTATTGCGCTAAGACTCTCTGCTCTGTTGGACAGCCTCCAATGCAGCCATCCGTCGGCCTTAGTGCTTGCCATGGGCGACCTCAATGCGGCCAGCGAAGAGGAGGCAGTGCGCATAGGGCTGGGGTTTGGCGGGAAGAGCCGCAATGCAAGCGGCTTCTACGATTTGATGTGCCAGGTGCCAAGGGGCGAGGGCACCTACAAGTACCAAGGGCAGTGGTCGTGTATTGACCATATTTTGGCCAACCGCTATTTGGTGGTGGAGGTGATGAAGGCCGACTTCCTGCTGGTGGACGATGAGAGATACCTGGGCCAGAAGCCATTCCGAACCTATACCGCCATGAAATATTGGGGTGGGTTTAGTGACCACCTGCCCGTAATGGTGAGCATTCCATGACGAAGAAAGGTTGGTGGGTGTTGGCTCTGATGACGCTTAGCCCCCTTTGGGGCATGGCACAGGAGGTGTTGCCCGAAACGTGGCAGCAGTATATTGAGCTGCTGACGGACGAGGGTGAGGACGAGGAAGTGGATGAGCTGCTTGAGCTTTACGACCTTTATAGTGAGTCTCCAGCCAACCTCAACGACACGGCCGACCTTCTGTCGGCGTTCCCCTTTGTGAGCGATGTGCAACGCGAGCGGCTCCGGGCATACGTCAAGACGACGGGACGGGTGCTCAGCGTTGAGGAACTGTATGTGATAAACGGTTTCGACAGCACGACGGTCGAGCTGCTGCGGCCCGTGGTGAAGGCCGCTCCCTGCGACGAGCTGCATGCCCTCACCTGGAGGGAACTCTGGACCAAAGGCCGAAGCAACTTAGTGATGGGAACAGGTGGAACCATCGAGAAAGCCAGGGGATACAAGGAGGAGATATACGAGGGCAACGATATGCGGCTGATGTGGCGCTACCGCTACAAGTGTGGCGACAGGGTGCAGTTCCAGTTTTCGGCCGACAAAGATCCGGGCGAAGCCCTCTTCCGTGGAAGCCAAAAGCAAGGCTTCGACTTCTACGGCTACAGCCTGCTGATAAACGACTTGGGCCGCTGGACCCGTGACGGCAAGGAGCGCCGCGGCCCCTACGTCAAACGGCTGGCGGTGGGGCAATACCACTTGCAGTTTGGTCAAGGGCTGACGCTCTGGTCCGGTTTCGGCCCTCGAACAGCGGTGGGCACCAGCATAGGCCGCTATGCCCAAGGCATCCGCCCTAACGGGGCCTTTACCGAGTACGGTTTTCTGCATGGCGGTGCAGCCACAGTGGCGTTGGGCGAAAGCTGGAGCACAACCCTCTTCCTCTCCTACAGGGACAGCGACGCAACCCTGCCCCGCTCGTCGGGCAGCGATGCTGACCATGTGCAGAGCCTCTACAACTCCGGCTACCACCGCACGGAGACCGAGCGGAACAAGAAAGGGCAGTTGGGAGAGTTGATCTACGGCGGTCGCATAGAGTACAGGACGGGAGGGCTGCGCGTGGGCATGACTGGCGCAGTGACACGGTTGGGCAAGCCCATCATCCCCCTCAAGACTGTCTACAACGACAACTATTTCAGCGGCGACAATAACGCCAATGTGGGTCTGGACTTTATCTACCGGGCCAGCCACCTGTTGTGGTTTGGCGAGGCGGCGCTCTGTGTCAACCGTGCCTCGGACACGGCGACGATGAACATGAGTCCGGCAGTGTTGGCGGGTGCGGAGTTCTTTATCAACAACAACCATCGCGTCAGTGGTCTGCTGCGGTACTACAGCCCCACATACCATAATCTCCACGCCAACGCGGCGGGACAGGGGAGCAGCCCGCAAAACGAGGCGGGCGCAATGGTCTGCTATCAAGGCCGGTTGCCGTGGGGTGTCGAGGCGGCGCTGGCGGGGGATCTCTTCTATTTTCCCCATGCCAAATATCTGGTCTACGCCCCCAGCCGGGGCTACGACTACCGCCTCCTGCTGTCGAAGGCTTCGGCCTGGGTCAATGGGCTGTCCTATCGGGTGCGTTACCGTTTCAAGACCCGCGGACGCAATGTCACGCCCTCGCGGATGGTGGACGGCGCCTACCTGTTGGAGCAGACCTACCGCCACCAGGTCATGGCCGATGTGGAGTACAGGAGAGGGCCGTGGCGGCTCGTTTCGCGGGTGGGCTATGCCCACTACCATGGCGATGTGACGGAGGCCGACAGAGGGCTCCTTTTCTATCAAGATGTGCAATACTGCCCCAGTGCGCTGCCACTGATGGTGGCGGCACGGGTGGCCCTCTTTGATGTGGACGACTACGAAGCCCGCCTCTATGCCGCGGAGAGCGATTTCATCTACCAGTACAGCGGCGCGCTCTACCAGAACGAAGGGTGTCGCGTTTACCTGCTGCTGCGCTACGACATCACCCCCAACTGGAATATCGGCTTCAAGTACGGCCTCACTGCCTACGCCGACCGCGACACCTTCGGCTCCGGCTACGAGCAGATAGACGCCAACCACCGCCAGCAATGGCGCCTCCAGCTCCGTCTGAAGTGGTAAATTAATAACGCTATTTTAGTTATTTATTGTTGGTAAAAGCCATTTCCACACGGGAACCACATCTATTGCCAATCCTCCCTCATTGAGTGTTGTTTCTTCGTCCCTTGTCACTATAACCGCCTTTTTCAGTGGATGAGATGTGTGCAGTTTCACTAATGCATCAACCTCCCGCTTGATTGTGGACTTGTCCGAAAGCCGGTAAGAGGCTTGAACTGCCAAATCCTCTTCGGGTACATAAAAATCCACCTCAATATTGTGCAGATAGTAATATAGTTTGTCACCATACCGTTTTCGAAGCTCTATAGCACAGATATTTTCAAGTAGAGCAGACTGGTTGTCGAGCAGAAAGAGATTGAGTAACCCATTGTCAACGAAATAGAACTTTTTGGTTGTTTCTCGCTCCACAAAGCGGGATGCATAATTCTGTATCGGAAAAATGAGGCAAGCATCCATAAAATGGCTGACGTACTCGATAACCGTGGATGTGCCGCATGTCACACCAACTGCCTTAATCATATTGCACAACCTTGTATATGACACTGGCTGGCGCACGCTCTCCGCCAATTTCCTCAATGCAAGTCTCAGAGCCTCCTCATTCTTAATCTTGTTTCTTACAATAAGGTCGTTAAAGAAAATACGGTTATAGAGACCGTTTAACCATACACGCTTTTCTCTGAACCGTGTCAGTTCAGGAAAACCGCCCCATTGAAAATACTCGTTGAAAAAACGCTCCACTTCACTGCGTTTTTGTCCGTACATCCAGCGGGAACCAAGTTCAATGCTGTTGGCCGAAAGAAATTCAGCAAAACTATAAGGATATATTGGCACGTCTATATATCTGCCGCCAAGCACAGTTTGAATATCGCGGCTCAACATCTTGGCATTGCTGCCAGTAATGAATACTTGGTACTTTTGATTGGCAAGTCTGCGGGCGAAGTTCTCCCAACCGTCCACATTCTGTATTTCGTCAAAAAAGAACGTAGGTCTGGTCTCACGGACACTGTAATTGGCTTGTAATATCAGGTCGAGCTGGTCAGTCTGCATACCATGCAGACGCTCATCATCGAAGTTGATATACACCATATTCTCTATTGGGACACCCTTATCCAGTTCCCGTTGCATTTGTTGATACAATGTATAGGATTTGCCAGATTGTCTAACTCCGACGAATACATAGTTCCCTGCTGGTTCAAGTACCACGCTTCTCGGCACAATGTCAATCTGTGGTATATATTCATACCCTTCTGATATTATGCTTCTTATAAGTTCCTTGTCCATCATTTTCACTATTTTTTCAAAATGCAAATATACGAAAGTATTCTGTACTACCGAACAAAATTCGTTATTTTTGTTCTGTGCCGCAGGACAAAATCGTCATAATCCTAACCCCGTCTACTTTTTTTTCTGGCAAACTTGCTATGTGTAGAAAAAGTTGTATCTTTGCAATGTCAACTACCCAGCCCATTGACGGGTAAGAGGGTGGGTGACAGGACATAGTAAGAAAGACGTTGAGCGAAACGTTTTATCTGCGGCTCGTGAATCTCGCAAATTCTAATCTTCCGCACGGTAAAAGCAGTTGCCTTCGTCCATGGTTGCGTTATACATAGTTCTTATGTATAGGCGTCAGCGTGGGCTTCGGCATTGTTTATCCTCGGAAGATGGGCATGCGAGAGCCTCACGAGCGGGATAGACGATGAGTTTGGATACCCGCGCTTCTTTTTTATATGCTTCCTTGGTTCAATTCAATTAGTTCGGCGCAGGTATCCGCCACGGTTTTTAAAACATCTAACAACACGATGAAACAAAAACAAAGTTCAAAGGAGTACCTTGCA
>JAFVCA010000041.1 GCA_017479705.1 Bacteroidales bacterium
CATCTACGACACGCTCACTTGCGGCAATGTGCGCGACTTCAACATCAGGCTGATAGACCCGCGCCAGTTAGAGGTGCAGTGGTTCACGGACGAGACGCACCCGCGCTACCAGGTGGCTGTGGGGGTTGCGGGGACTGACCCGGACTCGCATGTCATATACGATGCCGCGGAGTCGCCCTTTGTCATCGAAAACGACTGGGACACCACCGTCCAATATGAGGTAAGGGTACGGGCGTTGTGCGAGAAGGCTTGCGGCGTGAAGGACACCACGGTGTGGAGCGCATGGAGCGGGTCGGCATACTTCGGGTCCCAAGGCGGCGGGCAGCACAACGGTGTGGATGCCGTCGACGGCAGGACGCGGTTCACGCTGACGCCCAATCCGGCACGGGAGGCGGTGACGGTGACCATTGCCGAGCCGACAGAAAAAGCGGTGGACGTGGCGGTGATGGACGCCGCCGGACGGCGGGTGCGCAGCATGTCCTTCAGCGGCACGTCGGCCAGCATGGACACGCGCGGACTGGCAGCAGGGTCGTACATCGTCACCCTGACCACCAACGAGTGGACCTCCACTCAGAGACTGCTGATAGAATAGTCATCACACAGACATGGCGGCCATGCGCCGCCGGAGAGAAGAAAGGTCTCCGCGTCACCCGTGACGCGGTGGCCTTTGCTCATAGTCCCGGCACCAGCCAACATTGCCAAAGGGAAGGTGACGGGAGCATCCCATCCAAGGGACAATAAGAAAGCGTGTGCCCTTCGGTGAGGAGGGACACACGCTTAGAGCTGCCTGAAAAGGCGTGGAGTTTATTGCTCGACGTTCTTTTCGATGGCTAACTTGCCTCTGTAGTACCCACATTCGGGGCATACATGGTGATACATTACAGGAGCGCCGCAATTGCTGCACGTGGTGAGCTGGGCTTTCTCCAAACTGTCGTGTGTTCTGCGCTTCGCTGTGCGAGTCTGCGAGAATCTGTGTTTTGGATGTGGCATATTATTACTATTTTTATTTGTTTATTTTTCTAACAAGTTTTTGAGGGCATCCCAACGGGGGTCAGTGTCGGCTTCGTCCTGAAGGGGCTCCTCGTCCTCAACACGCTCGTCGGAGATATATTTGAGCATCTCGCTGTCGCATTGGCCTTCGGGGTGTACCCGCTGCATAGGCATGCTCACGACGACATACTCGTACATCCACTGAGCCAGGTCAATCTTGTAGGCGCTTTCGGGGAGGATGACAATGTCGTCATCGTCGGTGGTTTCGGTGTCGCTGAATTTGACGCAGAGGGTCTCTTCGCCTTCGACGGGCACCTCAATCTCTCCCAAGCAGCGGTCGCAAATGGACTTCACCCTGCCGTTGAAGGAAAAAGTGAAGAGCAACATGCGCTCGCGTTTCTCCAAAATGACCTTAAAATCGACCTTGCCTTCCTTAATTTCGTCGTTTTGATACGCTTCAAAGAAGGTGCCACCCAGAGTAAAATCATACTCATATCTCCCTGACTTCAAGCCACTAAACTGGACAACAGTATCGATTTTAGGCTTCATTTTCACGTTCGTATTGAGTTTGCAAAGTTACAACTTTTTTTTGATATAGCATAATATTGCCCTCACATTTTTTTAAAATAAAAAATGGGACACCTACAAAGGACACATGAAGACCTCCACCAGCGGGGTAAAAGCCCGTGGCGCGGGAGGGATGCCGAAGGAGGATAAGCTATTTGCGATGCTTGTGGGTCAGCTTGCCCAGATAGAAGGAGAAGAGGGGTTTGGGGTCGTGCTTGTTCCAGAGGTAGTAGCTGTCGGCGGTGACGAGGTCCTTGAGCCACGGGAGGAGACCGATTTTGCCGGACTTGACGAAGGTGTTGAAGTCCTTGAACTCGTTGATGGCAGTGAAATAGTCCTTGGTGGGGTGGAGCCCGTCGACGGTGTGGAGCAGGGTGGCCTTGGCCCACTCGTAGGGGAGGTTGACGCCCCCAATGGTGCTGGCATAGTTGGAGAGGGCGTGGCGGAAATTGATTTCGAGAAAGACCAGGCTGCCGTCCGGCTTCTCAAGAAATTCAATCTCGAAATTGCCGGAAAAGCGAATCATGCGCAGCAGGGCGACAATCTTGTTGTAGAGGTCGTCATCCTGATAGGTCTTATAATAGCAGTAGCTGCCGTAGGCGCTGTCGGTGAAGCGGAAATACTGGCGTTTGAAGGGGAGGTATACAATACGGCCCGCATCGATGGAAAAGCCCTGCATGGAGAGCTCGTTCTTCTTCACAATATATTCCTGTACTAAGAGGGTCTTGCTGACCATCTGGGTGTAGGCCTTGGCGAGCGATTCGGGGTCGTGGTAGATGCCCACGTCGCGTTTCCAGCCATCCTCATAGGGGTTGAGGGTTTTGGTGATGACGGGATAATGGATGTGCCGGGGCAGCTGGCCAGGCGTGAGGACTTCGCTCTCGGCAATGGCAAAGCCGCACTCCTTGGCGGCCAGGCAGATGTTGTTCTTGTCCATGAAATGGGTGACGCGGCCCGCCTCGCCAGCATTGAAGAAGTAGAAGCCCCGCTTCAGCTCTTCATAGTGGAGGTCGATGAGGCTCTGATGGTTGTCGTCGCTGGTGTAGACAAAGGGCGGACACTGGGGGTCGGCAAAGGCGAGGAGCTGTTGCAGACTCTCGTCAAAGGACTTGGTCTGGATAAGCCTGCCCAAATAGCGGCACTTGGAGACCAAGGGGATATGCCCTTCATCCAAAAGGATGGCCGTGGGGCGCAACCCCACCTCGCCAAGGCTGCGGAGGATGGAAAGGGCGTTGATGTTGTCGCCACAAAGCACGATGTGCTGGTGGCGCTTGACTTCGGGAATGGCCTCGATTCTTTTCATGGTGGAATGGATTTGGTGGTTGTCCCCTCACAGCGCGGGGCGACATGTTATTTCTTCTTGGCGAGTGAGCGATAGGTCTGATACAGGGTCCTCATCAGGGGGACGTGCCAACTTTTGAGGTCGACGACGACAACGCCCTTGTACTGATTGAGGGTGTGCAAGCCTTCGAACCGTTTGGGATCCGGCGGGGCGAGCACTTTGCCCGGCAGGAGAGCCAGCTTGCCATCGCGGAGCACCATCTTTTTTAGGCACACACCACCGCCATAGGTGGTGGTGCAGTCCTGCGTGGGACAGTAGTAGTTGCCCTTGTAGGCAAAGGGCTGCCCGGCAAGGCGGTTGTCGGCCTTGGGAGAAAGGTCGGAATGGGAGCGGACGAAGTTTTGGGCCGCCTCGTCCCAGTCGTAGATATCCAAATGGAAATCGTCCTGATAGCTGCCAAGGAGCTGCCGATGGCCGAAGAAGTCGGTCATGGAGGCATCCCAGACGGCATCGTCGCAAATGCTCTGGACAAGGGTCAGGGCATTGGTGTCGGGGTCGAACTCATAGAGGTTGAGTTTGCCTTGGTGGCAGTTTTCGGGATAGATATACACTTTGCCATCCTGACGCAAGATGTTGGGGAAACTGAGATGGGTTCCCGTGTCGAGGATGATGTCATACTTCTCAATACGCATGGAGGCCTTGTCGACGGTCAGCTTGGCAATGCGGCCGTAGGGCTGCGGAGCGGACTGGTCCATCTCCTCGGCCAGAAGGAGAATCTTGTCGGCGGTGACATCAAGAACAAACGGGTCGGCAAACCAATGGTTCTTGAAGGGGTTCTTGACAACTTCAACGTGGAAAGGGCCATCGGCAAACAGGGCATCAATCCCACCTTTGACAAAAGCCACGTCCCACTTTTTCTTAAACAGATTTGACATGATAATCTCTATTGTATGCGTTGAGGTATGAAAAAGCGGAGAACCTCCGCGAGTATTAAAAAGAAAGTCTCGCCCTAAGGCGAGACTTTATGTGAGTTGCCTTACTTGCGGGAGGCGATTAGCAGTTCCATCATCTTGACAGCACTTTCGCTGATTACCGTTCCGGGGCCGAAGATGCAGGCTGCACCGGCCTGGAAGAGGAAGTCGTAGTCCTGCGGAGGGATGACACCACCCACAACAACCATGATGTCCTCACGGCCCAGTTTCTTGAGTTCTTCGATTACCTGAGGAACGAGGGTCTTGTGGCCAGCGGCGAGGGAGCTGACGCCGAGGATGTGGACATCGTTCTCGACGGCCTGTTTGGCTGCCTCGGCAGGGGTCTGGAACAGGGGACCCATATCGACATCGAAACCGAGGTCGGCATAGCCAGTGGCCACCACCTTGGCGCCGCGGTCGTGTCCGTCCTGACCCATCTTGGCCACCATGATACGGGGACGGCGGCCTTCGAGTTTGGCAAATTCATCGGTCAGGGACTGAGCTTTCTTGAAGCTGTCGCTGTCCTTGGTTTGAGTACTATACACGTTGCTGATAAGATTGATTTTTGCTTTGTAACGGCCATAGACCTTCTCGAGGGCATAGCTGATTTCGCCCAGGGAGGCGCGCTTGCGGGCGGCATCGATGGAGAGTTCCAGCAGGTTGCCCTTGCCGCTCTTGGCGCATTCCGTCAGGGCGTTGAGGGCTGCCTGGACATCGTCGTTGTTGCGCTCGGCACGCAGTTTGGCCAAACGCTCAATCTGTGCCTTGCGGACAGCGGTATTGTCGACTTCGAGGGTCTCAATGGGGTCTTCGTGGTCAAGACGGTATTTGTTGACACCCAAAATGGTGTCCACATTGCTGTCAATACGGCTCTGCTTGCGGGCACTGGCCTCCTCGATACGCATCTTGGGGACACCGCTCTCAATGGCTTTGGCCATGCCGCCAAGCTTCTCAACCTCCTGGATGTGTGCCCAGGCACGGTGAGCAATCTCATGGGTGAGGGTTTCGACATAATAGCTGCCAGCCCACGGGTCAACAACGCGGCAGATGTTGGTTTCCTCCTGAAGGTAGATCTGGGTGTTGCGGGCAATACGGGCACTGAAGTCGGTGGGAAGGGCGATGGCCTCGTCGAGGGCATTGGTATGGAGGCTCTGGGTGTGGCCGAGGGCGGCGCCCATGGCCTCAATGCAGGTACGAGCCACATTATTGAAAGGATCCTGCTCGGTGAGCGACCAGCCGGAGGTCTGGCTGTGGGTACGCAGGGCAAGCGATTTGGGGTTCTTCGGGTTGAACTGGCTGACAATCTTGGCCCAGAGCATACGGGCGGCACGCATCTTGGCAATCTCCATGAAGTGGTTCATGCCGACACCCCAGAAGAAGCTGAGGCGCGGAGCAAAATCGTCGACACTCATACCGGCATTGATACCGGCGCGGAGGTACTCAAGGCCGTCGGCCAGCGTGTAGGCCAGCTCAATGTCGGCGGTGGCACCGGCCTCCTGCATGTGGTAGCCCGAAATGGAGATGCTGTTGAACTTGGGCATGTGCTGGGACGTGTACTCGAAGATGTCGGCAATAATCTTCATGGAAGGCAACGGGGGATAGATGTAGGTGTTGCGCACCATGAACTCCTTCAGAATGTCGTTCTGGATGGTGCCTTGGAGCTGCTCCTGGGGCACACCCTGCTCCTCGGCAGCGATGATGTAGAACGCAAGGATTGGCAGGACGGCTCCGTTCATGGTCATGGAGACGGACATCTTGCCAAGGTCAATCTGGTCGAAGAGAATCTTCATGTCGAGGATGCTGTCCACGGCCACACCGGCTTTACCCACATCGCCCACCACGCGCTCGTGGTCACTGTCATAGCCACGATGGGTGGCCAAGTCGAAAGCGCAGCTCAAACCCTTCTGGCCTGCGGCAATGTTGCGGCGGTAGAAAGCATTGGACTCCTCGGCGGTGGAGAAACCGGCATACTGACGGATGGTCCAAGGACGCATCACATACATGGTGCTGTACGGGCCACGCAGGTAGGGCGCGATGCCGGCGGCATAGTTCAAATGCTCCATGCCTGCCAAATCGGCCTTGCCATAAACAGGCTTCACATCGATTTGCTCGGGAGTCTTCCAACTCTTTTGGATATTATTCTCTTCCTCCCATTTGACAAAGGATTCTTTGTTTTCCTTTGTCCCACGAAAGTCTACTTTTGAAAAGTCTGGTCTCATTATCAACTAATTATTTCATTATTATCATTGATGCACAGATTGCAAATATAAACATTTTTTTTGATATGGCAAGAAAAGATTGCCACACACGAAGAAAACCGCGCAACAGCGGCGCCCTCTTCAGTCCTTCCGGCTGAGGATTGAGAGCAGCCGGATGAAGATGTTGATGATATCGAGATAGATGTCAAGAGCGCAGTCGACGGCATTGTCCACCGTTTTGGGAAAGACTTGCGATTTGGCCACATCATAGCCAATGTAGCCAGAGAACAGGATGACGAAAAGCCAGTCGAAAGCCGCTCCCGAATAGTGAAACAGGAAGGTGGCAACCAACTCGGCCACAATCCCCACCAACAAGGCGATAAACAGGGTGCGGCCCATTCCCATAAAGACATTGGGCACCACCAAGCCGAGCAGGGTCATGGTTGCCGTGACAATGCCCGTGAGCAGCAAGGCCTTGGTCACAATGGCCACGGGAATGCCCGGCAGCAACAGGCAGAGCACCACCCCGATGGGAAGCACCAGCAGGTTGTAGCCCAAGAAACTAATCCACGGATTGGTAGACTTGGCACTGATGGCTACGCCAGCTATGGCAAGGACAATGTAGCCCACAAACAGCCACAACGGGCTGATGCGCGAAAAGAGATGCATGACAGGAACGGTCAGGTACTGGACCATCACGGCGTTGACAAGGAACCCCCAAAGGAGGGTGAGCAGCATGACCGCATTATAGGCCCGGACCGAAATCTGGTCGCCAATGCCTGAATTGAGGCGTTCTTCCTTACGTGCACTGAAAACTGAGAGTGAATTGCTTTGTTCCATTATTCTATATTCGCTAATATTTATAAAGTTTTTCGTTTCGAATTACAGCCCCCCCTACTCCACCGAGCCGTTCAGCTCGTCTGATATTTTTTGGTACTTCTCGGCCAAATCGGGTTTCCCCATCTCGCCGTACACCTGGCTCAGATAGTAGGCAGCGGTGAAGTCCTCGTCGTCATCCTCCAGTGCCTTCAAATAGCACCGTTCGGCATTCTCCAGGTCGTGCATATTGCCGTACACAACCCCTTTCTGGCATGCCACGCCATAGTAGTCCGGGTTTAACTCCAACACCTTGTCGAAAGCCGCTATCGAGTCCTGGTACAGCGGTCTCCCTGCCGACACATTCACCTGGAGCGTTACCTCCTCGTCTTCGGCCTCCTCCTGCTTGTGTTCCATGTCGTACTGGATTCCGGCCAGATTTACGGCCAACTCTTCGTAGCGCAGCCCGGCCTGGTTCAACGACAATCCCAGCTCGAACCACAGCTCGGCGTCGTCGGGTGCCTTCTCCAATTCCTTGCGCAGCCTTACCACATCGTCCGACCCTGTCGAGACCAGTTGTTCCATCTGTTTTTCGATGGCAGAAGCCATGGCTTCCGGTGTCAATGTCTTGAAAATATCCATTGTTCTTACAGATTAATTCGACTTAAAACACATTCCTTTGAGAGTGCAAATATACACATTTTTTTTGAACCGTGGGGACTTATTCTTTCCCTATAGACCGCTGCCACCTGTTTTCCAGCTTTTTATGTCCCCATAATCCATATCGTCCACCAGCACGCGCCCCTTGGTCACATGGCCAAGAAAGCAGCAGTTTATCCGCGCCTCGTCCATTTTGAGCAGGAAGAAGTCGTCCTGCTTCTCCGGCAGCGACACCACAAAGCGGCCCTGCTCCTCGCCAAAGAGGAAGGCATCCAAGCGGATTTCCCGGCAGGTGAGGATGTCGAATCCCACCCTTCCTCCGCAGCCCTGCACCAGCGTGGCAAACAGTCCTCCATCCCTCACCGGCCACAGCGAGGCTACCACCTCCGCCGTCAGCAGGCTGCCTAATATCAGCCGCAGGTACTCTATATCCTCGTCCACGGTGTCCATCTTCACAGGGTCCGCCACAATGTGCAGACAACGGCGGGCATACTCCGAATCCAAGAACTGCGTGCTGACATTGCCCACCATGTAGAGCAACTCGCTGCGGCCAAAGGGGCTCTGCCCTTCAGCCGCGGGCAGTGACCGCGTGTTCTCTAACACCTCATGCGCCAACGCTATGCAGTCCTTCACGCGGGGCTCGCGGATGTCCTTGTGGGCGGTGTCCGTGCCAGTGTAAAGGTACTCGTGCTTCTCCACCACGTGGTGCTGCCCCTTCAGCCAGCCGTACAGGCTCTGCTGCCTCCCGTTGGCGTCCCACATGGCAAGCAGGGTGCTCAACTCCTGCACCGTGGGCATACGCCCAATGATGCCCATCACCTCCTCGAAGGCGGGGCGGCTGATGCCCATGGCCTCCATGATTTCGGGGGAGACCAACTCTTCTTGTTGCACGTTCTCTGTGTCCATATTGCTGCATCTTTTAACGCCGCTCCCCCTGTTTTAGTATAGCACCGCACCCGTTTTTTTCTTCCGAAACAACGCCAATCCGAAAAAAACATGTATCTTTGCACCGTCGACCGTCCGAGCCCACGATGGGTAAGCGGGTGGGAGACAGGACATAGTAAGAAAGACGTTGAGCGAAACGTTTTATCTGCGGCATACAGAACTTCGCAAATTCTAATCTTCCGCACGGTAAAAGCAGTTGCCTCCGTCCATGGTTGCGTTATACATAGTTCTTGTGTATAATCGTAGCGTGGGCTTCGGCATTGTTTATCCTCGGAAGATGGGCATGCGAAGGCCTTGTATGCGGGATAAGCGATGAGTTTGGATACCCGCGCTTCTTTTTTATATGCTTCCTTGGTTCAATTCAATTAGTTCGGCGCAGGTATCCGCCACGGTTTTTAAAACATCTAACAACACGATGAAACAAAAACAAAGTTCAAAGGAGTACCTTGCA
>JAFVCA010000042.1 GCA_017479705.1 Bacteroidales bacterium
CCGAAAGGAATATTTTGGTGGCTATGGAGCGGGTGTCCACCTCTTCCCATTCCGAACAGAGAAGTTAAGCCCCGCATCGCCGATGATACTGCGCATGTTCGTGGAAAAGTAGGTCGCCGCCAATCTTTTACAGAGGGAGTCCCGAAAGAGGCTCCCTTTTTTGTTTCCCCTTTTTCGTTTTTTTAGATTCGATAGATTCGATAGATTTTATAGATGGGATAGATGTATAAAAAGTGTTAAAGTGCTTGACTCGTCCCTTGGGGCATGTTGTATCTTTGCATTCGATATCAAACAAACACTATTGTCGTACGATAATGATTTACAGAACAAAATTAAAAATCGGGGAGTTCTCACAGATGATGCAAGTGACCGTAAAGACCCTGCGGCTGTATGAGCAGAAGGGCCTTCTGCATCCCAGTGAGGTGGATGAGTGGACTGGCTATCGCTATTACAGTATAGCCCAAATGCAACGTCTCTCGTCCATCCGAACCCTTCAGCAGATGGGGTTCTCGTTGGCTGAGATAAAGGAAATCTTTGACAGCGACACTGCCGTGCCACCGATGGAACAGCTTGAGCAGAAGATTACCGACTGCGAGAAACAATTGCATTTGCTCCAGGGCCGTTTGCAGCTCTTGCTTTCGTTGAGGGACTCCCGCAAAGAAATCAGTAAAATGGAAAAGTTTTCGATTCAGACCCTTCCGTCAATTATCGTGGCCTCGCACCGCGAGGTAATCAAAGATTGGCAGTCGCTCGGACCGCTATGTACCGATGTCATTGCCCCCGAAATGCACCGTCTCGGCTGCCGATGCCCTGTGCCTGGCTACTGCTTCACCGTCGAGCACAACAAAGAGTACAAAACCACCGACATTGACATTGAGTACTGTGAGCAAGTGGAGGAAATGGGACAGGATAGTGCCGTCATCCAGTTCAAACGTTTGCCGGAGGTACCCATGGCTGTCTGCATGGTTCATCATGGCCCCTATGACCGTTTCTACGAGTCCTTCATGGAGTTATTCCGCTATATTGAAGAACAGGGTTATCATGTGACAGGAGAACACCGCACTGTCTATGTTGACGGCATCTGGAACCAGAAAGACCCCGAAAAGTGGCTCTCTATCCTTCAGGTGCCTGTATCCAAAGATTAGTCAGCGTATAAAGCCAGACAGTAGCCAAAAAAGGGAGCCTCAATGGGGGCTCCTTGATTTGTTTTATTGACGGGACAGTGATGGCTGATTTGATAAAAGGGATATCTTTTCCTTCGGATGGACATTAGTCAATCGTCAGCACTTCTGTCACTACGTATTGGCTGTTGCCGCGCCATGGCAGGGTGCCCATATAGCGTTTCCAGCGCAGTTCCACCTCTTTCCCTGAGCAGCGCATCAGCGTGTCTGCAATCTTTTTGTCGGTCACGGAAAACTTAAATTCGTTCGACCGCAGGGAGGTGTTGATTCCGCCGGCGTTTGATTTAAAACCAGTCTGAATCATTTTCCCCTCGTATGTTTTGAAGAGGATTCCTTCGCGCTGCATATAGTTCAGGTTGCCCGCGTTGACACCTGTGCTGTACACAAAAAAGAAGTGGAAAAAGATAAACAGCGTCAATGCAATCGCGATGATAACCGATGAGATAGTGATGATTTTAGCCTTGCGGGACATCTGTGCCATACCGTGTGTGTTTAATTGTTTCAAAACGCAAAATTACACAAAATAATTGGATTGGTGAAATTTTTTTTTCCTCCCATCTCAACTCTTGCATGCATCAGTCATCTTTTTTTTCTTTTGCAGTCGTTTTTTCTTCGTATCTTTGCATTTTCAAAAGTTAGTGAACTATGGCAAGCAATCCCGACTTAGTCCAGTATATTGTCGACCAATGCAGCGGAGCCGGTGAGGTCACTGCCCGCAAGATGTTCGGCGATTATGGCGTTTATTGCAATGGCATCTTTTTTGCCCTTGTCAGCGACAACCGATTCTACATCAAACCCACCGAGGCCGCGAGGCCGTTGCTACGTTCCGAAGTTCTCGACCCTCCCTACGATGGTGCGAAACCCTATTTCTACATTGAGGAGATAGACGACCGCGACTATCTTGCCGCCCTTGCAAGGGCCACCTGCGCCGCCCTGCCTCCGCCCAAACCCAAGAAAAAAGCTGCAAAGAAAACCTCGTAATGCATGTTTTTTTTATTCTGCCCTGTCACATTTTGCCTCACCATTGGCTCTAACCGTTCGATAATCCTTAATACAAACAGTATTCAAAAACCCCACAATCATGAAAACCCAGTCCTTTTGGAGCAAATCCCTGTTACTTCTTTGCCTGTCCCTTTTTGGCATGGGGACCCTCCGTGCCCAGGACGACAGTGATGCCGACAAGACACTTTCGCCCTATTTTGTCGTCATCAGCGAGCACCCCGAAACCGACCAGCTCCCCCTCAAGGAGACGGCTGTCCGCACCTCCATCTCCGGCTCCATTGCCGATGTCACCGTCCGGCAGGTCTATGTCAACAGCGGCAAGAACCCCCTTGAGGCCATCTACACCTTCCCCCTGTCCACCCGTGCCGCCGTCTACGCCATGCAGATGACCATCGGCACCCGCATCATCCGTGCCCAGATTGAGGAGAAGCAGAAGGCCCGTGCCGACTACGAGAAGGCCAAGCAGGAGGGCAAACGCGCCTCCCTTTTGGAACAGAACCGCCCCAACGTCTTCACCATGAATGTCTCCAACATCATGGTGGGCGACACCATTGTGGTGGAACTCCGCTACACCGAGCTCCTTGTGCCGGAAAAGGGTCAATACAGCTTTGTCTATCCCACCGTCGTAGGCCCCCGCTATTCCAATGCCACCAAGAAGAATGCCGGCCCCGACGACGGCTTTGTCTCCTCGCCCTACACACATCAGGGCGAAGCCCCGACCTACAAGTTTGGCTACGAACTCACCATCAACTCCGCCGTCCCCATACAGGACGTCACCTGCACCTCGCACAAGATGAACATCTCCAACCCCTCTGCCAAACAGGCCCTTCTCCGTCTCAACCCCTCCGAGACGCAGGGCGGCAACCGCGACGTCATCGTCAACTACTCCCTGCGGGGCAATGCCATCGAATCAGGCCTCATGCTTTACGAGGGTCAGGACGAGAACTTCTTCATGCTCATGGTGCAGCCGCCCAAACGGGTGCAGAAGCAGGACATCCCTCCGCGTGAATACATCTTCATTGTCGATGTCTCCGGCTCCATGTGGGGTTTCCCGATGGAGATTTCCAAGAAACTCATGCGCAACCTTGTCACCAACCTCAACCCCGGCGACAAGTTCAACATCGTCCTTTTCTCCAGCAATGCCGCCGTGCTCAGTCCGCGCTCCATCGATGCCACCGCCGAGAACATCGACCGTGCCATGGACTTCATCAAAGGGGCCAACCAGTGGAGCGGCACCGAAGTCCTCGATGCCCTCAACACCGCCTACGCCCTTCCCCGGCCTGACGAGGACATCTCCCGCACCATGGTCATCCTCACCGACGGCTACGTCACCGTCGAGAGCCGGTGCTTCGAGCTCATCCGTCAAAACAGCGGCCAGGCCAACTTCTTCGCCTTCGGCATAGGCAGCAGTGTCAACCGCTGGCTTATCGAGGGCATGGCCTTTGCGGGCAACGGCGAGCCCATGATTGTCACCAAGGAGAACGAAGCCGCTACCCAGGCCGAACGTTTCCGCCAGTATATCAACACGCCCGTCCTCACCCGCATCCAGTTCAATCCGGGCAGCTTCAAGGCTTACGACATCGAGCCCGCATCTGTGCCCGACATGATGGCGGAGCGCCCCATCCTCATCTTCGGCAAGTACCAAGGCAAACCCCAAGGCACAGTCATCCTCACCGGCAAGGTGGGCCGCAAACCCTTCCGCCAATCCTACAACCTCTCCAACCTCAAGGCCGCCCCTGCCAACTCCGCCCTGCGCTACCTCTGGGCACGCGAGCGCATTAAATATCTCTCCTATCTGGTTAAAGACTCGTATAATGACCAAGACCCCACCGCCAAGCAGATTCTCGAACTGGGTCTCAAATACAACCTCATGACCCAGTACACCTCCTTTGTCGCCATCGACGAAGAGGTGGTCAACAAAGACGGCAAGCAAACCACCGTCAAGCAGCCCATCCCCATGCCCGAAGGAGTCTCCGACTATGCCGTTGGCCACAGTGTTCCTGCCCTCTCGGCCAGTGCTCTCAAATTAAGCGCTGTTCAGGTATTGGAGGAAGTAGAAGTAGAAGAAGAAATCTTCACCGTTGTAGAGGAAGACCCCGAATTCCCAGGAGGAATAGACTCGCTCTACGCCTTTATCCGTCGCAACCTCCACTATCCAGAAAAGGCATGGAACGACAAGATTGAAGGCACCGTGTATGTCACTTTCAGCATCGAAAAGGATGGCAGCGTTTCCAATGTCAAGGTGCTTCGCGACATAGGCGGCGGTTGTGGCCAAGAGGCTGTCCGCGTGGTGAAGATGATGCCCAAGTGGATTCCCGGCAAACAGCGCGGCAAGCCGGTGCGCACGCAGTTCAACCTGCCCATCAAGTTTAAGATGTAAGCCCATTGATTGGCCGCAGTCTTATACTCATGCTTATTGCAGTGGCGTCGCTCTTTGCCTGTAAGGGTAGGGGAGACGCCCCTGCACTCCCTGTTGCCGATACCGTTGCCGTCCCTGCTGCTGCCCCTCCGCGCACCTCGGTCACCTTCATCATGGGACGCGACCTCTCCGCCTACAACCCCTACTACTCCCTTGCCAACCAGTACTATCGTCTCAACCCCGACGAGCGCACCGAGGTGGTTGTCGACTCCCTCACCGCCCTCAGCCAGGTGCTTGGCTGGCTCCGTGTCCATCCCGCGCCCGATGGCCGTCCTTACGGCCTTGTCAACATCGTCAGCCATGGCAACGAGTTTGTCGACCTCCAGATGACCGTCACTCCCGGCGGTCCGCGCACCTCGGCCCAGAGCCTTCGCCAGGCCTTGGCGGACACACTCCTCGTCCCGCCGAACAGCACCGCTGTCGACCACCTCACCCGCGTCTACCTGCATGGTTGTGCGGTGGGGCAAAACCAGTCGCTCCTCGACCTCTTGGCCGTGGCTTTCGGTGGCCGCGCCACCGTTCAGGCCTCCAAACTCTTCGAGTACTATGCCTACCTCTCGCCCAACCACAATCCCCAATCCATCCGGCATTACTTTGCCCGCACCTGGTACGCCTTCTATCATCCCGATACGGGCTACAGCGAGACGGCAATAGTGCAGCAGCTGCGCCGCCGCTACCCTGCCGACACCACCCACTGGCGCGAAGGCCTCCGCCGCCGGTTGCAGGACAACCCCTCCCAGCTCTACCACTACAGCTTCGCCGTCCCCTGCCTTTGGGAAGAGGTTTTCCCCTCCCTTGCCCAGTTCCCCGCCGTTGGCAGCCTCCAGCAGCGCCGCCGCTGGGTGGAGGGCAATGCCGCGTTCCGCGCCCTGCTGGACCAGACGCATATCCCGCTGCCCTACTTCCAAACCAAGTTCTATCGGCAGACCCTTGTCTTGGACAACGACAGCCTCGCCTACGGCCTTCGCGTCCGCGCCCGTGCCGAGGTCGTCTGTCTCATCCAGCCCCTTGTTGCCTCGGACTCTGCGACTCCCCTCTTTGCCCCGTTCAGCCCCTCGCTCTCGGACACGGCCTTTTTCGCCTTCTCCCGACCCCATTGCCCCTCTCTGCCGCCCACGTTGCGCACCCTCCTCGGCCTTCCCGGCAGCCCTGTGCCGCCATTCCTGTAGTAGAAATTCTTAGCCGTTTATCTCCGATTGGTCATTTGGTGGCGACCATCACCAAAGCATTGTATCACGGCTATTTATTTTCTATTTATTTTCTATTTATTTTAGCTTTTGTTTATCTATTATTTAGCTGACCTAAATAAAATACAAAGCAAATGTTGCAGAATGGAAAGCGTAAAATTGTTGAAACTATGAGTGCATGCGGAATGCAGGAGTCGGATTCGGGTCTTCTAAAAATAGCCCGTTAGGGCTTTGCTCTCAGTAGAACCTCATTGATTACCGACATTGATTCCCCGTAGGGGATTTCGCTTAATCTATTTATAGAACATATCATAATCAACAGGCTGCAACGAAGATTTTCCAATGACCGATTCGGGTATAGCATAACGCCCTGCCTCGGCCTCCGTCACGACTTCGGATAATTGTTTTAAATCAACAGCTTGATTGTTCGGGGGGACTGCGGTTCAGCGCCCGTTCAATGTAGAATGAGCGTTGAACCGCTATTCTGGGAGCGGGCATGTGGGTTGCATTGGAAGGGGTGTGCAGGCCGCAGTCCGAGGTTGAGGGAAAGGCAGCGGCGGGCGTGCCCGAAATAAAAATTAAACAAAATATTTCGCGATAATTGAAAAAAAAATAGTATTTTTGCATTTTGTTACGAGTGGCGGAAAATGGATGAAGATGGTACAAAGTCCCGTACAACCCACCATTTGCAACATACCTTAAAACGAATAATAAATAAAAATACTAAAGTATGAAACGTATCATTACCCTTTGCGCTACGCTGTTTATGGTAGCCAACCTGGTTTCGGCCCAGGAAGAATCGACGGAGACTCCTACGGGTGGCAGCTGGTCCACCACCACCACTCCGGCTTTGAAAATCAGTGAGACATTTTTCAACAACTGGGCTTCGGCCGGTAACTCGCAGATTGACGCTACGGCCACCTTCTTCGGCAATTACAAGTACACGCATCCAAAATTTGTGTGGGACAACATCGCCGACCTGGCCTACGGATACGCTTGGCAGGACCTCGACGACAGTGCGAGCCCCCTTTTTGAGACTCGCCGTAAAAGCAACGATAAGATAGACCTCACCAGTGCCATTTCGTGGAATGCTTACAGGGGCTGGGGCGCCAGCTTCACGGCCAACCTCAAGACCCAGTTTGGCAAAGGCTATGAGTATAAAGGTGTGGGCGCAGAACAGACAGAGACGATTATCTCCAACTTCTTTGCCCCGGCCTATCTGACCACGGCTCTCTCCTTTGAGCACAAGCGCAACGATTGGTCCGTGTCCCTCTCTTTCCTGACCGGCAAGACGACCTTTGTCTATAACGATTTGCTGATTGCTGCTGGCAGAAACTACGGTGTCATTCAGGATGAGAACTCCTCCACCTATAAACATGCCTACTTCGCTCTTGGTAGCTATGTCAAGGCGCAGTACCTGAAAAAGGATGTGCTGCCCAACTTCGACCTCTACGCTCGCGTAGAGTTCTTCTATGACTATAAGAAACCGAAGAACATGGCATGGGCTGCCATTGACAGCTACAATCCCGAAACGGACGCTGCCCCCACAAAAAACTACACACTCTCTGACGGTGAGACGTGGACTGACCTGCAAGGCAAGAACTGGCTTGCCAAACGCGCCTTTGAAACTGACATGGATTTCGAGCTGAAGCTTGACTACCGCCTGTCGAGCCACATTGCTGTGAACTTCGCCACCAACCTGAAATGGGATACCGACTTCAGCGGCATGGGCAAGTGGGGACACTGGCAGGTGTACCAGATGGCCGGCGTGCAGGTCTTCTTCAACTGGAAAACTGGAAAATAATTTTTCATGATGATATAATTTGGAGAAGGAGTCTTCGACCTGTTCGGGGACTCCTTTTTTTCAGAACTTAAATCCCGTGGGCAGGTGTTCCGGCCACGGGTGACGACGGGCGGAATGGTTGAAGCCGTAGAGACAGCGATACAATAATATGAGACATTTTACGTTATCCGAAATAATGAAATAAGATATATGAAAATATTAGTTCTTAATTGTGGGAGTTCGTCGTTGAAATATCAATTGATTGATGTTGACACGCAGAAAGTATTAACTAAAGGGCTCTTGGAGCGTATAGGACTGGAGATGGGCATCTTCTCCTACACCAGCAAGGGCGAGAAACATGTGACTGAATGCCCCATACCCAATCACACTGAGGGGTTGAAACTGGTGATGAATGCGCTGGTGGACCCTGCAACAGGTGTGGTAGAATCGATCAAGGAGGTGTCGGCAGTGGGGCACCGCTTTGCCCACGGCGGCGAGTTCTTTAAGCAGAGTGTGCTCATCACCCCGCAGGTGTTGGAACAGGCCCGCTCGCTGACGGGACTGGCACCCCTGCACATCCCCGGCAACATCATGGGTGTGGAGGCTATGGAGACTGTGCTGCCTGGCGTGCCGCAGGTGGCGGTGTTCGACACGGCCTTCAATCTGACCATCGAGCCCAAGAATTACCTGTACGGCATCCCGTATGAATACTACGAGCAGTACGGTATCCGCCGCTATGGTTTCCACGGCACGAGCCACCGTTTTGTGGCCAAGAAGGGTGCCAAGCTGGCAGGGAAGTACTGGAAAGACCTGAAGATTATCAGCTGCCATCTGGGCAGCGGCGCGAGCATCTGCGCCATTGACCACGGCAAGAGCGTGAACAACAGCATGGGCATGACCTCGCTGGAGGGATTGACCATGGGGTCGCGCTGCGGCGACATCGATGTGGGCGCGTTGCTCTACCTGATGGAGAAGGCCGAGCTGAGCGTGCAGGAGACGAACGACATTCTGTACAAGAAGAGCGGACTGGTGGGCTTGACCGGCGGTGCGCAGGACATGCGCGACATCTGGGCTGGACGCAATAACGGCGACCAGCGTTGCATTTACGCCTTCGACGTGTTTGCGCAGCGGTGCAAGAAGTATATCGGTGCTTTTGCCGCCCAGATGAATGGCTGCGACCTGCTTATCTTTACTGGCGGCATTGGCGAGAATGCCTGGTTTATGCGCCATGCTATCCTGCAGGATATGGACTGGCTGGGCATAGCGGTGGACATGGAGCTGAACGACCGCACGGCTGGCGAGGATGCCATCATCTCGGTGCCTGGAGCGCGTGTCACCACAGCCGTGGTCACCACGGACGAGGAACTGGCCATTGCCATCGACACCTATAAGATTGTCACAGCCTGAGAGTCTATGTACCGTTTCCGGGCTGTACTGGTGCAGAATGAGGGGATGGATGCAGCCTATGTGGTTGTCCCCATTGACCTGCGCAAGGAGTTCGGCAAAGGAAGGCTGAAGGTACATGCCACCTTTGACGGAGTGCCTTACGACGGGAGCATTGTCAACATGGGTCTGAAGGATGCCCGAGGAGAGGTTTGCTACCTGATTGGGGTCACCAAAGCCATCCGCAAGCAGATAGGAAAGACCTTCGGCGACGAGGTGGAGGTGACCTTTGAGCCCGCTTGAAGCAGCGGGTTGGCGGAGGTGAAAACGGCAGTATGAGGTGCACCGCAAGGAGCGTTGGGACAGTGAGTAGCGGACATGGTGAGAGCATGTTCCGCAGTGAGTGACAGCAAGGCAGGGACAGAGTTTTTGAATTATTTCTGTTATATCATTTTTTTTTAGTATTTTTGCAGCATGAAAATCAATCCTATTTTTAAGGTCCGCAAAGTGGCGGGCGAGAACATCATCCTTTTACAAGGAAAGACCAACGGAGACATGACCCGTGTGGTTGCTTTTAATGAGTCGGCTTTGTTGATGTGGGATTCCCTGCAAGGCAAAGACTTCACTATCGATGACGCTGTGGCCGTCTTGTTGGACAATTATAATGTGGACGAGGCTACAGCTCGCACCGATGCCGAGAAGTGGGCACAGACCATCCGCGAGAACGGCCTGCTGCTGCCGGAATAAATAGTGTGAGCCATGCCTGACAGTATATCATTCCTGATAGCGGGACACAAGTTCCGCGTGGTAGGCGACAAGGAGTCCGCAATGCTGAGAGCTATGCCGGGATTCCCGGTGTTTGTTGCCGAATACGACGAGCCTGAATGGCAAGTGGTGTTTGGACGGACGATTGAGAAACCCGACGAGTGGAAGGAGCTCTACAACTTCGTGTTCGAGGCCGATATCATGTCGTGCAAGTTTGCCCGTAAGGGCGATGTGTACTACTTCGTCATGGAACCGTACGACAAGGCTATTCCCCCGTTGCAGATGCGCTACGTGAGCGGGAGCAACGAGGTGGAGGCCACTGAGGGTGCAGACCGCGACATGCTGCGGTTTGCCCTGTGGATGGCTTTGGGTCTCCTCTCCATGTCGAGCAAGATGTTGCTGATACATTCCTCCACCATCGTCCACCAAGGCCGTGCAGTGCTGTTCCTCGGAGAATCAGGCACTGGCAAGAGCACGCATACACGCTTGTGGCTGAAGAGTATTCCGGATGCTCATTTGCTTAATGATGACAGCCCTGTGCTGGCAGTGGAGAACGGCGAAGCGGTGGTGTACGGCTCGCCCTGGAGCGGCAAGACCCACCACTACCATCAGTTGCGTTTCCCGCTGGCGGGTGCAGTGCGCCTGTCACAGGCTCCCTATAACAGTATCCGTCGGCTTGGCATTGTGGAGGCTTTCTCGGCCATCCATCCCTCCTGCCCCCCGGCATTGGCGCAGGACGACAGGTACCAGGACATGATTGTGGACCTGCTGTCCGACGTGCTGAGCACGGTTCCTGTGTTCCATTTAGAATGTCTGCCCGACGAGGATGCTGCCTGGACAAGCCACGATGCCATCTTCAAGGCCCAGTAGAGGTAAATAAAAATAGTCAGTTACGGTGAAGACAATCCAAATATCATTGCCCAATAGTCCCGACAACTTCCTGTTGGTGGAGATGTGTGAGCGATTGAAGGCTGGACAGACGGTGACAATGCTGTTTGGCGGCAGGAGCATGCATCCCCTCATTAACGGCAACGGCGACAGAATCACGTTGCGCCCGCTTGCTGCCGACGAGAAGTGCCATCCCGGAAAGGTGTATCTTTTCTTCGACGGCCAGCACTATATTATCCACCGCCTGATGCGAATCAGCAGGGGAGTGTATGACTTCCGCGGTGACAACTGCTACAAGCATGAGCATGTGCACCGCGAGGATGTGTTGGCACAACTGATGACCATCATCCGGCCGGACGATTCGGTGGTGGACTGCGAGGGCGAATGGTGGCGCAAACAGTCGCGCAAGGTGGTGCTGCGTCGCACGGCGAAGAATACCCTGTCGCGCGTGGCAAACCGCAATGCACGTCGCAAGTGGTCGGTAGTCTATTTTGTGCTGCTGGCTGTGTTGATGTGGGCACCGCTCAACGGGTTGGGAGTGCCATTGGACAATTATGTCTTCGGCCTCAGGCTGGACCATCTGTTGCACGGGTTGGTCTATCTGCCCTGCCCCTTCTTTGTGATGGACCTGCTGAAGCGGCGCAAGGGAATGGTGCTGGGTGTGGCTTTGCTGATAGGCCTTTTCACCGAGTTTGTGCAGTACCTGCTCCCGTTCAGAGGATTCGACATCAACGACATGGTGGCAAACTGCTTGGGTAATATTCTGGGTTGGCTTGCCATCCTGCCCTTCATGCTGCGTCGCCCCTTCAAATAGAATTTAATACTTTTCATTATGTCAGATACACTTGTAATAACACCCACATACAACGAGAAAGAGAACATTGAGAATATTATCCGCAAGGTGTTCTCGCTCGGAAAAGAGTTCGACATGCTGATTGTCGAAGACAACTCGCCCGACGGCACGGCGGACATCGTCAAACGGCTGATGCAGGAGTTCCCCAACCGCCTTTTCATCAAGGAGCGGAAAGGCAAGCTGGGACTTGGCACTGCTTATTTGGATGGTTTCCGCTGGGGTCTGGAACACGGCTATGAGTATATGATTGAAATGGATGCCGACTTCTCTCACAATCCCGACGACCTGCCGCGACTCTATGAGGCATGCTCTTCGGGCAAGGGTGATGTGGTGGTTGGCTCGCGCTATGTGGATGGAAAGATTAGTGTGGTGAACTGGCCTATGGGACGACTGATGATGTCCTACTACGCCTCGGTCTATGTGCGCACGGTGACTGGCATGAAAGTCATGGATGCCACGGCGGGCTTTGTATGCTACAGCCGCAAAGTTCTGGAGAAAATGAAGTTCGACAAGGTGAAGTTTGTCGGCTACGCTTTCCAGATTGAGATGAAGTATACGGCTACGCGCCTCGGTTTCCGCATCTACGAAGTCCCGATTGTGTTTACCGACCGCGTCCTCGGCACCTCCAAGATGAGCATGAAAATCTTCAAGGAAGCTTTCTTCGGGGTCTTCAACCTCCGTCTCCGTAACTGGAAGAATTACTGATTCATTATTATGGAACAGCCTTCTGTTGATACGGTTACGAGCTATGCAGACGGAAGACCGTATCAACAGTTTTTTGTTGTGTAATTAATACTAATAACAATATGAGAAGAATTATCTTTTTAGCTGCGGCTTTGATGCTTACCATCAGCATGTCCGCCCAGAACAAGATGCTCAGCTCTAAACAGCTGATGACACGAGGCCTCTATCCCCAGGCCACTATGAGGGGATTCCAATTTGTTGGCAATACCAACCAGATAGCCTACATTCAGGACACCGTCCTCTATATGGGCAACCCCGGCAAAGTCAAAGCCCGTCTTGCCCTCAGCGTGTTGAACAAGGCCATGGTAGCCTCCGGCGAGGAGTCGCTGCGATATTTCCCGTCCTGCACCATTGTCAATGACAAGGAGTTCCGCTTCAATGCCAATGGCAAGGTGCTTCTCTACAACATGAACAAGAAAACCCTCTCGGTGATTGCTCAATACCCCACGGAGGATGCCAACCATCTGGACATGGAAGAGACCAACTACAAGTCTGCCTACACCCAGGGCAACAATCTCTATATTGCCGATGGCAGCAAGGTGTTCCCCATCGAGTCTCCGGACCAGGACATCGTCTTCGGTCAGTCGGTGCACCGCAATGAGTTCGGCATTATGAAAGGTACGTTCTGGTCGCCCAAGGGCAACTATTTGGCCTTCTATCGTATGGATCAGTCCATGGTGACCGATTATCCCCTTGTCAACACCACTGCCCGTATAGCCCGCGAGCAACCTTTCAAGTACCCCATGGCTGGCATGAAGAGCCATGAGGTGACCGTGGGCATCTACGACGCTTCCCAGCGCTCCATCCTCTATCTCGACACCCGTCGTGACGAGTCCTCCGTCTCCGAGCGCGAGAACTACCTCACCAACATCAGCTGGGATCCCAACGAGGAGTATGTCTACATCGCCAAAGTCAACCGTGAGCAGAACCGCATGTGGCTTGAACGCTATTATGCCGGTGATGGCGAGTTCGACACCGTCCTCTTTGTCGAGACCAATTCCCGCTACGTCGAGCCGTGCGACCCCATGACCTTCGTCCCCGGCCACCCCGACCAGTTCCTCTGGTTCAGCCTCCGCGACGGCTACAAACACCTCTATCTCTACAATACCGACGGCGAGATGCTGAGCCAAGTCACCAAAGGCAACTACGAGGTGCAGGGCATCATTGGCTTCGACGACAAGGGCGAAAATGTCTACGTCTACGCCAACAAGGAGAGTGCCATTGGTCTGGCTGCCTATCGTGTCAACCTCGCCACAGGCCTGATGACCCTCCTCACCCCCGCCAAGGGCACCCACTCCGTGGTCATAAACCCCAAGGGCACCATGCTCATCGATGTCTACAGCAGCGTTGAGAACCCCGGTTGCGCCAAGGTCCTTGATATCAAGAAAGGCAAGACTCTCGCCACCCTCTTCCAGCTCGACAACCCCTTGGCCGAATATGCCATGCCCAAGATTGAAATGGGCACCATCAAGGCTGCCGACGGCGTCACCGACCTCTACTACCGTCTTATTACCCCGCCCAACCGCAAACCCGGTGAGAAATATCCCACCCTCGTCTACGTCTACGGCGGTCCTCACAGCCAGCTCGTCACCGACACCTGGCTGGGCGGTGCCAACCTCTACTTCCTCTTCCTTGCGCAGCAGGGCTACGTCGTCTTCACCGTCGACAACCGTGGCACCGACAACCGTGGCTTTGAGTTCGAAAGCTGCACCCATCGTCAGCTCGGCACCATCGAGATGGCCGACCAGATGGAGGGCGTCCGTTTCCTCCAGTCGCTCCCCTATGTCGACCAGAACCGCATGGGTGTTGAGGGTTGGAGCTTTGGCGGCTTCATGACCATCACCATGAAACTGGCCCACCCCGAAATCTTCAAGGTGGGATGTGCCGGCGGCCCCGTCATCGACTGGAAGTGGTACGAAATCATGTACGGCGAGCGTTATATGGACATGCCGCAGGAGAACCCCGACGGCTATGCCAAAGCCTCCCTCCTCGGCAAAGCCAAGGACCTCCAAGGCCGTCTGCTCGTCATCCATGGCGCTGAGGACAACACCGTCGTCTGGCAGAACAGCATCGAGTTCATCGACGCCTGCATCAAGGCCGGCAAACAGGTGGATTACTTCATCTATCCCCACCACGAGCACAACGTCCGTGGCTACGACCGCATCCACCTCTACGAAAAGATGTTCGACTACTACGAGACCTTCCTGAAATAAACCGTCTCCCAACCCCTCAGAGCCGGACCGACTGGACCCCAACCCAGCCCGTCCGGCTCTTCCTTTCTATCCATCCATAACACGAAAACCCGCGCATTCTCCCAGATTATCCCCCACAAAAACCCGCGCATTCTCTGAGATTTTCGCATTCAAAAACCCGCGCATTCTCAAAAAATGTGTATCTTTGCACCATGGTATACAAGCGGAAAATATATGATAAGTTGCTGGATTGGAAGCATAAAAGCAATGGCAGCAAGGCTCTTGTTATAGAAGGTGCACGCCGAATAGGCAAGTCCACCATTGTAGAAGAGTTTGCCAAGAGGGAATATCAGTCGTACATACTGATTGATTTCAATGACGCTTCGCAGACGGTAACGGATTGTTTCGAGCGCTATCTGGGCGACCTGGACACCTTCTTTATGATCTTGAGTGCCGAATACGGTGTGCGGCTTCATAGCCGGAACTCGTTGATTATATTCGACGAAGTGCAGCGTTACCCCAAAGCACGCCAATCGGTCAAGCGGCTTGTGAAAGACGGAAGGTATGATTACATTGAGACGGGTTCGCTCATCTCCCTGCGCGAGTCGGTGAAGGACATCACCATCCCTTCAGAAGAGAGAATCCTCCGTATGAACCCGATGGATTTCGAAGAGTTCGCCTGGGCCTTGGGCGAAGAAAGCCTCCTCAACTACGTCAAGCAGTGCTTCGAGCGGCAAGAGCCTCTCGAAGGTGGCCTCCACCACCATGCCATGATGCTTTTCAAACAGTTCATGCTTGTTGGCGGCATGCCCCAAAGCGTATCGGCCTATCTCCAGAACGACAAGTCATTCATTGCCGCCGATGTCGAAAAACGCGACATCCTCTCCCTCTATCGGAACGACATGATGCGTATCGGTGCCAAATACCGTTCCAAGGTCATCTCCATCTTCGACCAACTGCCCGCCTTCCTTTCCCAGCACGAAAAGCGGGTCGTCTTTTCCAAAGTAGATGGCGGTGGCTATTTCGGTCTGTATGCCGATACCTTTTTCTGGCTTGCCGACTCGATGGTTGCCAACGAGTGCTTCAACTGTGCCGACCCCAATATCGGCCTCAGCATGAATGAAGACCGCACCTTGATAAAGTGCTACATGGGCGACACGGGACTCCTCGTCAGCCATGCCTTCGACGAAACCGAGTTGGCCGACAGCACCCTCTACCGACAGATACTCAATGGCCGACTCTCTATCAACGAAGGTATGCTCTACGAAAATGCCATTGCGCAGCAACTGGTTGCCAACGGCCACCGTCTTTTCTTCTACAATCACTACAACGAGCAACTCCATCGCAACGATATGGAGATAGATTTCCTGCTTTCAAACCAGAGCAAGACAAACATGAAACTGTTCCCAATCGAAGTGAAATCGTCAGGCAATTACCGCGCCACCTCCCTTGAACGTTTTGTGGACAAATACCACGAGCGTGTGGCCATGGCATACATTATCCACCCGAAGTCACTGATGAAAAAAGAGAAACTCTTGGCCATCCCTCCATATATGACCATTTGCCTGTAAGGACATGCTTAGGCGGTAAAAACCCGCGCATTCTCTGAGATTTTCGCATTCAAAAACCCGCGCATTCTCAGATTAGTTGTTTTTGCTGCCTGGGAATTGTTCTGTATGGTATTGGTTTAGAAAGAGGAAGCCAATACTCGTTTTCCCCCTTTGTTGGATGCTAATATTGGGATACAGAAAGAGAGCCATGAATCGGCTGTCGCCTATGATTCATGGCTCTTAGGAATGCCCCTAAGGCTGCAAAGGGTTAGTTCACGTCTTTAACAAGACGAACAAATTGTGCAGAAGATCTTTGACATCCCGCAACTCTCACCGCGGAATAGTCTGAAGCGATATATACTGATCCTGCACCTTCCAGATTAGAAGCGGAAGAAGACAAAAAATAAAATGATGGACTTCCATAGCCACAGAGAATTACTGCACCGGCATCTTCCATCTGTTTCCACTGTTGGGAAGAATAGCTGTTCAGTACAGTTCCCCCGATAGTAGGGCCTTCGTTAAACTCTATACCTTCTGGTAGAAACCATCTATCAGGTAGAAGAACTAAGCCTGTCCCTGATCCACTTATGTTAGCGATACCCCATTTCACTGCATGACCGCGCCGCTGGTTAAGTAGATAGTCCCATTCGTCATATGAAAGGGTTCGCCACTGCTGTGGTTGGTTACCACCGTTGAGTATGGCATTATAGACTCCCCAGTCAGCATAAGCAAATGGGCCAGTTAGATTATTTTCCCAGTTGCCACCAGGATAATAGTTGTTGCTATTAATTGATGCATATTGACTAGATTGATAAGGTTTATAATTGTTTGCTCCACTATTCCATCCACTTGTTCCCCATGCGAATCGGCCAATCCATTTAGATGAGTATTCCATACCGCTTGGATTGGTATATCCAGCTTGTTTAAAGTAGAATCGCCAAGTGCCTTCCGCCATGCCCCCATCAGCCACCGCGTGGGTACCAAAGCCAGTGTACATTAAGTTGCCCTGTGAGAAGCGCACCTTTTTTGTGGGGCTTACAGAAAACTCGCCGTTCAAGACACCGGCATCGGGTACAAACTCAAGGTTATCGTTGTTCAATGTGATGGTAAAAATGCCGTTGCGTTCAATGCGGAAACTGTGGCCGGATGAGATGGTTTTTGTGCATACACTCCCATCTTCAGCATAAATTCTGATTGAGAATCCAGCCCCGTAGGTAGAAGGGGGCAACGCAACGTAGAAGTCCTTGGCAGTAGTGATATCCTGAGGGTTAGTAATAGAGAGCATAACCTCTTTACCACCGTTGCTATTAAAGGTTACTGTAGGTGCACCGTTATTATAGTTGAGTCGGTGCAGTCCCCAAAGATTTTGATTGGGAGTAGCTAATTCTATCCCCACCACGCTCTTGCCGGTGGCTTGCAGACGTAGGCGCAGGGCACCGCAGAGGTTTTTGAACACCAGCTCGCTGTTGCTGGAGCGGGCCATCATCGGGAACTGCTGTAGTGAGCCGTCGGTGCTGGTCTGCACCGGCGGTAGCAGTATCACGGCTTGCCGCTGGGCCAGGCTGGCCGGATAGATGGCGGTATAGGTGGGGTCGCCGGGGTCGTCGCCCTCGGTGAAGTTGAAAGTAGTGACATACTCGCCCACGTTAGTGGTGGTGTAAGTACCCATGCCGTCCGAACCCCACACAGCTATCTGGTCGCCGTCGGTCCAGCGCAGCACGTTGCCGTCCATCATCACCTTACCGTTGGCATCGGTGCAATGCTCCACGGTGGCGGTAAACTCAGTGATTCTCGCTCCGTCCTTCTGGCACGACACCAGTGCGACGGAAGCCACGGTGGCCAGCGCCACCCCTAAAACATTAATCTTCTTCATGACTGTGAGTTTTGTGTTACGAGAATAATTCATTGCCGCCTTCGCCGGTTTCAATCAAGCCCTCGCCGGTCTCTTCACCGATAATTTGGCTGCCGGCAAACCCTTTTTCGACGCGGGCTTGCAGCATTTCTACCATGGGTGCGTCGTACACCCCTTTGCGGCGCTGGGCCGCTGATGTTTCTTCTTGCTTGTGCATTGCTCAAGATTTTAAAACATGGCGGATACCTGCACCATAACTCATTTTACTAAAAACGTGCGGGACAATAAAAAAAGAAGCGCGGGTATCTAACTCATCGTTTATCCCGCTACCAAGGCTCTCGCATGCCTATTTCCCGAGAATAAACAATGCCGAGCCCACGCTGTGCAGATATACGCATTGACGCATATTACACACCAATAGGCGTTGGCGTTGTAATACCGTGCGGGAAATAGTGAATTTGCGAGATTCAGGTAGCCGCAGATAAAACGTTCAGCTCAACGTCTTTTTATTATGTCCTGTCGCCCACCCACTTGCCCGTTATGGACTCGGATGATTGACGGTGCAAATATACACTTTTTTTTCTTCACAAAGAGTTTTCATAAACAAAATAGTTCAGGAGTCTTGAATCGGCCCCTAATGCCGATCGGGGTTCCTCAGCCTCCGATCTAACAAAGTGCGGTCTGCGGCACCAATGAAAAGGCGCGTCGCAAACACATGGCTATGCAGTTGTCGAGTTGCCCTCCGTCAGTAGTTCTCCCGCAGCCAGTGGCCGAAGAAGAAGTCGCTGACGCGGTACTGCCCGTTGTCTGCTGTCACGATGTCTTTTTCGAGCAGCACCCGCAGTGCCGATTGGACGGTGCTGGCTGAGTCTAACGCATGCTTTTTGATAAAAGCTTGTGACGTGACGGCTTTCACACTTCCCTCTTTGGCAATGGCCTGTAGTAGGCTTTTCTGCTTGGACGACAGGATATTGAGTTGCATTATGTATGACCCCTCTTGCACCTGTATGATGTTTTTCTGTGCCAGATCAAGGTGCTCCAGTGAGCAGGTTTCTCCTTGTCCAATGAGGGCAAACAACTCGTTCATGAGCATTTGCATGTACCAAGTCGTGGCATTATAGTCGGTATACACTTGGGCTATAACAGAGGGCTCAATCTCCTTTCCGTATTGGGCAAAGAGACTGGTGGCAAACGCTGTGTACACATCCAGTCTGAGAGGTCTCAAGTCCATTAACTGCGCATTCTGGTAGAACGGACGGGATTTCGAAAGGAACATTTGGTTGATGGTGTGCTGTTTGCTGCCACTGAACAGGAACGTCGTCTGTCGGCAGTTCTGAATCATGCTTCGCAGCAGTGCCTCAACCCGGTGCTCAGGGAATTCGGCAATTTGTTGGAACTCGTCGAGGGCCACAATGCACGGTGTGGATGACGATTCCAAATAAGCGAAGATTTCTTCGAGCGTGATTTCCGGTTGTTCAATGGTGCCAATGCCCACCTCCAGCTTGGGTTCGCCAGTGACAGAGTCAAACCTGACACCTGCTCGCAGGGATTTAAGGTATTGGAAAAAGGTTTCCCAATGCTGGGCTTTCTTTGCCTTCAGCCTTTCAAAGACGCTCCGTCCCAATATGTAGCACATCTCCTGCAAGGAGGATGCCGGGTAAATGTCCACAAAGAACGTAGTGTATCGCTCCTGAATGGTCTCTTGGCGGAACAGGTGATGTATCAAGCCTGTTTTTCCCATTCTGCGGGGTGACACAATCACCGTATTGCGCCCGTTGTCGATTTGCTTGATGAGAAAGGTCGTTTCCTCCTCGCGGTCACAAAAAAACGCTTCTGGAATATCCTTTGAAATGATGAAAGGGTTTGTTATATTATTGTATTCCATATAATTGTTCTTTATTTAATTTATAATTATTATTTTTTCAATAATTGCAAAGATAATAATTTTTCTTGGTTTGGTGACTTTTTGTTTCTTGGCGGTGGTCGGCGGGGGTGCCGATGGGTGTGGGCTGACGGGGAACGGGGCTGGCATGAAAGGGGCGGAGGCACACTTTTTTTGCACTTCAGGGTAGAAAAAGGCTGCCATTTGGTAAAAAATGTGTACCTTTGCAGTCTATTAATCAATCTGGTCATGTTGCAGTATATTGCGGACAAGGAGCATTATAGCGCGGTTTTGACGCGGTGCGCGGCTGTGCGCCACGACCTTTGGATTGCCACGGCGGACCTCAAGGACCTCTATGTGGCCGCGGGGCGCAATGCCGAGCCGTTCCTTGCCGTCCTGGACCGTCTGCTGCATCGCGGCGTGGAGGTGCGGCTGCTCCATGCCAAGGAGCCCGGCGACAACTTCCGGCAGGATTTCGACCGCTTCCCTGGCCTATGGGCGCAGTTGGAGCGGCGGCTCTGCCCGCGGGTGCACTTCAAGCTGATGATTTTCGACTGCACCACGGCCTACATCGGCTCCGCCAACCTGACGGGTGCGGGCATGGGCATGAAGGGCGACGGCGGTCGCAATTTCGAGGCGGGAATCCTGACCGACGACCCCGCGCTGGTGGATGCCGCCGCCGACCATTTGGACAGTGTGTGGCAGGGGCTGCGCTGCGGTGTCTGCACACGCAAGGCTTTCTGCGGCGACCGCATAAGCAGTCGCAAAACACAAATCAAATAGGAGGATAGTATGCAGGATTTTGCAGCCATAGACTTTGAGACGGCCAACGGCGAGCGCAGCAGTGTGTGCAGTGTCGGGGTGGTGGTGGTGCGCGGCGGCGTGGTGACGGACAGGTTCTACAGCCTCATCCAGCCTGAGCCGAATTACTACACGTGGTACTGCCAGCGTGTCCACGGGCTAGGCCCGGCGGACACCGACGGGGCCGAGGTGTTCCCCTACGTGTGGGAGCGCGTGGCTCCGCTGATTGAGGGGCTGCCCCTGGTGGCCCACAACTCGCCCTTCGACGAGGGCTGCCTCCGGGCCGTGATGCGGGTGTACCAGATGGACTGGCCTGGCTACAAGTTCCATTGCACCTGCCGCGCCTCGCGGCGCAAACAGCCTTACCTGCCCAACCACCAGCTGCACACGGTGGCGGAGGCTTGCGGCTTCTGTTTGGAGAATCACCACCATGCCTTGGCCGACGCCGAGGCTTGTGCCGCCATAGCAATCAAGCTGTTATAATTGTTTTCAACTCTTGTGAAGCCCGCGGCAGCGGGTTCGCCGCCGGGCCGCTCCTTGCGGGTCCGATGTGGCTTGTGTGCAGGAGCATTTGCCCAATTGGGAAGGGGAAAATGTAGGAGAAGTGTTGGGTAAATGAGTGGCAATTAGCGAGGGTGGAGTGGGGGAGGAGGAGTTGCCTTTAGGGCACGGGGTCAAAGCCGGAGCCGCCGAAGGGGTTGCAGCGCAGGATGCGCTTCAGGGCAAGCCATCCGCCTTTGAGGGGGCCGTACTTTTTGATGGCTTCGACGGCGTATTGCGAGCAGGTGGGAGTGTAGCGGCAGGTGGGCGGTTTGAGGGGTGAGATGCAGGTGCGGTAGAAGGCGATGAGGGCCAGCATGAGGCGCGACAGGAGCTGCATGAGCAGGCGGTGGAGGCCGTAGGCTGCTTTGCAGAGGGTGTTCCAGAGAGCGATGAGGGGTTTCATGACGCTTGGTTGTCGGGCTGTGGGGGCTGGCTTTCTATCTGTTGGATAAGGGTTTCGACGATGCGGCCCACTTTTTGGTCCAGTTTCTGGTAGTCGAAGATTTCGTTGTGGATATAGTTGAGTGCAAGGGTGATGGTGAGGTTGCGGGCGGTGAGGGTGTGGTAGAGTTGGGGTTTGTGGAGGCGGTAGCATTCGCGGGTGAGGCGTTTGACGCGGTTGCGGTCCACGGCATGGTGGAATTTCTTTTTCGAGGTGGCGATGAGTACTTGGGCGGGTGTGCCGGGGGGGAGTGTGCCTGGGGGGCAGAGCATCCAGTGGACGCTGTAGGGGAAGACCATGAATTTATGGCCAGTGCGGAAGAGAGCGTCAGTGAGCTTTGTGCTGCAGAGACGTTCTTGTTTGCCGAAGGTGTACATGGCTCCGTTATTCGGCTTTGGCGGTGGGGTCGGTCTGGGTTTTCATCTGTGCCTCTTTGGCGGCCAGGCGTTCGGCGCGGCGCGCGGCGGCTTGGGCTTTGCGTTCTTCCTGCAATTGTTTGTATTTGGCCTTGTTGGCAAAGACGGACTTGGTTTTCTTGACGGTGCCGGTGGTGGAGGATGAGACCTTGTGGGTGCCGTCCTTTTTCATGGCCGAGGGGCGGGAGATGATGCTCTCGTCCTGTCCTTTGCCGTTGATGTAGTTCTCTATGGCCATGGCCATGGAGGGGGAGACTTTGGTGGGGGCGGCGATGGCCAGTTTGATGCCGGCGGCTTTGAGGGCGGCATGGGTTGAGGTGCCGAAGGCGGCGATGTTGACGGACTGGTCGGCGATGTTGGGGAAGCTTTGCAGGAGGGAGCGCACGCCGATGGGCGAGAAGAGGCAGATAAGGTCGTAGTCCTTGAGGTTGAACTGGGTGAGGTCGCGGGGCACGGAGGTGTACATGGTGGCCTTGGTGTATTTGAACTTGGCCTTGTCGAGCATCTTGGTGTATTCGGTTTGCTTCTCGTCGGAGCAGGGGAAGAGGAATTTCTCTTCGCGGTGCTTGGAAAGGATCTCGATGAGGTCGGCGAAATACTGGTTGCCGAAGAATATTTTGCGCTTGCGGTATTGGATGTAGTTCTGCAGGTAGTGGGCGATGGCCTCGGTGGAGCAGAAGTATTTCATGGTGTCCGGGATGTTTTCGCGAAGTTCTTTGGCGAGACGGAAGAAGTGGTCGACGGAGTTTTTGCTGTTGAAGATGACGGCTGTGTAGTCACCGAGGTGGATGCGTGATTTGCGGAATTCGGAGACGGAGAGTCCCACGACTTCGAAAAATTTATAGAAGGTGATGTCAACACCGTATTTTGTGACTAAATTCTTGTAGGGAGATTTCTCCAAATCGGCAGGTTCGGGCTGCGAAACGAGGATTTTTTTGACTTTCATGAATCTTTTACTATTTATCTCAACTCTCTAACTATAAATACATTGCGACTTTTGTAACAATGATAATCGGGACGATTTCGAGAATGCAAAGATAGTAAAATAAATAGAATTTTGGACTTTTTGAATTTGTTAAAAATAGTTGCATGCCTCGGAGGAGCCTGATAATAAAGAGCAGTGCAAGGAGGCCGCCAAGGATGTAGAGGAAGGTGGTGCCGACGCGGTCGGTGTAGAAGACGAAGAAGGAGAGGACGGTGGCCACGATGCCGTAGAGGAGGTGGTAGATGTAGTTGCTGGAGAGGTAGAGGTGGAGGGCTTCGTTGTTGTCGAAGGCGTTGCCGAAGAGGCGGAAGATGCCGTTGCGCGCATAGTAGGCCAGGCAACAGGCAAGGAGAAGGATGAGGTAGCGAAGGATGTTGAGCCAGATGCCGTTGACGGGGGGTACGAAGGCGAAGTAGGCCACCAGGACGACGGGGAGGAGCATGAGGGGTGCGATGATGGCCTGGTCGGTGGCGTGGGTGAGGTTGGCGTCGCGCAGCAGACGGTCCATGGCGCGGGAGTCGATGGCGGAATGGAGCAGCTCGACAAGGCTGATTTGTTTGTTGCGGAGGAAGGTGCAGATGAAGAAGAGGGAGAGGGCTATGAAGAGGAGGAACCATCCGGGGGAGCCTTGGTGCTGGATGGTGATTTCGTGGGTGTTCTCGACGGGGAGGAGGTGGTGGGTGAAGAGGCTTTTGTGCAGTGCGGGCTCTTGGCGGCCGACGGGTGTGAAGAGGGAGTCGTAGACGCAGAGGGTCTGCAGGCTGTCGGCGGTGGTGTCGGCCAGAGGGGCGTAGGGGGGCAATGTATCTATTTGTAGCATGGGCTAACGTATAACTGTCAATTTCTGTGTGTGGGTGCCTGCCTTGTCGCGCAGGACGAGTGTATAGGTGCCTAAACGCAGATGGGTGGTGGAATATTGTGTGGAGGAGGTGTGGGGAGGAAGATTTATTTTGTCCACGGCGATTCCCAGGCTGTTGTAGAGGACGATGGCGCGACTTTCGGGGCTGGGGGCAAGACGTAGTGTTACAAGGCCGGAGGCGGGATTGGGGAAGAGGGAGAGCGGCTGCTGGCTGTCGGCAGCAGGGCTTGGGGGCACGGCGAGGGTGGTGTCGGCCCAAGGGGTGCCGCAGGGTTGGGTCCACAAGGCGAGGGGGAGGCGGAGGTCGTCGATGCGGGCGCAGTCGTCGTGTTGGCTGCCGGCATCGTCTTTCTGGTAAATCCATTCCAACCGATGACGGCCGGCGGAGATGGGTCGGGCATAGCGTTGCCAGCCGGTGTTGCCGCTCCAGAAGCCGGTGCGACGGCCATCGACAAAGAGGTAGAGCCAGTCCTTGGGCTCGCTGGAGAGGTTGTAGAAGAAGGAGATGGAGTCGTCGGTGAGGACGTCGATGTCGAGCGCCACGACGGACCGCAGGGAATGGTCGATGGGTGCGGAGCGGAGGCAGTAGCGGCCGCTATGGGCTTGGAGGGAGTCGATGCGCCAGGGGTAAAGCGAGGGGTGCTGCCAGGGGAGGTTGGTGAGGTCGGCAGTCTCAAAGGGTTCAAGGGTCTGAAGGGCTGTGAGCCAGTAGGTGTAGGTTTGGTTCCAGAGGCCGTAATGGGGTGTGAGAGAGAGTTGCAGGTGGGAGGGGCTGTCGGGGGTGGTGAAGGGAATGGTGAATTGTTGCGGGCAAGGGGTGAGCGACGTGGATTGGTATGGGGTGATGGATAGGTATAAAGAATCGGCAGGATGAGCCAGTGTGGCGGAGAGCAAGTAGTTGTGGTTGGGTATGAGTTGGTGACAGGGGGTGGAGTCGGGTTCGAGAACTTGCAGCAGGGTGAGCACTGGACGAAGGTCGGGCATGGGGATGTTGACGGGCAGGGTGTTGTAGTAGGTGCCGTGGCTGTCTTGTATCATTATGATGACGGAGAGGAGAGGTTCAATGCCGGGGTAGCAGTTGCTAAGATTGAAGGAGACAAGGGTGTCGGCCAAGCTGGGGAGGAAGGGTAGGCAGAGGAAGGGATCCGTGGGCAGGATGACACCTTGATCACTGTATCGGGTCAGCGAGATGCGATGCTGACGGGCCGGAGTGAGGCCTTGGTTTTTGATACGGAGAAAGAGAAGGGTGTCGTCAAGGCGGTATTGAGTGACCGCAAGGTAGGGCTGGGCTGGATGGTAGACTTTGAGATGCTTGATGGCGCAGAGGGCTTCGTTTCGGGTGGCAGTGAGCGTGATGCTGTCGGCATTGATGCTGTGGTCAAGCAGGAGTTCGACGTCACCGTTTTCCGGGACAATTGTTGTGCCGAGTAGCAGGGTGTCGGCTATCGCCGTGATGCGGGCATGGGGTGTGCAACGCAGGTGGATGATAGAGGTGCCGGCTGGGATGCTGTCGACGAGTGATATTGAGAGGGTGTCGGCAAGGGGCCAGAAGGGAGTCATGGAGGGGTCGCCAAGCAGACAGTAGATTTCCCAGTAGAAGGCATCGAAGGGTGAGCCGGCCTGGGTGACGGCACGGCATCCGCGGTGCAGCATGTCGCCCAGCGTGGTGCAGCCCTTGGGTGTGAAGGCGGCATCGAAGGCACCGGGCATAAGGCTGTCAAATTCAGGACTGAGGGACAGGGGATACTTGGCTCCGACGGCCCAGTAGTAGTCCTCGGCCCAGAGGGTTTCGTTGCTGGCACCAATCACGCCGACGGCCCCGCCATGGGGTTTGCGAAGCAGTTCCTCGCCTAAGCAGTCGCCGGCAAAGGTGTTGGAACGGCAGCAGTTGTTGAAGAAGAGGGTGGGGAGGGGGTTGGAGAGGGAGTCGATGTCCGACATTTGGAAGGAGGGACGGCTCCAGCCGCGGCTGGTGCAGTGGGCTGTATAGTTGACTAACAGGTTGCTTTGCCGGAGGGCGGCAAAGATGCTGTCGCGCTGGGAGGTGGAGGCAGGATTGTGGAAACAAACGGTGTCGGCCTCAGGACGTAGACGGGCGGCAAGGCGGGAGAGGTAGTCCACCTGGCCGTTGGTGGTGACGGGAGCGGGAGTGCGGTCCTCACCGCCAGCCACAAGGAGCAGCTGGCTGTAGAGGGAGGCGAAAAGCCCCTGCTCGTAGGGGACAATCTTGTCGAGGACATCGACGAGCTGGGCGGAATCGGCCACGGAGAGGCGTCCCACGAAGGCTTCGGGGAGATAGTCGCCAGTGTACTCGCCATAGTAGAGGTCGGTGAAATGGTTGTTGAGCCCGGAGGGAGTGTGCTTGCCCGTGAAGGCGGGCAGGCGGTCCACGTCGCCGACCAGCAGTACGTACATCGGAGCGTCGGAGTGAGTGGCATAGTGGTGTGAGAGGGCTGCGCGGATGCTGTCCCGTTGGGGCGTTGCCGGGCAGAGGAGGCTCACGTGGAATCCCTGTTGAGCTTTCCATCGGACAAAGGGATGGAGGGGCGCAAGGAGGTCGGGAGTGGTGACGATATAGTAGTAGCCCGCGGAGGTGTCGGGGAGGGACGACTTGGCCGGGGCAGGGGAGGGAAGGGAAAGCGTCATTTTGTCGGCGGGGAAGACCTGTGTGCCCGACTTGGTGACGTAGTTTTGTCCTCCAGCCGAAAGCATCGTTAGTGCGGTGCAGATGAAGGCGAATGCCTTTTTTAAGTAACTTAGAGATTCCATTTTCAAATTGCAAAAACCTTAATTCCGCAAATGCGGTGTTAATAAAATGAGCGACAGGCTGTTGAAAACTTTTCAGGCAACCTGTCGCCTGATTCCATAATTATGTGTACTTTTGTATTGCATTAAAAAATACATAATTATGGGTGCAAAGATACAAATAAAAAACGATTCAGTA
>JAFVCA010000043.1 GCA_017479705.1 Bacteroidales bacterium
ATGTGTTATCAATTACTTTGGCGAGTCCGGACTTGCGGAAATGGTCTACGCAGAAAAAAAATCCGCCGAAATTGTATACTGAATCGTTTTTTATTTGTATCTTTGCACCCATAATTATGTATTTTTTAATGCAATACAAAAATACACATAATTATGGAATCAGGCGACAGGTTGCCTGAAAAGTTTTCAACAGCCTGTCGCTCATTTTATTAACACCGCATTTGCGGAATTAAGGAATAAAATAGAAGCAATGTAGCTTTGGATGTGTCAATCCAATTGAGCGGAGAATCTCCGCAGGTGTTAATCCAACTGAAAGGTGAAAATTGAAAGCGGCTCACCGCCGGTAGTAATAAAACTAACATATTCAAACATTAACACATTCAAAATTGATTCACTCATTAACACATTCAAGCATTCACTCACACATTCCCGCACTCCACATTTCAATTTTCAAATTTTCTCCGCTCCACAATAAGGGCGGCTTTTTCGCGTTATGGAGTGGTGATTTCGATTTGTATCCCTATATATAACCGCGATATGCGGGAGACGGTGGCGGCTTTGGCCGCGGAGATGCGCGGCACGGATGTGCCGTGCGAGCTTGTGTGCATTGACGACCACTCGGAGGCGGCCTTCGCGGAGATGAACCGCGCAGCGGCCGAGGCTGCGGGCCGCTACGTCGTCCTGCCGCAGAATGTGGGCCGTGCGCGCGTCCGCAACCTGTTCCTGCAATATGCAAGGCATGAGTATCTGCTGTTCTTGGATTGCGACTCGGCGGTGCAGGAGGGTTTCTTGCAGCGGTATGCCGAGGTGTTGAGAGGGGAACAGCGGAAGGCCGTCGTGTGCGGAGGCAGGGTGTATGCCGCGGAGAGCGACGACCGCGAGCACCATCTGCGCTACGTCTATGGCGTGAGGTGCGAAAGCAAGGATGCACAGCAGCGCAGGAGGCACCCGTACAGGTCGTTTATGACGAACAATTTTATGGTGCACAGGGATGTGCTGGAGCGGATTCCGTTCGACGAGCGCATCAGCCGCTACGGGCATGAGGACACGCTGTTCGGCTACAGATTGATGCAGCAAAGCGTTCCCATAGTGCATATTGACAACCCCGTTGTGAACGGGGATGTGGAGCGGAACGAGGTGTTTTTGGAGAAGACGGAGGAAGGGGTGAAGAGCTTGGCGGAGATTTACCGCTGGATGGGGGAGGAGCGGGGTTTTGTGGAGCAGGTGGCCTTGTTGAGGTGCTACTGCATGTTGCACCGGCTGCGGGTGGAGGGGATGGTGTATGCCCTTTTTCGATTGACCGGCGGCTGGCTGAGGAAGGGTTTTGTGAGCGGAAGGAGAGTGAACATGAAGCTGTTTTCCTTCTATAAATTAGGTCTGCTGACGGAAAACCTCCGCATTTGAAAATAAAGTTGTATCTTTGCAAAAGGTAATAAGAAGATGGCAAGATTTTTTAGGAGATATAAATCAACCATATACGGCAACTACCGCAAGGCATACCTCATTGACGGTTTGCTTACGGGGGCTGCCATGTCGTTGATTGTGGCGGTGCGGGACTGGCTTGCCTCCAAGCCTATGGCTACGCCGGAGAACTACATCACGGAGATTGTTTTGGCGGTGGGGATATTCTGGGCGGCGTACCATTACCGCAAAGGCTTGCCCGATGGGCGGGTGACGCTGAAGGAGTTGATGCTGTTGGGCCTTGGCATGGGTGTGGTGAGCGCGATTGTGTACGGGCTATGGACATGGCTGAACTGCGGGGTGTTGCATACGGATTTGGTGGGCTATTACAACGGTTGCAGGATTGAGGTGATGGAGCCCGCCGAGACGAGCCCGCAGGCGGCGGTGGCGGTGGAGAGCGTGAAGAGGTATACCGCCGGTGACTGGGGTTTCATTGCCGGTTTCCGTTCGGCAGTGATGAGCATCATCATAACGTTTTTTGCAGCCTTGCTGTTCCGGACCGAAAAGGCACCGGTGAGAATTAAAGATGAAAAAAACAATAAATAATCATATTTAATAATTGCAATAATGGATATATCGATAGTAGTACCGTTATTCAACGAGGATGAATCACTGCCGCACCTGGCTGAGTGGATTGACAGGGTGATGGAGGAACACCATTTCGACTATGAGGTTGTGATGGTGGACGACGGCAGCAAGGATAAGTCATGGAGTGTGATAGAAGAGTTGCACGCCAAGAATCCCCGCTACAAGGGGGTGAAGTTCCGTCGCAACTATGGCAAATCGGCAGCCCTGAATGTGGGTTTCGGCCAAGCACAGGGCGATGTGGTCATCACCATGGACGCCGACCTGCAGGACAGCCCCGACGAGGTGCCGGAGCTGTACAGAATGATCAAGGAGGAGGGCTACGACTTAGTGAGCGGATGGAAGAAGAAACGCTATGACTCAAAGATAGCCAAGAATATCCCTTCGAAATTCTTCAACTGGACCACACGGAAGATGAGCGGCATAAAGCTGCACGACTTCAACTGCGGACTGAAAGCCTACCGCCGCGACGTGGTGAAGAGCATTGAAGTGTACGGTGAGATGCACCGCTATATACCAGTGATTGCCAAGTGGGCAGGATTCGGGAAGATAGGGGAGAAGGTGGTTCAGCACCGCAAGCGCGAGTTCGGTGTGACAAAGTTCGGACTGGACCGTTTTGTGAACGGCTATTTGGACCTGATGAGCATCATGTTCATGTCCAAGTTCGGCAAACAGCCTATGCACTTCTTCGGACTGGTAGGCAGTGTGTCGTTCCTGTTGGGCTTCATCGCCTTCGTGGTGGTGTGCGTGATGCGCATTTGCGGACGCATAGCACTGACCAACAGCGTCTGGTTCTATGTCTCGATGCTGTTCATCCTGATGGGCACAATGCTGTTCCTCGCTGGCTTTATCGGCGAGCTGGTGTGCCGCAATTCAACTACTCGAAACCAATATTTGATTGAAAAAGTTATAGTGCAATGAGTCTACAATGCGGAATAGTGGGCTTGCCGAATGTGGGCAAGTCGACCCTTTTCAACTGCCTGAGCAATGCCAAGGCACAGGCTGCAAACTTTCCCTTCTGCACCATCGAGCCCAATGTGGGCGTGATTACGGTGCCGGACGAGCGGTTGGCCAAACTGGTGGAGATGGAGCACCCGGCATCGGTGGTACCCGCCACGGTGGAGATTGTCGATATTGCCGGGTTGGTGAAAGGCGCCTCGAAAGGCGAGGGCCTTGGCAACAAATTCTTGGCGGACATCCGCACAACGGATGCCATTATCCACGTGCTGCGCTGTTTTGACGACGACAACGTGACGCATGTCGACGGGAGCGTGGATCCCATTCGCGACAAGCAGACCATAGACCTTGAACTACAGTTCAAAGACCTTGAGACCATCGAGAACCGCTACGAGAAAGAGGTGAAGAAAGCCAAAGCCGGTGGCGACGCCAAGGCAAAGAAGCTGGTGGAGGTGATGGACCTGTATCGCGATGCGCTGCTGAGTGGGAAGAGCGCCCGCACAGTGGAGCTGGACGAGAGCCAGAAAGAGGCTGCAAAGGATTTGATGCTGCTGACGGCCAAACCGATACTGTATGTGTGCAATGTTGACGAGGCATCGGTGGTGACGGGAAACAAATATGTCGACGCGGTACGCGAGGCAGTGAAGGACGAGGGAGCCGAAGTACTCGTGATAGGTGCCGGCATCGAGGCCGACATAGCCGAGCTGGAGACCTACGAAGAGAAGCAGATGTTTCTTGAAGACTTAGGGTTGAAGGAGAGCGGTGTGAACCGCCTGATCAAAGCCGCCTACAAACTGCTGAACCTTCAGACCTTCCTCACGGCAGGACCAAAGGAATGCCGCGCCTGGACATTTAAGAAAGGAATGAAAGCCCCTCAGACAGCAGGAATTATACATAGTGACTTTGAGCGTGGCTTTATCCGTGCCGAGGTGATAAAATATGCCGACTATGTGGCACTGGGCAGTGAAGCCAAATGCCGCGAAGCCGGCAAGATTGCCGTGGAGGGTAAGGACTATGTGGTGCAGGATGGCGACATCATGCACTTCCGTTTCAACGTGTAAACCAACTATTATTATTAATTTTCGAGGTGTTGCAGGACAGACATACTGGGCATAGGTCACGACGGCGATGGGTTGTCGGTGCAGTGTCGGCATGCCTGATGGTTGGCGCTTGCCTTGTTTTTCTGTCCTGCTCCACGCAGAAGGCAACGTGGACCAACATCCAGTTCCACAACATCACCACACACTACAACATCTGGTGGAACGGCAACGAGAGCCTGAAGAAGGGTGTTGCCATGATGAACGACCGCTACAAGGATGACTACACTATGGTGCTGCCTGTCTATAAGATGGGGACGAAAGAGGAGAGCAAGTCACTGAATCCTCAATTCGACAGGGCCATAGAAAAGAGCGTGAAGGGCATCAAGAAGCACAGCATCTTTGTGGACGGACAGGAGCATGTGCCATACATTCCGAAATGCTACCTGATGACGGCCTACGCCACCTTCTACAAGCACGATTTCGTTACCGCCGCCAGCACCTGCCAGATGCTTGTCTCGCAGTATGCCGGAACGGCCATAGCTGACGAAGCAGCTATCCTGCAAGCGCGCTGCTCGACGATGGACAAGCGCTACCGGGATGCAGAGAGCGCGTTGGACGAGATGGTTGTGGCAGCAGGGAAGGACAATTTTGCCAGCAGCCAGAAGCTTAATTTGTATCTTGCTATGGCCGAGTGCACACTGCCTCAGGAGAAGTACAAGAAAGGTGTGAACTTCCTGAAGATGGCACTGGAGCAGCACCCCTCACGGGAGCAGAAAGCCCGCATATACTACATCCTCGGCCAAATCTATCAGGAACAGGACAAGCGTCCCACGGCATCCAAATACTTCCAAAAGGTGTTGCGTTGCGGCCCCTCCTATGAGATGGAGTTTAATGCAAGGCTGAACATGGCCTCTTGCGCCGACTTGCAGCATACCGACCGTGAGAAGTTGGAACGGCTGTTGGATCGCATGCTGAAGGACAAGAAGAACGAGGAGTTTGTAGACCAGATATACTACGCCAAAGGCGAGATGTATATGGGTATGCGCGAGTCCAAAAAGGCGTGCGAGGAATTCAAGACATCGTGCGCTGTGTCCAAGAGCAACCCGGCACAGAAAGCCCGATCGGCCATCAGATTGGCAGGTATATTGTTTGACAAGTTTCAGGACTACGACCAGTCGCAGATATACTACGACACGGCAATGTCCATCATCAAACCCGACTATCCCCACTACGCGGACATCAAATCGCGCTACGATCTGCTTACCTCCTTGGTGGTCAACACCCGTGTCATAGAACGCAACGACAGCCTGATTGCCCTGTCGCAGCTGCCGCAGGAGAAACTGTTAGAGGTTATCAACAAGAAGATAGAAGAGTTGAAAAAAACCGAGGAAGAGGCCAAGGAGCGGGAACTGATGGAACAATTGGCCAACGAGAGCAAAGGCCAGCAGAACACGCTTCAGGGCGACTGGTACTTCTACAACAGCAACACCGTGCAGAAAGGCAAGGAGACCTTCCGCCAACGGTGGGGAATGCGCAATCTGGAGGATTACTGGTTCCTCTCTTCCAAAGGCATGTTGGGCATGAACATGCTGGCCATGATGTCGGGCAACGACATGACCGACAGCCTGGACACGGAACAGGACAGCACACTGGCTGACGGGAATGGGAAGGGGGACTCGACAGATGCCAAGTTGAAGGGCAATCCCAATGACCCGCACGATGTGGCATATTATTTGAAAAATCTGCCCAAGAATCAGGAGGAGATAGACTCAATGATGAACGAGACCTCGGTGGGACTGCTAAATGCGGGGTACATCTTCTACGACGGCATCCACAACCTGCCCAAGGCGTTGGAGTGCTATCTGCGGATGACCAACGATTTCACCACTAACGCCGAGATTGTACAAGCGTTCTATATGCTGTATAAAATCTACGACAAGCAGGGCAACACACCCAATGCCAACTACTACCGCGACATGGTGCTGATGGGCTTCCCGGACAGCGATTTCGCCAACCTGATTTTGGATGAGGATTACTACAAAGAAATCATCCGCCGCGGACAAGTCATCAAAGAGGATTACGACAATGTATATACCTTGTATCGAAAGCATCGCTACGAGGCTGTTCTTAGCAGCGTGGCAAATGCCAAGTTGCTGTACGAGGGCAACCCCATGCTTGGCAAGTTCCGCTACTGGGAGGGTTTGTCCTACGCCAAAATGGACAATAAGAAGTCGGCCATCACAACATTCCAAGACATCATAAAGGAATACCCGAAGGACGACACGCTGATTGCTTTGGCACAGGATCAGCTGGACTATCTGATGGGTGAAGGTGGAAAATATATCGCCAACAGCGGTGGCGAGCAGGATGAAGAGATTGAGGAAAAGACTCCCGAGGGCGGTATAGAGGCACGCGAAAGGATTCGTCGTCCGCGCAGTGAAGGCGGGACAGAGGAGGACCAGCTGCCTCCGGAGGCTCAGTTGTTCCGCTATCGCGAGAATATGCCTCACACGGTCATCGTCCTTGTGAAGGAGAAGAAAATACGTGCCACTCAGCTGCAAGGGCTGATGGGCAGGTTCATCCTGACGTACTACTCCAATTCGGGCTATAAGTCGGCGCCGTTGATGTTCACCGATTCGACCCAGATGGTGACGGTGAACACCTTCAACGATGCCAACGAGGCTGTGGATTTTGCCAAGCATCTGCAATCGGGCGACGGTCCCCTGACGGATTACAGCCCGGAGGACTACGAGGTGTTTGCCATCTCCAAGCAGAACTATGTCACTCTCTACAACCGCAAGCAGGTGGATGCATACAGATTGTTTTACGACAAATACTATATAAAATGAGCGATAATATTAACGGCCTGATTAACACCATCACGGTGGGGACTTCCATCAAGGGCGACATACAGGCCAACGGGGATTTCCGCATGGACGGAACACTGGAGGGAAACATCACCCTGACAGGCAAACTGGTCATTGGCGAACAGGGACACATTGTGGGCAATGTGGTGTGCCAGAACGCTAACGTCATCGGAACCATCGACGGAAACCTGTCGGTGAAAGAGTTCCTCACCCTCTACGCTACATCGAGGGTGAAGGGAGACATCGTGGCCAATAAACTGGCCATTGAACCTGGCGCCTATTTCACAGGCACGTGCCACATGCTTGACGAACTGTCCGATTGATATTTTCGACATGGCTATTGAGGAGGAAATCAAACGGTTGTTCCTACGCTGGAGTGGTGAGGTGCCAACGGAGATTCTGTCGCTTGGCGCGCATGGGAGCGCCCGCAGATACTGGCGTGTGTATAACGGCTCGCGGAGCGTGATAGCCGCTGAGAATGACGACGTGCGGGAGAATGAGGCCTTTTTTTATTTCAGCACCAGCTTGGCGGAAAGGGGTATCAGGGTGCCGCAGGTTTATGCTGTCAGCGACGACAGGCGATGCTATCTGCAACAGGATTTGGGCGATACAACCCTCTATTCCTGCCTTTTCGATAAGCAGCGGGCGGGAAAGGGTTTCGACACGGAGATGCTGACACTCTACAAGCGCGTGCTGTCCGACCTGGCCACGATGCAGGTGAGGGGTCGCAGCATGGATTTCAGTCATGCTTATCCTCGCAGCGACTTCGACGCACAATCCATCCAGTGGGACCTGAACTATTTTAAGTATTGTTTCCTCAAGCTCCGCCACACTCCCTTCGACGAGGAGTTGCTGGAGCGCGATTTCCAAACGCTGATCCGCTACCTGCTCGACACGGACTGTGGCTTTTTCCTCTACCGTGATTTCCAGTCGCGCAACATCATGCTGGTAGGGGACGAACCATATTATATCGATTTCCAAGGGGGTAGGAGGGGGGCTGCCCAGTATGACGTGGCGGCATTGCTCTACAGCTCCAAAAGCAACATCCCCGACCCCATCCGCCAAGAGCTGTTGAACCATTATATCCATAGCCTTGCTGACCAGACAGCTGTCGATGTCCATGACTTCCGCACCCGGTTCTACGGATATGTCCTTATCCGCATTCTTCAGGCCATGGGGGCTTACGGCTACAGGGGCTACTATGAGCGGAAGGATTATTTCCTTGGCAGCATTCCTCTTGCTGTGAACAATCTGCGATCCCTGCTTGACAGTCATCCGCTGCCTATTGAGATACCCCACCTAACCGAGGTGTTGCGCAACGTGGTTGCCCAGCAAGATGCCGAGACCGACATCACGGCGCATACCGGCCTTCGGGTGACGGTGAACAGCTTCTCTTATAAGAAGGGTATTCCCCAAGACCCGTCGGGGAATGGTGGCGGTTTTGTGTTCGACTGCCGCGCCCTGCCCAACCCCGGTCGCTATCCCGAATACAAAAGCTATACGGGCAAGGACCGTCCCGTGGTGGAATTCCTTCAGGGCGACCCTGCCGTAGAACAATTCCTTGCGGCTGCGGAGCAGCTTGTCGGGGCCTCGGTAAAGAAATATTTAGAGCGGAACTTTACCAATCTTACCGTCAATTTTGGCTGTACTGGAGGGCAGCACAGGTCAGTTTTTTGTGCAGAAAGAGTGGCCAAATGGCTGTCGGAAAACTATAAATGTCAAGTTGTTATCAATCATGTCGAACAACAATAGAAAAAATACTTCATACTTTTTTTCATCACATCGTACTTTTTTTGTATCTTTGCAAATTGAATAGAATAATAAAAACAATACTATATCATGAAAAGTAAGACTTTGATTCAAATCCTTTTGGGTGTTGTCATCATTGGACTGGCTGTCGCTCTTTATATGAGTGTCATGAAGCCTGTTAAGTTTGACAACGAGTACACTAAACGCCGCGATGCATGCGCGGAAAAACTCAAAGCCATCCGTACTCTCGAGGAGGCTTACAAGAACACTTACGGCTGCTATTGCGGCAGTTTCGACACGCTGTTCAACCGCCTCATGAACGAGGACAGCTTGAGGGTTGTCAACAAGAACATCAATTATGACAAGATTCCCGAAGATGTCGATATCAACGAGATGACCGAGGCCGACCAGATTAAGGCTGGTTATGTTAGCCGCGTCACCGAATATGTTAACCCCATAGACAACCTGCGCAAATCTGGCAAGTTCAAACTCTCTGACGAGGAGATTCTCAACCTCCGCTACGTCCCCTATCCCCGCGATAAGAAGTATGACTTCGACCTGAAAGCCGGTTTCATTGAAAAGAGCGGTTACCAGATGCCTGTTTTCGAGTGCTTAGTCAACATGGAAGACCTGCTTGCCGACATGGATCACCAGCTTGTTGTCAACAAGATTGCCGAGCTGATCCAGAACCAGCGCTTCCCCGGCTGGAAGGTGGGCGACATGACCCAGACTGTCACAGACGGTAACTTTGAATAATAATGTCCCAATTAGTCACAGACATTATCACGACAGATAGACCAGTGGCTAATAGTGAAAAGAGATTATCCATTTGCCTTCGGTCAAATGGATTTTCTTTTTCGGTTGCCACGGTGGACGACCTGTTGCTCACAGTGGGCGACTGCCCGTTCGAGGAGGGATTGTCCGCCATTGAGGCAGCCCGCCATGTGGCAAAGACTATTGGCGAGGACGAGGTGGCCTTGGGTTTCAAGCAGATGAGCCTCATCCTGCCCACCATGCAGTCCGTCTGCGTGCCTGCACATCTGTACGACCCGTCGGCAGACCGCCAGTACCTCGCCACGGTAGCAAGGGTGGCGGAGGGCTGTGGCATCTATCATTCTTTTTCGGCAGGGCTCAACGCTTACTTCGTTTTTGCCGCTCCATCCGATGTGGCCACATCCTTCAAGGTTACGCTGCCTGGCATCGACGTCCTCTGTCAGCATGCCGTGCTTGCCGAGGCGGCTCTCCGTTCGGCCAGCAGTTTCCATCCCTACATCCTGTTGCATGTACGCGAAGGGGCTGCCGACATCGAAGCCTTCTTTAATGGCAACCTGCTCCTCTCCAACAGCTATCCTGCTGGAAACAGTGAAGAGGTCTTGTACCATGCCCTCAGCGTCATGAAGCATCTCCATCTCGAAACCCCCGATATGGAACTTGCCATTTGTGGCCTTGTGGATCGCACCTTTTTCTCCCGTATGCAGCATTTCTTCCCCAATGTAACCCTATACACTGGCAAAACCTACACTTTCCTCAACCCCGAATTCCAAACGCTCCACACTTACCGCCATACCTTAATTCTTTCTTGAATACAGATAATCTTAAATACTAATATACAGCAATATCATGCGCATCATTGCAGGTTCACTCAGAGGCCGCCGTCTCAATCCTCCCACGTCGCTCCCCGTGCGTCCCACCACCGACATGGCTCGCGAAAGTCTCTTCAACATCCTGAACAACTATGTCGACTTTGAGGAGGTAACCGTCATGGACCTTTTTGCCGGCACAGGTGCCGTCTCCATGGAGTTCATCTCGCGTGGCGCAAAGGAGGTTACTTCTGTCGACATCAACAATCAGTGCATTGATTTCATCAAGCAGTCGGCCTCGCACATGGGCATCACCAACCTCCATGCCGTCCGGGCTGATGTCTTCGACCTCCTGAAACGAGCCTACAAGAAGTTCGACATCATCTTTGCCGACCCCCCTTACGCTCTCGAAAACCTTTCGCAAATACCCGATGCAGTCTTTGCCAGCAATGTGCTCACCGACGACGGCATCTTTATTCTCGAACACCCGCGCGAGTTTGAGTTCGAACAGCATCCCCGCTTTTGGCAGCATCGCCATTACGGCAAAGTCAACTTCACTTTCTTTGCCCAGCAATTAGACCAAGAGCAATGAATATCCGATAGCATAATAATTAAAGAATATAATCATGAAAGCAGTTGTTAAAACCCAATTCTCTTTTCCCAAGCAGAAAAGCCTCTATGTAGGCAAGGTCCGTGATGTCTATAACATCGACGACAAATACATGGCCATGGTCGTTAGCGACCGTATCAGTGCCTTCGACGTTGTGCTTCCCAAGGGCATTCCCTACAAAGGACAAGTTCTCAACCAGATAGCTGCCAAGTTCCTCGATGCCACCGCCGACATCGTCCCCAACTGGAAACTTGCCACCCCTGACCCCATGGTCACTGTGGGTCTTAAATGTGAAGGCTTCCGCGTCGAGATGATTGTCCGCGGCTACCTGGCCGGCAGTGCATGGCGTGAGTACAAGGCCGGAGCCCGCACCCTTTGCGGTGTCCCACTGCCCGAAGGCATGGTTGAGAACCAGAAATTCCCGACTCCCATTCTAACCCCCACCACCAAAGCCGATGAGGGACACGACGAGAACATCTCCCGTGAGGAGATTATCCGCACCGGTCTCGTTTCCAAAGAGGACTACGAGCAACTGGAACACTACGCCCTTGCCCTCTTCCAGCGCGGCACCGAGATCGCTGCCCAGAAAGGCCTTATCCTTGTCGACACCAAGTACGAGTTTGGCAAACGCGACGGCAAAATCTATCTCATTGATGAGATCCATACCCCCGACAGCAGCCGCTATTTTTATGCCGAAGGCTACGAGGAGCGTCTGGCCAAAGGCGAACACCAACGTCAACTCTCCAAGGAGTTTGTCCGCGAATGGCTCATGGCCAACGGTTTCCAGGGCAAGGAAGGGCAGCAGGTGCCCGAAATGACCGACGAGATTGTCAACAGCATCACCGACCGTTATATCGAGCTCTACGAACACATCACTGGCGAGAAGTTCCAGAAGGCCGAGGACTGCGCTGACATCATGGGCCGCATTGAGAGAAACGTGACCGAATGCCTAAGCAAACTCTAATTACTGCTTTTTGCCACTATGGAAATAGAGCGCAAATACCTTGTCACCCAGCTGCCGGACAATCTGGATCAGTACAGGCATCTGGAGATTGAACAAGCCTATCTATGCACATCCCCCACGCTGCGGATTCGCCGCATGGGGGATTCTTACATCCTTACAGTCAAGGAGCGCATCCGCCTCAACTCCACCGCCATCCATAATAGGGAAGAGGAGTTCACCCTCTCCGCCGATAGCTACAACCGCCTCCGTGCCAAATGCGACAGTGGGCAGGTCGCCAAGACCCGCTATTATATTGACCTCTTCCAACTCACTGCCGACCCCGCCTACCAAGGTCTCACTGCCGAGCTGGACGTGTTCCATGGCCGGCACGACGGCCTTCTGCTCGTCGAAGTGGAGTTCCCGGACACTGAGCGTGCCAACACCTTTGTCCCGCCGGCTTGGTTTGGCGACGATGTCTCCTCAAACCCTTGCTACCGTAACAGTTTCCTGGCCTCCATGCCCTGACCCTCATTTTCAACACCTCCTGCCGCATGAAAAAGATACCGCATACCTTTACTATCGTTTTCGCCCTCATTGTCCTTGCCGCCGTCTGCACTTGGTTTGTGCCTGCCGGTGAGTTCGTCCGCGAAACCATCACCGTCCAGAATGCCGACGGCTCCACAGCTCTCCGCGAGGTGGTGCGCAACGACTCCTTCCGCTATGTTGAGCGCAATCCTCAAACGTGGCAAGTCTTTTCGGCCCTCTTCGACGGTTTTGTCGACAAAGCCGACATCATCATTTTCATCCTCATGGTAGGAGGTGCTTTCAACATCCTCAACAACAGCCGTGCCATCGAGATTGGCGTCATGTCTTTCCTCCGCAGGGTGTTGCGGCTCAATCGTTACAAACTCTTCAAGCGGCTGGGGGTTGAGAACATCATCATCGCCCTCATCATGATTATGTTCAGCCTCTTCGGTGCTGTTTTCGGCATGAGCGAGGAAACCATTGCCTTTGTCATCATCTTCATCCCCCTCGCCATCTCCATGGGATATGACTCCATCGTGGGTGTCTGCATGTGCTATGTGGCTGCCCATGTGGGCTTTGCCGGGGCCATGCTCAATCCCTTCACCATCGGCATTGCGCAAGGCATTGCGGACCTTCCCATCTTCTCCGGTCTCGAATACCGTTTCTTCTGCTGGATTGTCCTCACCATCATCGGCATAGCCTTTGTCCTGTGGTACGCCAACCGTGTGAAGCGCCATCCCGAAAAATCGCCCACTTACAAGTTGGACAACTACTGGCGCCAGCGTTCTGAAGAGCAGCAGCAAAACCCCGTGGCCTACACCACGCCCCGCGTCGCCTGGATTCTCTTTGGCCTGCTCACGGTGGTCATGGCCTACTGCGCTTTCACCATGCCCGCCACCACCGTGGCCATGGGTGGGGGAGAGGCCTCGCTGCCCCTCATGCCCATCCTTGCTGCTCTCTTCCTTGTCACCGGCATTATCACCCTGCGCAAGTCCGTCCACTTCTTCATTCTCGACATCCTTTTCTTCACTATTTGCTTCCTCATTGTCGGCGTGCTGGGCTATGGCTGGTACGTCAAAGAAATTTCCACGCTCTTCCTTGCCATGGGCATCTGTAGCGGTGTGGCCGACAAACAAAGTGCCGACAGTATTGCCAAGCTCTTCTTGGCAGGTTGCAAGGACATCCTCTCCGCTGCCCTCGTGGTGGGGCTGGCCAGCGGCATCATCTTCATACTCCGCGACGGCAAGATTATCGACACCCTCCTCTATGCCCTGACGCGCTCCTTGGCTGAAAGCGGCGATGTGGCCTCGGTCGGCGTCATGTATGTCTTTCAGACATTGTTGAATCTTATCATGCCTTCCGGCTCCGCCAAGGCGGCGCTCACCATGCCCATCATGGCACAGTTCTCCGACCTCATCGGCGTCAGCCGCCAGACAGCCGTCCTGGCCTTCCAGTTCGGCGACGGTTTCACCAACATGCTCACACCCACCAGCGGCGTGCTCATTGCCGTTCTCGGTGTGGCCAAAATCCCTTACGCCACGTGGGTCAAATGGGTCTGGAAATTCATTCTGGCCCTCATCCTCATTGGCTTCCTGTTGCTTTTGCCTACCATGTTCATCCATTTCCCCGGATTCTAAAACCTCTGCAATATGAAAAGAGTATTGATAGCAGCCCTCCTCGCAGTCATGGCCGTAGTCCCTGCTCATGCGCAGGACTCCGCCTACGCCCGCCGTATCATCCAGACCCTCAGCTCTGGCAACATGTATGGCCGTGGCTTCTGCCACCGTGGCGACTCCTTGGCAGCGCAGTTTCTCTCCGCTGAGATGAAACGTCTCGGCCTCCTGCCGCTCCAAGTGGACTATATGCAGCACTACACGCTGGACTGCTATAGTTTCAATGGCTCCACATCACTCTCCATCAACGGCATAGAACTTGAACCCTACACGCAGTTCCGCGTCCTTCCCGCAGGGCTGCTCTCCCGTTCCAACAAACTGGAGGAGGCCAAGTGGTCCAAGCAACTCAAGGACGGCACGTGGGTCATCGGAGTACCTCAATTGGATACCTATTCGCCCATAGCCGGTCCCGAAAAGGCCAATCCTGTGTTCATCGAAGTGGTGGACACCCTTATCTCCAAGCGCGTAAGAAAGGTCAAGGCCGACATCCCCTTGCAGTTCCACAAGGATTACCGCACGCAAAATGTGGTGGGCTACGTCCGTGGCGTCATCGACAGCATGATTGTTTTCACCGCCCACTACGACCATTGCGGGACGATGGGAGAGGGGATTGTCTTCCACGGAGCCCACGACAATGCCAGCGGCGTGGCCGCCGTCATGGACATTGCCCGCATTGCAGCCTCCAAAAAGCCTTACTACACAATGGTTTTCATGCTCTTCAGCGGGGAGGAGTCCGGGCTTTGGGGCTCTCACTATGCTGCCGAAAACCCTTTGATAGACTATTCTAAAGTTAAGTTACTCTGCAACATAGACATGTTTTGCGGGGGTGACGAAGGCATCATGTTTTTCAATGCCAAGGGCAAGAATACCAAGCCGTTCTATGACCAGCTGAAGGCAATAAACGACGAGACCCATGCAGCCGTGGAAATCCGTCCGCGCGACAACCGACCAAACAGCGACCATTACTGGTTTTCAAACTATTGTCCCTCAATCTTCCTGCTGACCATGGGCGGTCCATACGGTGGCTACCACGACCCAGCCGACACCTGCGACGGGTGCGGTCTCGGCCACTACAACGCCTATCTGAAAATGATTCTCCGCCTGATACAGCTCGATTAACATCCCACAAATCAGAACAAGCACAAAATCGGCCAATAGGAAATCGAAAACTCCGATAAGGTACGGAGTAAATAACGGGCATGAACAGCATATCAAGTTGACCGATAGAAAAATTCTCCGCAGGAGGTTTCGAGTAGGTACAATCTAATGGTCAATTTGGTTTTTTGTATGTTTTCCGATTCACCGGTGTTATGGTAACAAAGATATTCGCAGATTATTTACGAATGTAATCAAGCAATTCAATCAACAATCCGCCAACCAAGCAGAATACAAAAATGGCTGAAAAGAAGCCTAATACAGCGAAAAATATTTTCTTAAATGTCTTCATATGCGTACTTTTTCTGAATGCAAATATACAACTTTTTTTTTATTTGCAAGTTTTTTTTCTATCGGTTATATTTTTTTTTCTCTCGATAATGGCGGTGAACACAATGATGCTTCGCATCTTTTTTTTCTTTTCTTAACATACTTTACTTAACATAACACCGATACTCGTATGATAGGAGATGTATTTTTTTTGCTTTTTTGCCGGTTCGGTGTTGGTTCGGCAAGTGTGGGTTGTTTATGGGACGGTGGTCTGATGATTTGCCCAATCTGACTGGGAGAACTGTATGGTAAATGATGGCTAAATGTGGTAGAGGAAGCGAAGATGGGATTGAGCTGGAAATATTGAAATGACCATGCAGAAAGGGAAAAAGAAAGGAGCCGCGATGTGCGGCTCCAAAGAAAAACATGAAAAATGAAAACATCCGATTAGTTGGAGGCCTCTTTCTTCAACTCGTCGATGCGGGCTTTGATGGGCTTGAGGTCGTCGTACATCTCTAAGCGGGCATAGACGGTGTTGAGGGCGTTGAGGCAGTGGAAGAGGTTGGCGCGGTTGGTGGCCTGGCCGTGCTCATCAAGATGGTCGATGAAGCTGATAGCGTTGTTGAAGTAAGGAATGGACTGGCGGAAGAAGTCCTTGCTTTCCTGGTTGAGTTTCTCGTAGAGGCCGGTCTCGTCGTCTGGGGGGACGTTGTTGGCGTCGTTCAGTTTGTCAACGGCGCGGTTGTAGAGCATCTTGCCGAGGCCGAAGTTGGCAAGGAACTGGTTGGGGAGAGCGGTGAGGGACTCTTTGTAGCGGGTCTCTGCGTTGGCATAGTCGTTGACGCCTTCGAAGACGGCGCCGGCAGCGGCCAAGAGGCTGGCGTGGATTTCGGGTTTGTCGCCGGTTTTGTCAAGGGCTTTCTGGATTTCGGCGTTGCCTTCTTCAAGGTTGCCTTTCAGCAGGTAGGCTTCGGCCAGCATCATGTTGGCGTTGTAGTCGTCCTTGGCTGCTTTGGCGTAGTTCTGGGCAACCTTGATGGCCTCGTTGGTGTCGGCAGCAGACTTGTAGATGTCGAAGAGTGTGCGGTAGACGAAGGGGTCTTTGGAGCGGGTGCGCACTAAGGGTTTGAGGTACTTGAGGATGGCCTCGTTGTTCTGGGCGTTGAAGGCTGCCTTGCCGGCGAGCAGGTAGGACTCGGAGGCGTACTCTTTCTTGCCACACTCGTTAAAGATTTTGATGGATTCGTCGCAGAGGGACATGGCTTCGGTCCAGTTCTGCTGGTTGAAGACGGCGATGGCTTTCTTGTAGTACTCGTTGCCTACGAAGCTGAGGATGGTGTTGTTGCCCTCGGCATATTCCTTGTCGGTGTCGAGTTCCTTGCAGCGGAGAGCAGCGGTTTTGCACTTGATGAGCCAATCGGGGTCAAGGTTTTTGTACTTTGACTTGGGTTTTTCGGCTTCGCCACCGATTTGGCTGTAGATGAGGCCTGCATAGTACCAAGTCTTGGCGTCGTTGCGGGTTTGTTCGTGTTCGCAAGCAGCGTCGATCAGTTTTTTAGCTTTGTCAAAATAGCCTCTGTTTTGGGCTTCACGGGCACTGGAGACGTTGAGGGACTGAGCTCCGGCGGTGTAACCGATGACTACGAGAGCCAACATTAAAGCAATTTTCTTCATGACATGTGTTTTTAAGTTTGTTTTTCTGTTTTGTATTCGTTACTATTGATTTATTGCAGGGCAACTACTCCCCTACTCTTCGGCAGGTGTGTTGTTGGGTTGATTATCGTTCTGATTGTCAGTGTTGTTTACCTCTTCTGCGGGTTGGGGTTCTTCTTCGTTGTCCGTGGGCACTTTGGTGATGGAGGCGATGAAGTCTTTGCCACGCAGATTGATGAGTTTGACGCCCTGGGTGTTGCGGCCAAGGACGCGGAGGTCGGCCACTTTCATGCGGAGGGTGATGCCTGAGCGGTTGATAATCATGAGGTCTTCCTCGTCGTTGACGTTGGTGACGGCCACGAGGCCGCCGGTCTTGTCGGTGACTTTGAGGGTGGTGACGCCTTTGCTGCCGCGGTGTGTTTTGCGGTATTCGCTGAGGGCGGAGCGTTTGCCGTAGCCTGTTTCGCTGACCACGAGGATGTCGTCCTCCTCGCTGTTGGAGACCAGCATGCCGATGACGGTGTCGTCTTCACCGTAGAGGGTTATGCCTTTGACGCCGGAAGCGCCGCGGCCCATTTCGCGGAACTCTGACTCGTCGCAGCGCACCATCTTGCCGTTCTTGGAGGCGATGAGGAGTTCGCTGTTGCCGTCGGTGAGGAGTGCGGAGACGAGTTCGTCGCCCTCGCGGATGCCGACGGCGATGATGCCGTTGGTGCGGGGACGGGAGTAGGCCTCGAGGGGGGATTTCTTCACAATGCCGTTGCGGGTGCACATGACAATGTAGTGGTTCTGCAGGTATTCGGCATCGGTAAGGCTCTCGACGTTGACGTAGGCTTTGACTTTGTCGTCGGGCTCGATATTAATCATGTTGAGGATGGGACGGCCCTTGGAGTTCTTTTCGCCTTCGGGGACTTCGAACGCGCGCATCCAGTAGCAACGGCCTTTTTCGGTAAAGAAGAGGAGGTAGTTGTGGTTGGTGCACATGAAGATGTGTTCGACAAAGTCCTCGCTGCGGACGGAGCTGCCTTTGGAGCCGACGCCGCCGCGGGTCTGGGCGCGATACTCGTTGAGGAGTGTGCGCTTGACGTAACCCATGTGGGAGATGGTGATGACCACCTCGTCGTTGGGGATGGTGTCCTCGATGCGGAAGTTGGAGGCTTCGTATTTGATGGCGGTGCGGCGGTCGTCGCCGTATTTGTCGCGGATTTCGACCAGCTCGGCTTTGATGACGCCGAGGAGTTCATTGCGGTCGCCAAGGATTTCTTTGCAACGGGCTATGAAGCGCAGTTTCTCGTCGTATTCGTCCTGGAGCTTTTGGCGTTCCATGCCGGTGAGCTGGCGCAGACGCATCTCGACGATGGCTTGTGCTTGGAGTTCGCTGAACTGCCAGGTGTCCATGAGGCCTTGCTTGGCTTCGTCGACGGAACGGGAGGCGCGGATGAGCTTGATGATCTCGTCGATGATGTCGATGGCGCGGAGGAAGCCTTCGAGCAGGTGGGCGCGGCGCTCGGCCTCGGCCATGTCGAACTTGGTGCGGCGGGTGACCACCTCTTCACGGTGCTCGACAAAGTTCTGGATGAGGTCTTTGAGGTTGAGGAGCATGGGGCGCCCATGCACAAGGGCGATGTTGTTGACGGCAAAGGAGCTTTGCAGTTCGCTGAGTTGGAAGAGCTTGTTGAGGATGACGTTGGGGACGACGTCGTGGCGCAGGATGTAGACCACGCGGGTGCCCTCTTTGTCGGACTCGTCGCGGATGTCGGTGATGCCTACAATCTTGCCGTCCTTGACGAGCTGTGCCTGGCGTTTGATCATCTCGCTCTTGTTGACACCGTAAGGGATGGTGTGGGCAACGATGATGTTGCGGCCTTTGTTGTCCACCTCGATGGAGGTGTCGGCACGGAGGACTACGCTGCCGCGGCCGGTGTTGTAGGCATCGCGCACGCCGTTGTAGCCGTAGATGGTGCCGCCGCCGGGGAAGTCCGGGGCTTTGACGTACTGCATGAGCTCGTCGACAGTGATGTCGTTGTTGTCAATATAGGCAATGCAACCGTCGAGGACTTCGCGCAGGTTGTGGGTGGGCATGTTGGTGGCCATACCCACGGCGATGCCGTTGGAACCGTTGACAAGGAGGTTGGGCACGCGGGCGGGGAGAACGGTGGGTTCTTCGCGCTCATTGGTGTAGGTGGGCATCATGTCGACGGTGTCCTTCTTGATGTCGGCCATCATTTCGTTGGCTATCTGCTCCATACGGCACTCGGTGTAACGCATGGCTGCGGGACTGTCGCCGTCGATGCTACCAAAGTTGCCTTGACCGTCGACCATGGGGTAGCGCATGTTCCAGGGCTGGGCCATGCGGACCATAGCAAAATAGACGGAGGAGTCGCCGTGGGGGTGGTACTGACCCAGCACCTCGCCGACCACGGTGGCGGACTTGCGGTAAGCGGTGTTGTAGAACATGCCCATGTCGTTCATGGCAAAAAGGATGCGGCGTTGGACGGGCTTGAGGCCATCTCTGACATCGGGCAACGCGCGCGACACGATGACCGACATGGCATAGTCGATGTAGGCAGTCTTCATGGTAGTTTCGATGTCTACGCGCGTTATTTTTTCATTTTCAGAAATCATCTCTTACTTATATTATTGTGTTTCAAACGTAAAATGCCATTGCTTTTGCACTAACAAAATACAAAGATACGATTTTTTTTTCACATAAAAGCACTTGTGGAGACATTTTATTAACAATAAGGGTTGACAGAGGTGGTCGGACTACCCTGTTTCAATAGGATTTCGAGGCAGGAGGAGAAAACCAACAATAGGGTGTTGAAAAAGATTGTAGGGGGACGGGTGCTATTAATGGATTTTGTAGTAATTTTGCAAACGGAAAATAGAACTATGGAACCCAGATTATCAGAACACGCAAAACAGGCAATCGCCAACAGCCGCGATGAAGCCATCCGCCTGAAAAACGGAGCAATAGGAGTAGAACATCTCTTCCTCGGGATACTGCGCGAGGAGGGGTCGTCGACGGTACAGATTCTTACCCAGCTGAACGTGGATTTGGCTGCTGTGAAGTCACGCATAGAAGGCTTGGTGGGACAGATGGACAGCGACATCCGATACAGCATGGACAGCGAGATTCCCATGCTGCGGCAGACGGAGAAGATTCTGCGCCTCAGTTTCCTCGAAAGCTCACGGCTGAAGTCGAAGGAGATTCACACGATTCACATGTTCCTCGCCATGCTGCAAGATGGGGAGAACACGGTGGCGCAGGTGCTGAAAACCTACGACGTGGACCACAAGAAGTGCATCGAACAGCTGCAACGCAACGGGAATATCCCACCGTCAATGTCGACGCAGGACTTCAACACTCCCCTACCCGACTTCCGCTCGCAGACCAGCGAGGACGACAATGACGACGCCTACGCTGACCCCGACGACGACCAGTTGCGCCGTCCCGGCGGAGCTTTCGGCCAGCAGAACGCTGCCCCGAAGTCGGAGAACAAGACCCCTGCCCTTGAGAATTTCGGGCGCGACCTGACGCGCATGGCCCGCGAGGGCAAGCTGGACCCCATCGTGGGGCGCGAACGCGAGCTGGAGCGCATAGCCCAAATCCTTTCCCGCCGCAAAAAGAACAACCCCATCCTGATTGGCGAGCCCGGCGTGGGCAAGAGCGCCATTGCCGAGGGGCTGGCCCTGCGGATTGTGGAAGGGCGCGTGCCACGCACGCTGTACGACAAGCGTGTCATCTCGTTAGACCTTGCGTCGTTGGTGGCCGGCACCAAGTATCGCGGACAGTTTGAGGAACGCATGAAGGCCGTGCTGAACGAATTGGAGAAGAATCCTGACATCATTATCTTTATCGACGAGATTCACACCATTGTGGGCGCGGGAAGCGCAAGCGGCTCGTTGGACGCCTCGAACATGTTCAAGCCCGCCCTGGCCCGCGGCGAGATACAGTGCATCGGCACCACGACCCTCGACGAGTACCGCCAATACATTGAAAAGGACGGTGCCTTGGAGCGCCGTTTCCAAAAGATATTGGTTGAGGCCACCACACCGCAGGAGACGCTTGCCATACTGAAGAATATCAAGCAGAAATATGAAGACCACCATCTGGTGCAGTATACCGACGAGGCTCTGAACGCTTGCATCGCGCTCACCGAACGCTATGTCAGCGACCGTCTGCTGCCGGACAAGGCAATCGATGCCCTCGACGAGGCGGGAGCGCGCGTGCGCATAGCCCATGTGGAGGTGCCGGACGACATCATCGCCCTTGAAAACGAGATAGCCCGCATCGAAGGTTTGAAAAAAGAGGTGCTGGCCAAGAAGAGCTACAACGAGGCCGCCGAGTACAGGGACCAGGAACGCGAACTGCGCGAAAAGCTGGCCAACCGCAAACGGCAGTGGGAGTCCGACGACCGCGACAAGCGCGTGCAGGTGACGGACCAGGATGTGGCAGAAGTGGTGGCTATGATGACGGGCGTGCCCGTGCAGCGCATTGCCTCCAACGAGGGCACACGCTTGCTCCACATGGAGAGCGAGTTGCAGGGCGTTATCGTTGGGCAGGATGCCGCCGTGAAACAGATTGCCAAGGCCATCCGCCGCAACCGTGCCGGACTGAAAGACCCCAACAGGCCTATCGGATCATTTATCTTCGTGGGACCCACAGGCGTGGGCAAGACTTACCTGACAAAGGTATTGGCCAAATACCTCTTTGAGAGCGAGGCCAACATGATACGCATAGACATGAGTGAATATATGGAGAAGTTTGCCGTGTCGCGCCTCATCGGAGCGCCTCCGGGATATGTGGGCTATGAGGAAGGCGGCCAGCTGACGGAGAAAGTGCGCCGCAAGCCTTACTCCATTGTGCTGCTGGACGAGATAGAGAAGGCACACCCTGATGTGTTCAACGTGCTGTTGCAGGTGCTTGACGACGGCCAGCTGACCGACGGATTGGGTCGCAAGGTGGACTTCAAGAACACCATCATCATCATGACCTCGAACATCGGCACACGCCAGCTGAAGGATTTCGGCACCGGAGTGGGTTTCAACACCGCCGCCCGCGAGGCCGAGAAAGCCGCCCTGGAACGCTCCGTTATCGACAAGGAGATGAAGAAGAAATTCGCCCCTGAGTTCTTGAACCGCATTGACGACGTAATCTTTTTCAATAGTCTTCAACGCGATGACATACACAAGATTATTGATATTGAACTGAAGGGACTCTTTAAGCGTGTCCGAGAGATGGGATATGGCATTGATATCGACGAGAAGGCCAAAGATTTCATCCTCCGCAAAGGTTGGGACGAGCAGTATGGAGCCCGACCGCTGAAGCGCGCCATACAGCACTACATAGAGGACGACCTGGCCGATGAGATTATCAAAGCCGACATCCTGCCGGGCGACACCATCCACATCACTGCCCTCGAAGGCTCCGAAACCCAAACGGAAGGCCTTACCTTCAACGTTGAAAAAGGCGACACCAGCCACCAGTTCGATGCCGCCCTCAGCGAAGCTGCGCCCACCGAGGTGAGCGCGGAATAATGAGGCGGGCATAGGAATAATCACATACAAAAGGCTTGCCTCAAAAAGGCAAGCCTTTTGTATGTGCCGCAACAAAGGGTGCGGTTTTTGCTAAAGAAGATGGAATGAGCTTTGGTATGTGGGGAATATTGGGTCGTTGGGGGAGCTTCTACAGGTTTTCTTCATGCTATCTTTGCGACGGAATTGCAGTGTGCCGCCGATGTTGACTGTGGAGCCGTGCAATTGCGTGTTGTAGTCGAGCGTTAGAAGGTCGGCGATGGGGTTGTAGGTGAAGGGGTGTCGTGTGCCGTTGATAAGGACGGATCCGGAGTGTGTCGTGCTGTCGTATTGCCAGAGGAAAGAGGTGCTTGCACAGGTGCTTCCCGCACAATAGTTAATCTGACCACCCCAACCATACTCCCAGAAGTCTAACCCCCATTCCACAGGCATCAGTGTGTCGCTAACGGTCAGTTGTTGTTCCGCCTTCCATGTGGTGTTGACGGGGAAGACATATTGCTCTTGACCTACTGGGTATAGAACTGTAAAGCCGCCAAGCGTTACATTGCCGTCGCCGACAAACATTTTCGTTGAGATGGTGTGTGTGACGGAGTCGTAAGTAAACTGGGAGGAGTCACTCATGTTTTCACTACCATAGGTACATATTTCAGTCCCGTCGAAGGTGTAGGTAAAATTGTTATCAACGGATGGCTGTGGAGTGGCGGCAATGACAATATCTAAGTGAAGTGTGCCGGTGCTGTCGGTGAGGAATTCGAGGTTCCAAGTGAGGGTGACAGGATATCCCATGTAATTGTCGTCGTAGGTGCCAACCCATGAAGTCCCGGCCAATGAGAAGGTTGGAGTTGGGTCGGGTTCTGGTTGCGGTGTTGTTTCGGGTTCTTTTTTACAGGCAGCGAAGAGCAAGAAGGCCGCCATTGTGATGAATGCAATTTTTTTCATTGTTGTGTGTTTATTGGTATGACATGATTAAGTATCTGTTCTTTCTCGGCAGGGGTTGTGTAGAAGAAGAGCCAGAGCGTGAGTGCGTCGCTGTCGTCGTGTATGATGTAGCCGCTATGACCATTGTCTATGGTGGTGTTCATCAGTTGTTGGTTCCATGCAGGGATGGCGGTGTCTGGAATGCCAGCCGAGTCAACCAATACGCCGTGCTCATATTGGAGACGTTTGGATACAGAATAGCATGTGTCGATTCGTATGGAAATGGGACGGCTGTTGGGAGTAGGACTCTGTCCAGTCAGGCTGTCAAAAATGTGAGTTACCGCTTCGCGAATGGTGCTGTTTGAAATATGAGACACCGCTTCTCTAATGACACTGTCGGAGTGCGGCTCAAAATCCTCCAAGCTGTTGTAATTTGCTGTATTGACGCTGGCTATTGTGAGACCGGACACTCTTGATGTGTCCAATGCTTTGGCATCTACATGGTTTCTCACGCCAAACTCTTCGCAGAGTTGCAGCCAATCCTCTATGGTTTGTGCCTGTAACATCACGGCATTGTAGCCTTGGTAATTGCCGATTAGGGCAACCGTCAATTCCTTGCGGTCGGCATATTGCAAGTAGACCTCCTTGGCTGCGGAGGTGGCTTCAGGTAACACGTCATCGTGCTGGCATGCAGCCAACAATAACAATATCAATGGGAATACTATTCGTTTCATTGTATGATAATTTTAAAGTTTTGTAATGTCCCTTCTGGAGTGCAGCCGTTGTTGCAGGCAAAATAGATATGCTCTCCGTCAATATCTATCGATGCAATTTCACCTGTGGCACCACTCTTCATAAAGATTGCCGCAGGAATGATGATGGCGGCCAATATGGCGGCAGCGGCAGGCCACAATCGGCGTCTTGAAGGTGTTTTTATGTTCTCGTCTGGGGTGATATTCCATAGAACACTGCGAATCTCCTTGTCCAGTTCAGCATCGGTATGCGGGTATCGGGAGTTCTTCAATTCGTCGCCGTATGCTTTCAGTTGTTGTTTAAAATCTCGCATATTATTTCTGATTATATTGTTTACGTATTTTTCTCAAAGCGCGGGTCAATCTCATACTCACAGCACCAATGGTCAGACCTGTGATTTTGGCTATCTCGGCATAGCTGAACCCTTGCACGTGAGCATTAATGATTGTACGGTCGGGCTCGGTTGTTGCATTTATTATTTCTACCAAGTCGTGGTAGTTTTCGTCATTGTACGACGGCTCCGGGAACGCAGTGGTTTGATTGGCAGGTTTGTTTGCTGTTTTCCTCGTTAATGAGATCATTGTATTGGTGGCCACGCGGAAAATCCATGTGCGCTCAGAACTGCGCTTGTCGAAGTTCTCGAAACCGCGCCAGAGGTCACAGAGTACCTCATGGAATGCGTCCTCAGTAGTCCATGCAGGACTTAATCGGTATCTCTTACAGATGCTCCATATCATATCGCGGTGGCGATGTATGAGTTCCTTGAATGTCCTTTCGTCGAGTTCCATATTATTATTTCCGATACGAATGTATTTTGCCCCATTAGACGCAGTGAAAAGTCAAATCACAACATGAAGGATAATTTTTTTTCAAGTGGCAAAGCTACATCAATAATCTCACATTCCAAAAGTGAGAGCCTTTCAAAGAAGACAAAAGTCCATGAAGGGCAAGCGTTATTATTCAGATACACTATTGAGGAGCATCAACCGGAAACTCCCTCTTCTCTTCTACAAATTGCAGTCAGGACTTATGTCCGGATGCAGCAGCTCAAAGCCGGTGCGCTTTGTATCACTAAACTCATAAATGAATCAATCATGTCCCCGGCAATGGCATCTATCATTGCGGCATAGTTATTATGGTCAGTCATGATGTGGCGATTAAAGAAATGGGGCATCGTCATTGCTGGCGATGCCCACATTTGTTGTGTATGATTTCGTCAGACCCGTTGTCTGGGCTGACATGTATGTAAATTAGTTCTCGGCGGGCCAGACGGGCTGCAGGTTGCGGTCGCCGTAGGCGTCGTCGATCTTGCTGATGGTCGGCCAGTACTTGTCGCCGTGGGGCAGCGGGAAGGCTGCTGTCTGGCGGCTGTAGGGGTAGTTCCACTCGTCGGCGCAGACCACCTGCATGGTGTGCGGTGCGTTGGCGATGGGGTTGTTCTTCTCGTCGTACTTGCCAGTCATCACGTCGTCAATCTCCTGGCGGATGGCAATGAGGGCGTCGCAGAAGCGATCCAGCTCGCTGAGGGGCTCGCTCTCGGTGGGTTCCACCATGAGGGTGTTGTGGACGGGGAATGCCACGGTGGGGGCATGGAAGCCGTAGTCGTCCAAACGGCGGGCAATGTCGCCCACGCTCACCTTCAGGCTGAACTCGCTGAAGTCGACAATCATCTCATGGCCGCACATACCGTTCTTGTTGGTGTAGAGAATCTTGTAGTACTTCTGCAAGCGGGCGCGCAGGTAGTTGGCGTTGAGGATGGCGTGCTTGGTGGCTTCGGTCAGGCCGTTGCCGCCCAGCATGAGCAGGTAGCCGTAGCTGATGGGGAACAGCAGGGCGTTGCCGTAGGGGGCACCGGCCATGGCGTTGCCCTTCTTGCCGCCCACTTCCACCTGGCCGTGCTTGGGCAGGAAGTCAAGCAGCTTGGCACTGACGGCAATGGGACCCACACCGGCACCGCCGCCGCCGTGAGGACCGGCAAACGACTTGTGCAGGTTCAGGTGGCACACATCGGCGCCCATGCGTCCGGGGCTGGTGAGACCGATCTGGGCGTTCATGTTGGCGCCGTCCATGTAGACGAGGCCACCGGCACCGTGGATGATGTCCACAATTTCAAGAATACCCTCTTCGAAAGCGCCATGCGTCGAGGGGTAGGTAATCATGATGCAAGCCAGGTTGTCCTTGTACTGCTCCACCTTGGCTTTCAGGTCGTCGATGTCCACATCGCCGCGGTCGTTGCATTTCACAACCACCACCGTCATGCCGGCCTTGGCAGCGCTGGCGGGGTTGGTGCCGTGGGCGCTGGCAGGGATGAGGCACACATTGCGGTTGGCCTGGCCCTGGTCGATATGGTAGTTGCGGATGACCGTGAGGCCGCTATACTCACCTGCGGCACCCGAATTGGGTTGCAGTGACACACCTGCGAAGCCCGTCACGATGGCCAGCATGTCCTCCATCTCGTTGATAAGTTCCGTCCAGCCCTCGGTCTGCTCGGCGGGAGCAAAGGGGTGAATCTGGCCAAACTTGCTCCAGCTCAGCGGCAGCATCTCGGCTGCGGCGTTCAGCTTCATGGTGCAGCTGCCCAGCGGAATCATGGCGCGGTTCAGGCTCAGGTCCTTCACCTCCAGTTTCTTCATGTAGCGCATCATCTCCGTCTCGCTGTGGTATTTGGAGAAGATGCTGTGGGTGAGGTACGGCGTGGTGCGCATCAGGTTGTCAGGCAGGGAGACAATGCTGGTGCAGCAGCTGCCGGAGCATTGCAACAGCTCAGGGGTCTTGCCGGCAGCGGTGGCCAGAACGGTGATAATCTCGTTCACATCGTCGCGGCTCGTGGTCTCGTCGATGCTGATGCCGATGCACTCGGGGCAGATATAGCGGAAGTTGATGTGATGCTCAAGGGCAATCTTCTTGATCTTCTCCGGGTCGACGGGGCATTGCAGGGCCAGGGTGTCGAAGAAGGCGCGGTTGTGCTGCTTGTAGCCGTATTTCTCCAGCTCCTTGGCCAGCACGGTGGCAATGCTATGGATGTTGCCGGCAATGTTGCGGATGCCTTCGGGGCCATGCCACAGGGCGTAGAAACCGCTCATGATGGCCTGCAGGGCCGAGGCGGTGCAGATGTTCGAGGTGGCCTTGTCGCGCTTGATGTGCTGCTCGCGCATACCCAGAGCCATACGCAGGGCGGGGTTGCCCTTCACGTCGACGCTCCAGCCAATGATGCGGCCGGGGAACGAACGCTTGAAGGCCTCTGTGATGGCAAAGAAACCAGCGTGGGGACCGCCAAAGCCCATGGGCAGACCAAAGCGCTGGCTGCTGCCGAAAGCGCAGTCGGCACCCATCTCGCCGGGGGTCTTCACCATGGCCAGAGCCATCAGGTCGGTAGCCATACCGACAAAGATACCCTTCTCGTGGCACTTGGCGATGAACTCCGTGTAGTCCGTCACCTCACCAAACTGGTTGGGGTTCTGAACCATGACGGCAAAATATTTCGAAGCGTCGAAGTCGAAGTCCTTCACGTTGCCGGTCACAATCTCGATGTTGCGGGGAGCGGCATTGGTGTGCATCACGTCGAGGGTCTGCGGCAGGATGCCCATGTCGACGAAAATCTTGTTCACACCGTCCTTCTGAGCCTGGCGGCTGCGGGAAGCAAAGAACATCAGCATGCACTCGCCGCCGGCGGTGGCCTCGTCCAGCAGGCTGGCGTTGGCCATGGGCATGTGCGTCATGTCGGCCACCATGGTCTGATAGGTCATCAAGGCCTCCAAGCGGCCCTGGCTGATTTCGGTCTGGTAAGGAGTGTAGGCGGTATACCAGCCTGCATTCTCAAACACATTGCGCTGAATCACGGACGGGGTGATGGTGCCATAATAGCCCATACCGATATAGGTCTTGAACACTTGGTTCTTCTGTGCTACCGCGCGGCAACGGTTCAGGAACTCATACTCGTTGATGCCGTCAGCAAGAGGCATGGGGTCTTTCAGGCGGATGGCAGCGGGCACTGCCTTGTCGATAAGTTCATCCATCGAGCCGACGCCGATTTCTTTCAGCATCCTCTGCTCGTCAGCCGGATTGGAGACACCGTTGTGTCTTGGGGCGAAATTGTTACTAATCATATTGTTATGTTATTAATAATATTATTTTGTTTCATTATATTCAGACTACAAAGATACACAATTTGTTTGACATAGATAAAAATACTTGAAAAAAGACTCAACCCTTTAACACAACTGCAGCTGCCGACCGCTGTCGCAGCCCCTCCCCCGCCCTGCTGTACGCCACACGAAGCCCGGCAACAAGTTGGGAACAATACCACGCCGAAGGGTCGCGCAACAGACTGCAAAGGGACGACGCTCAGAAACGTTTCGTATGCGTCGCAACTTGCTCAGCCGCAACCCTCTCATTTATATATCCTAAACCGATTCTTCAACCCTCGTTCAACGCTCCTTCAATATTGACTCAATATAGAACGAGCGTTGAACGGCGATTGCACGACAGGCCCAACGGCGACCGAAAAGCAGGGCGCTGATGGGCATTGGGGGCGTGGGCACACCCGGCGGAAAAAACGGGAGGGCTGCACACCCGTGCAACCCTCCCTATGGCCGATCCGCAAACAGCGTCAACGGAGCACCACCACGCGGCGCACCGTGCAGCCCTCCACGGCCACAAGGTAGACACCCGTTGCGGGCATGGCAAATTGGCATGTGGCGGCGGCGCTGAGTGTGCTACAAACCGCGCGGCCAGTAATGTCGTAGATCTCCACCCTGCGGCCCGCGGCACCGACAATACTTATCACACGGCCCGGAAGGGCTTTGATGCTCATGTCGGCCTCGGCCTCGCCGATGCCCTCAAGGGTCTGGAAGGTGGCTATGTAGGTGGCGTCGCCCGTCACCGTGATAGTGCGGGGGCTCGAGGTATTGTTGTCCTGCCATTGCAGGAATCGGTAGCCCGCAAAGGGGCGCGCCGTCAGCACCACCGAGGCCCCTTCGGGATAGGTGCCTCCGCCCTCAACCTCACCCATCGTCGGGTCGGCAGCGTAGGCCGTGATGGTATACGTCGGCACCTCATCCGCGGCAAAATAGGCCGTATAGGTGGCATCCGTGGCCACTGTCACCGTCCGCACAGCCTCGTCCACGCCGTCCTGCCATTGCACAAAATGGTATCCTTCGTATGCTGTTGCCGTCAGCACCACCGAGGCCCCTTCGGGATAGGTGCCTCCGCCCGCAACCTCACCCATCGTCGGGTCGGCGGCGTAAGCCGTAATAGTATACGTCGGCACCTCATCCGCAGCAAAATAGGCCGTATAGGTGGCATCCGTGTCCACCGTCACCGTCCGCACAGCATCGTTCATGCCGTCCTGCCATTGCACAAAATGGTATCCTTCGTATGCTGTTGCCGTGATGGTTACCACTGTGCCCTGCGGGTAAGTCCCGCTGCCCGTCGCGGTGCCCATCGTGGTGTCGGAAGCGACGACCGTCAGCCTGTGCAAGTTGAAGGTGGTGTCAATTACCTCCACATCGTCAATCACCATCCAGTACACATCCGTACTGCCATGGTGACGGAAAGCCACATGCACAGTCTGCCCGGCATAGCTGCTCAAGTCCACACTCCGCCGCGTAAATTCCATCGTCGTCAGCGTGGTCTGGAACACCAGGGTGCTGTCCGTGAAGTCCGCCACCTCGCCACCCGTTGTGGAAACGTACACCATATAGTGCTCATCGTTAAAGCCCGAATCCAAAGCACCGTCATACCAGCTCAGCCTGTAGGCGTGCCCGGCTGCCAGCTGCATCGGAGGCGTCACCGCCCAATTGTCCGGCGTCAGCGGCCCCACATTGTAGATGAACGAGGCCGACCCCAATGCCATTGACCCTGTGTGCCCATATCCACTCATCGATACCCATCCGTAGCCGTCAGCGTCCGCATCCGTCATCCGCCAACAGTCCATGTCCTCATTCTCTTCAAACCCCATCCTGTACGGGAACGTGTCCACCACACAGCGCATCACCCTCACCGAAATCGTGTCGCTCACCGTTCCGCTGCCCCATGGGACGGCCACCACCACGTTGTATGTGCCTGGTGTGCTCCACACCGCCGTGACCGTCACCCCTGTGTCCGTGGAGGGAGTGGCTCCCGTCAGTGTCCACAGGTATGTACCAGAAGGAGACCCCGACGCCGTAAACGTTACGGGCTCGTTCACCTCGACCCTGTCGGGGCCGCTGATGGCAACCGTCGGTCTGCTGATGGTGGACATCACTGCCTTGATCAACCATGTGCCGTTCAGCGAGCCGCCCGAAGCCGTCGAAAGTGCGGACCATACATTGCTCAGATAAATCAAACTGCCGTTCGTGTCGCCCGCAAAGGCGCATGTCGCTGCCGGATAAGCAATACCCGTGTTCGAGAACACCACCCACAGGGGCAGCGTGCTGTCAATTATCACAGGTGTCGACAACTGGCAGTTCTGCCAACTGCTGTCTGCTGCCGAGCCGAACGTATACGTCTGCGACGCAATCAATGTGGCAGCCGTCGTCGTCGACCCTTGGAACAGGTTCAGAGTATACGTGCCGCCACGGTACACGAACAGCCGCACATCCGTCAGGCTGCGATAACCCGCCAGCGCTTCAGGCAGCAGCCTGATGCCCCACGACAGTGCTCCTCCGGCACCCATGGACATGGCGTAGCCCCCGTCTCCGCAATACGACAACGTGTCGCCTTCCGCCACATACCCGCCAACTCTCGACTCGAAAATACCCCTTATCATGAAACTATAGTTGTTCGAAAAGGTAGTAAAAGTGCTTCCAGCCAAACGCGAGTTGTTGTTTCCGGCATAGTAGGTCAAGGCAGCAGGATGGCTTGCGCTGCTGCTCAGCGTAATCCACAGCGACTCGCTGCCGTCCACGCTGACGGGTGTCCGCAACCTCAGTGTGCCCCAGCGGCCTTCGAGCGTTGCCGGGGCATTGAACGTCTGGGTGATCACCGCCGTTGTTGGCGATGTGGTGCCCTTGTACACCGTCAGTGTGTAGCTGCCGCTTGTGCTCACGTAAAGCTTTACTTTGGTCAGGTCGTGTCCGGGTGTCAGCACCGAGGCAGGCAGTTTGATGCCCCAATACGTGGTGCCGGACGATGCGCCATAGCTTGTCAGGTAATGGTCGCCGCAATAACCCAGCGTGTCGCCTGTCAGTGGTTCGAAATTGGCCACAAAGCTATAGCTCCCGCCATTGGCGTAGAACCTGCGGGGATTGAACCTGTCCCCGTCGCTCCAACCCGCAAAGCGGCATCCCGGCTGCGCCGTGGCCGTGAGGGTCACAAGGCTGCTGTTCGTCCCTGTGTAGCTGCCGCCCCCCGTCACTGTGCCATAGAGGGCGTTGTTTGTCGAGACTGTCACGGTCGTCGTGTCGCCGAAATCAGGGTTGGGCTCAATCCCAATGACAGCCACATTCTTCAGGTTGAACATGTAGGTCGAGTTGCCGCCCGTACCGCCGCTTGCCGGGTTCAGTTGCCCGATGGCGTAGTAGCCGTCGCACCATCCGCCCCAGCCCCAGTTGAAATGGAACAGACCATTGGCATCGCAGCCGTCGCACACAAAACCGTGTCCGGCAGTCGAATCCCGACCCGTATAGAGCATCGGACGGCCATTGGTCAACTCGCCCATCAGCAGTGCTCTCCACGCGGAATCCGAGAAATCCTCAATGGCCACCTGGTGCAGTGTGCTTTTGTATTTGAAGTAGGTGCGCAGGGCATTGTCCGCCGCGGCTATGGCCGGATTGCCATTGCTGTAGGTGGCAGCCGAACTGCCCCCCGACATCGCCAACCCATAGTTCATCTCTACGGCCACTCCCACATGGCGCATCAGCGTCGCCACGGCGTTCACCTGGACGCTGCTGCTCCCGGAAGTCAACTGCGAAGGCATATTGTTCCAATCGTATGTTGTGGCGCCAAAGTCGGCACTCTGTGACCCATATATGGAAAGCGTATAAGAGTGCGACCCATAGCCCGTTGCGGGATGATTCCAGAACTTCATTATCTGTGCCGTGGCCGTAGCCACGCATCCCGTCACGGTAAACGAGCCAAGCACATGAAGGGGGCACATGTTGTTATAATAGGGGCTTTGGTCCCAAGTGGTGCTCAGCAGCGGCAGGACCGCCGTATTCTGCGGCCCCTCGGTATAGCGGCCGGAGAGCAGCTCTTGCCATGCCCGGCGCACAGCGTCGTGCGTGGAGCCGCCGGCAGCCATCAGTGGCGACCCGTCTGCAAGCCGCCGCCAGTGGGCTATCTGGCTCTCGCAATCGTCCAGCCACTCCTTCACATTCGGAGGCATCTGTTCGGCGACAAACCGGGCCGTGGTCGAATAGCCTACAATGGGCAGCACACAATCGTCCGCCGAGACTATCACAAACCCCTCCCCTGCCTCACCGGCAAAGATGTAGAAGTTGCGATAGTCCGTTATGCCGGTGATGTCAACCAGTTTCACTTCTCCGGCTCCTTTGGCACCGAGGAGATTCGATGCCGCCTTCCTGGCCGTCTCCACGCCAACGGGCGCCGCCGTGGCAGTGGCGCACACACACATTGCCGCCACAACCGACAGCACAATCATTGTTTTCTTAACCGATAATAATACTTTCATATTCTGAGAATGTGTTAATTCGTTAATGTGTTAATGTGTGAGTCGTGTTTCACTTTTTAATTTTCACTTTTCAATTTTCACTTTTAAATTAATACCTGCGGAGGTTCTCCGCCAATTTTCACCTTATCAGTGTCACGGTGCCTGTGAGGGTTTTGTAGGCCGCGTCGTGGGTGTCCATGTAGCGGATGTAGTAGACGTATGTGCCCTGCGGGGCTGGCGTGCCGCCTGTCGGCGAGTCTCCTTTGCCGCTCTTGACAGTTCCGTCCCAATGGCCTGTCAGGCCGTCGAACTGCGCCACCCGCACCCCTCGGCGGTCAAACACCGTCACCTCGGCTTGCAGGATGTGGCGGCTGCACCTCAGGGCAAAGCGGTTGTTGGGCTCGCTGTTGGGGGTGAAGACGTTCGGTGCTATCACCCAGGTGCTGTCAATGGGGCGTTCGCCCCAGTAGGGGATGGCTATGAGGGTGTAGTATATGATGCTGTCGCAGGTGTCGCCGATGTGGAAGCGGATGGGCGTGTCGTGCTGCTCGGTGCTGAAGGTGATGTCGTTGTAGGTGACGGGCATGTCGTCCGTGGAGACGGTGTCGTAGACATAGCGGCAGTGCGGACAGGTGACGAAGTCTATCCGCCACAGGGTGTCGCAGCTGCCCGAAGGCCAAGAGGTGGTGATTTCATACTGCCCCGTCTGTTCCAGCTCATGGTTGCGGAAAGTGTAGCTTCCCTCGCACAAGAAGATGGAGAGCGATGTGTCCACATCGCCGCGGACGTCGAGGGTGATGGAGAGGGTGTCCGGCTTCCGGGTGAGGCATCCCTCGTACTGGTATTTGAACACAGCGCGGACGGTGACAATTCCCGTCTGGTAGAAGGTGTGCTGCAACGGCTGCTGGAAACCCTCGTCGTCATGGCCGAAGGCCGCCGTGGTGCCATCGCCGAAGTCCCACAGCAGACTGTCGCACGGGCGGCGGTTGGTGGCCTGGAACTCCACCGGGTCGTGCACACACCACAGCGTGTCCGCCGTCAGCGAGTCCGCTGGCTGCCCGTTCACCATGAGTCGCGTCCCGCCGGGCTGCACATGGGGCAGGGCAACAAAATAGCTTGAGGGTGAACTCATGTAAGCCAAGAATGGGGATCTTGCTCGGTTGAGGATATGATGTGCGCCACCCGTGCAGAAATTGCTTGAAGGGCCGAAATGAGCATAGCTGTAAGGCGTTCCCTCGACGGGCGTGAAATAAGAGTATATTTGGCGGTAGTCCATATAGAACGAATGTATGTCGGCTGTGCGGGCAAAGATGTGCAAATCGGAGGGAAGGAATCTAATGTTCTCGTCCGGATCCACATCGTTGATTGGGCCGTGGTTCACCTGCCCCCAATGCCACCACCGTGTGGGGACAAGAGTAGTGATGTCGGTCCCCATCCTCTTTGCTATCACGGGGTGATCCGAGGTGATATAGTAGGGTCCCTCATCCCCATCGGTCTCCCACCAGTCCGTATGTCCGGGAGCAATGGTCAGCGTGTGCGAGGGGCCTAATGCGGTAGAGGCATCGCGGATGGTGACGTGCGTCTCCTCATCGAGGGCTGTGAAACGCATATACTTCCCCACATTGGGCACCAAGTACTCCTGTCCGGCAAAAAAAGTAGGCACCGACTGCTCCATCTTGAATCCATGGTGATACTCCCCTCTGATGCCCGTGCCGCCCGTGCCGGAACTCTCGAAGACCGCAATGCGCTTGCAGTCCCGCGCCTTGATGCGGGTGCCCGCAAGGTCCACAGCAAAAGTGTCGCGGCTCACCGTGTCGCCAAGAAAAGAGTGACGCACCATAGGCACACTATTCACCCAAGGGGCGTTGATTCCGGTGTTGAAGCGGTAATAGATGGCCAGGTCGGGGTAATACTTCTCTGGCGGCTCCCCCGCGCTGAGGTGGAACAGCTGGCCCCGCCGCAGGGTGACCGTCAGCGTGTCGCCCGGCGGACGGTTCAGCCAGTCCCAGTCCGTGGGGATGATGTCCACCACCGTGCTGTCCTCCGTGGCCACAATGTCTATCGACGACATGTGCGAAAGGAAGTCGGGAATGCCAGGAAAGTGGATTGTTTCAGCTACATCATTGCCGATGTGATGGTTCACAATGGGAGGCTGAGCGATATACTCGTCACGCAGCATCTCCGTAGGCAATATACTGCATGCCGACTCCTTGTTGCCGCAAATAAAAACGAACAGAGAAATCGTGTCCGTGCTCGTCACGTGGAAGCCGCGGGGTTGCGGCAAGTCGCCCGGCACACCCGTATAGTCCACCTGCGGCTCATGCGGATAAGGGGGATAGTCCCCCATAATGATATACTGGTAAGGCACCGTGTCGATAATCCTTGTGTATAAGATGTTCAGCTGGGAATAATTGTTCTCCGCTCTTGAAAGCCTCCTGCCTATCACATGGAACGTCTGCGAAACGTCGAGATTCTCGTTAGTGATGGTCACGTCGCAGTCCCGTTCACTTACAACATAGAGGCGTGAAAAATTGGGCGACATTCCACGCAGCGTCCGCGGAAAGCAGACCCAGAAGTCCGTCCCCTGCGCCGCATATTGCACCCCTCGACGACTCAATGGGTCTTCGTCCTGCCCCATCAACACCAAGGGCAACAGCAATAAGGGTAGCAGCCAGCGGGCCATTCGACTATACGTAAATAATCTTTATTAACGCGAAAAACACGGTTTTATTGTAAGGCGAATGAAATAGAATTGAAAAAAAATCACGAATCGAAATACCTGCGGAGGTTCTCCGCTTTTACTTCGAAATACCGTCTGCCAAGGCGGTCGGCACGGCGTTCTGGCCAGAAAGTCTCGTGGCGGTGTCCCGTCCCCCGAACCAAGGCAAGGGCCTGGCTCACCACGCTGGGCACTCCCACCACAGGCAGATACAGCCACCCCCACAACTGGCTGTCCACAGTGTGGCCGTACTCGTGCCTCATCATGTTGTCCGCCCCGCGGCGCGCATAGTCTTCAAAATCCAAGCCCTCCCGCAACGTGTGGCGGCGCGGTGCCCACACATGGACAAAACAGCCTGTCGACATGCCCGCGCAGGTATGCGGGTCCCGGTGCCGGCTGACGATGAATGTGACGCCGTCCAACGTTGCCACAAACTTCACCCTGCCGGCAGCCACCCGCCATTGTGCCAACTGATAGCCGACGAACAATTGCGGCAGCTCCCACCCGAACCGGGTCGAGGCCTGGGCCAAGGTGCGCAGCCCTTTGCTGCCGTCGCTTCGCGGAGAGCAGAAGCGGTAGCGGCCCGCAAAGACCCTCCAGGCCTGAGCCGGATGGAGAGCCATGGCCACGCAGGTGGCCGCCACCATCAAGCCCTTTCCGCCAAGGAAAACCCATCCCGCCACGCTCCAGAACGTGCCACCGTCCCGCAGCATGAGCAGAGCCGCAGCCCACGTGGCCACAACCCACGCCGCTGCAACCACGCTGCCCAACAGCCGCAGCCCACGGCTTTTCCTATCATCAAAACGTTGCGTCATAACACGCCATTCTAAACGGGAAATATCTCCGTTTATTGCATCCCCTGTCACATTGAATCGCCACCCCGGGGCGATTTGTTCTTGGCTAATAGACTTGAAGGGCCGTTTCTTAAATTTTAATTATCGACTTTTAATTATACTTAAAAATTTTCCTCGCTCCAAACTCGTTCGTACAATTGCCGTTCAACGCTCCTTCAATATTGAATCAATATAGAAGGAGCGTTGAACGGGGATTCTAAGAACGGCTGACGAACGGCGGCAGATGATTCTAATAACAATATAAACAGGCCTTTAATTGTAGCTGAACAACGCTTGATAGGGCTATTTACGCCTTGCAACAGCGATTGAATAATGTTAAATTATCATACCTAAGCATTTTCAAGACAAGTGTTTATGTTTTCTTTTCTAAATTTTTTCCCCGTATATTGAAAAATATACGTATCTTTGCATCGTGGTTTAAGAAGAGACTGATTGTTATTTAATTTAGAAGGAATACATACACGATAAATTCAAAAAACCTCGCAATAGTATTAAGGTTAATTGCACATCACTATGGCAAACACTCATCCGGTTATTGCAAATGCCGCCCTCACCGTTGTAAGCAGGACGGCGACATCCATCTCCCTGAAGTGGGAAAAGGCTACCGACAGGGAGACTCCGGCAGAGAAGCTGGAATACTGCGTCACATGGTGCGTCTCGCCGTACGTATGGGACAACAAAGTCCGTAAGATGGGCGACTGGATAGCCAACAATGATTCCTACACCATCAGAGGATTGAAACCCGGCACAAAGTATGACGTTATCGTCTACGTGCACGACAGTCAGGGAGCCGAAAGCATGTATGCGATTACCACCATTACCACTTTGACAAAAGAACTGCCCAACAATCCTCCAGTCATCCCCAACAAGATTGTTGCTATATCCAACATTGGTACCACGAGCTTAACTATTAAGTGGCAGAGTGCAACTGATAAGGAAACAGCACGAAAAGACTTGAAATATATAGTCAGGTGGACTCCCGGTCCCGATTACGCTAACTCGAACTATAAACAGAGTTCTCTTCTGGCAGATGTCGCAAGCAAAAGAATTTTCTTGAAAAGACCTACCAGCAATACATACATAATCACAGGACTATATCCTGGTAGAAGCTACAAAATTGTAGTTTATGTATTCGATGGGAAGTATTTATCTGCCTATACCCCTTTGTATGCTACCACTTCCCAAAGCAACAGCAGTAGTAGCGGTACAGGAGCTGTCACTAATCCCAAAAGCATCAACGACCTTCTTGCCAGCGTCCCGTATAGCGAAACGGCATTGATAAACAATGACCTGTATGACGACAAGACCCTCTATCCCGATGCCATAGAGAGTCTGCCTGACAGGGATGCTGCATTCCTTTTGACCAAGAAAGAAACCTCTATCTCCAACAAGGAGATTTATGTCCGTGGCAGCGGCTATGAAAACATCTACCCCGGAGCCATACTGCTGGTTGATACGGACCTCACCACGGGCTCCCCCACTCCGCTGTCCAACGTGAAAAGAAACAAGATTAGCATATTCGGCGACTTCCTTGCCGGCAGCACCACTACCCAAAACAATGTAGAGCCGGACAACTCGTCTGTCAACGAAGCGGTCAACAGAATTATGGAAATCCTGTTGAAAGACACCCGGTATGAGGCTCCAGGAATGCAGGCTCCCAGAACCCGCATCCACTCCAGCGAAAAGAGCCTGATGCTGGACCTCTCGGTCGACTCCTCGTTTGCCGGTGTCAATGTGAATGTCAAGGCCAAGACGGACTCCTCCCAACAGACCTTTGTCCAAGCCACAACTTTGGAGCAGGACTACTTCACCGTCAAACTGAAAGACACTTGGCGGCAGGATCCCTCATCGCTGTTTGACAAGAGCGTCACCCCGGACCAGCTGCGGAAGGCCATGAACGGCAAAGCCTTGGCCATTGTCACCTCTGTGACCTATGGACGCACATTCAGCTATCTGCGCGAATACTCGGCCAAGAAGTTCAAGATTGACTCCAGCCAGAAGGTGTCCGGCTATGGAACGACGGCAAGCGGAAGCGAAAACTATTCCGAATCGGAGAGTTACGAAAACGCCTCCATATTCAACCTCGGCGGTGTTGGACTAACCACAAGCGCCCTGAAAGGCAAGAAGACTCAGGCAGAGCTGGAGGCTGCTATGGCAGCAAATATGAAGTTCAGCCGCAACAACCAGGGCGTAGTCACAAAATACACCATTCAATTGGTGACGGGCACCACGCCAGGCAAGGTCGTCAAACCGCTCTTCAATGGCAAGCAATACCAGATAGGATACGTCAGATGCCCGAGAAAACTGTCGGCATACGTCAATGTTTCCCCCGTAAGGGTGGGAGGCCCCGGCGGCGGCGACGTCAGAGTGTATCTCGATGTCCAATGCTTCCGTGTTGTGGATGGTAAACCTGTTGTTTTCAAGACTATCAATAACAACTCCTCCAGCAAAGAGCAGGATCCATGGTGGTACACTTGCAACAAGAGTGCAACCAAAATATTCGGTGATTTAAATGTAGGCCAATACATTTACAAAGACCCGACAATAAGGATCAGATCAAGAGCCTCAAAAGTGTCGAAGTGGACAACTGACGATTCAAGGATACTCAACCATGGTGAGATAGAAACGGGCGAGATGGATGTCTATCTGAAAGGAGATGTCGCCAGAGCCGTGACTATTAAAGAGATCAAGTCCAAGTAGCAATCCCGTGAAATTGAAAAGTGAAAATTGAAACACGACTCACATATTCAAGCATTCACAAATAAACACCTTCAAACATTAACACAGGGCAGCTGCACCACGCGGTGCGGCTGCCCTTTCCCTTTTTGAGAGGGGAATGCGGGTATGAAAGCAATTAAAAATTAATAATTAATAATTGACTCGCACATTCAAGCACTAACACATTCACACATTCAAGCATTCACAAATTCAAGTCCCCACCCCATTGGAAAGGGGTGCGCGTGAGGTGAGGGTGTTGTAAATCTTGCGCATGGTGGGAAGTGTGATGTATTGCTTGCTGTTGAAGCGTGACAGGAGTAGGATGAGCAGGGTGACGACACCGATGAGGACGGTGAGCCCGAAGAGGTTGCGCAGCCCCACCATGAGGGCTTGCTCCACCACGGCGGGAGCGGAGGCGGCAGGGTTTGCACTGCCGAGCAAAGCCATGTTCTTGACCATTTCGGCACGCAGCAGGTGTCCGTACAGGGCTGCCCCGATGGGCGAGGCCACTCCGGTCCTGACAAGGCCGAGGACGGTGAGCATCATGAAGCGGTGCTCGAAGGGTGTGTTGCTCTCGACGTAGGTGGTGAGGACGACGAAGATGAGGGCGTGGCCCACGCCACTGAAGAAGCAGGGCACGACGAGGGCTTGGAGGGGAGTGCTTGGGGTGACAAGGAAGTACATTGCCGCGGCATACATGGTGGTGATGAGGAGGCTGAGGCCGGTGAGCTGCTTGTAGTTCCAGCCAAGGCCGGTGAGTCCCCACCGCCCCATGAGGCAGCCGAGCACTACGCCCGCAAGGATGGCCCAGTTGAGATTGACGCTGCTGACGGCGCCGTAGTGCAGCACGGCGCCGGTAAGCGTGTTCTGCAACACGGTCTGGCTGCTGAGCATGACACCGCTGACAAAGAAGAGAACCATGATAGGCCACAGGTGGGGCGAACCGGCGGAGGACTTCCGACTGTTGATGCCGAAGCATTGCGGGGCTATGAAGGGCTGCGCAATGCGGTTCATGCGGTGGATGTTGATGCCCAAGGCTATGAGACTGACGGCGGCGCAGATGACCATGGTGGGAGAGTGGAACCATTCCTGCCGCTCGCCGTAGACGAAGAGTGCGGTGAGGGCGGTGAGGAAGAGGCTCCATAGAGCCATGCCCGTCCAGTCTATGCCTTTGAGGGGTACAGGCGGCTGGAAACGGAAGTCCTTGAGCGCAAGCAGCGCGAAGGCTATGACAACAAGGTGCAGGGCGACGAGGGCATAGGTGACGTAGTGCCAGGTGTAGAAGTGGCTGATGTAGGTGCTGCCCAGCCCGCCAAGCTCCACGCCGCCGAAGACGGCAAGGAAGACGACGGTGAGGAAAGGTGCAAGGTGCATGTTGGGGCTGATGACGGCCATCATGGAGGACATACACTCGAAGGTGCCCCACACTTTGAAAATACCAAAGAGGAAACAGAGCGCCACGAGGAGGTAGAGCCTGATGGGCAGGGAGGGGAGCATGCAAAGCCTCTCGGCCAACAGGGAGATGAGGATGATGGATGCTGAGGATATGATGATTATCTGGCGTGTGGTAAAGCGGAACTTCAGCCTGAAGAGTATGGGGAAGGTGACGGTGATGCCAAGGATGCAGGCAAAGCCGCACATCATCACGTCGTCACTCCGAAGGGCGGTGTCGCTGATGATGTCGGAAGCGATGTTCATGTATAGCGGGTTGGAGCACTGGTAGACGAAGGGCAGCACAAGCAGCAGCGGGAAGCGCAGCCACTCCGGCACACGGTCTCTGAACATGGGGAGTTTGGATTTCATGGCTATTTGACCACTTTGCATTCTACGTTCATGCCGGACTTGAGCAGGGCAAGATCGTCGGTGTTGTTGTCGGAAGCAGGGAGCGCAATCTTGACGGGGATGAGCTGTTCGACCTTGACGAAGTTGCCTGTGGAGTTGTCTTGCGGCACTGCGGAGAACTGCCCTCCTGTGGCATCGGCCACGGATGCCACACGGCCCGTGAACGTTTTGCCGCCGAGAGCGTCGACTTTGACGCGCACTTCGGCACCCTCCTTGATGTTCTTCAGCTGCCGCTCGCGGAAATTGGCATCCACCCAGCAGTCGGCATTGCTGACTATGACGGCCAGCAGCTGGCCGGGGTGAACAAGTTCGCCCTCCTGCACGGCTTTGCGCCCCAAGCGACCGCTACAGGGGGCCGTGACGACGGTGTAGCCCAGATTGAGACGGGCTTGCTGCAGGGTGGCTTCGGCCACCTGTATGGCGGCTTGGTTCTGGTCCAAGCGCTGGCTCTGCTCGTTCTGCACCAAGCGTGTGCTCTGCTGCTGGCGCAGAAGTCGGTCGTAGCGGGCTTTGAGCGTTTTGTACCGGGTCTCGACGTTGTCGAACTGCTGCTGGGTCACCGCCGCACCGGCAAGGAGCTGTTTGTAGCGGTTGTATTCCTTTTCGGCATTGGCAATCTGGAGCCTGACCTCGTCCAGCTCGGCGTCGCTGACGGTGATGTTGTTCTGCGCTGTGCGGATGGTGGTGCCTTGGGCTTTGCTGCCGGCCAGGGCGTTCTGAAGGGCCGCCTCGGCTTGTGCCACTTGCAGACGGTATTGGGCATCCTCGATGATGACGAGGGTGTCGCCTTTTTGAACTTCATCATATTCGCTGTAGTGGACCGAGGAGGCAAAACCTTGCACACGGCTGTTCACGGCCACTAAGTCGCGCCGCACCTGAGCGTTGTTGGTCCAGGCTTTGCTACCGGGATGCAAGAAGAGAGAAAAAATCCATACCAAGCCCACAAGGATGAGGGCCACTACAATAATGTTGACTAATAAAGTGCGTTGTTTGTGTTTCATATATGTTTGAATGTGTTAATTCGTGAATGCTTGAATGTGGTAATGCTTGAATGTGTGAGTCGTGTTTCAATTTTCACTTTTCAATTTTCAAGGTTATCCTATCCCCAGGATGTATTGCAACAGGTATTGGCGGTAGGCGATGTTGATGCGTGCGCCCACGAGGTCCATCTCGGCACTCAGCTTGGTGTTGGCGGCGTCCAAGAGGTCTACCATCAAGGCCAGGTCGGCGCGGTATCTGGCAGCCACGACGGTGTAGTTCTGTTCAGCCAAAGCCACGCTCTTCTGTTTCACGGCGTAGTTCCTCCGTGCTTCGTCAATCCGCAGCAGGGCTGTCTCCACCTGATGAGCAGTTTGCTCTTCTGCCAGTTGCCGCTCGGTGTTGCGCTGCTGCATTTGCAGTTTGGCGGCTTTCACGTTGGCAGACGTCTTCCAGAGACTGCTGATGTCGTAGCGCAACGCCGCCCCCACAAACCAGAAGTTATAGTTTATGTCGTAAGGCGTAATGTCAATGGTAACAGGTCCGTTCAACTGGTCTTGCGCCACTAAGGCTATGTATGGCAATTGTGCGGCTCGGCTCTGCCTCAGGGCTTCGTTGGCCATCTCGGCTTTCTTGGTTGCCATCTGTACGGGGAATGTCTGGTAGTGGTTGAGGCTGGTGTTTACGGGGACGTTCAGAAAGGTGCTGTCCGGCACCACGCGCGTCCCTTTGGGCAGACCGGCCAGGGTCACTATGCGGCTGTTGGCAATGGCCATGTCGTTCTCCACCACGGTGCGCTGCATCTGTAGGTCGGCCAAGCGCAACTCGTAGCGGGTGCGGTCGTTTTGCAAAGCCGCACCTTGCTCGTGACGCATGCGCATCTCGTCTATCAGGCGCACGGTGAGAGCTATGTTGCTGTCGTACACCTCCACTTGCCGCATGGCACGATAGAGGTCGAGGTAAAGCCCCACCAGCTCGAAATGCACGTCCTGCCGCTGCTGCTCATAGCCTAACTGGGCCAATTCCTGCCCCAGGGCTGCTTTGTGGTGCCCCGCGCGCAAGGCTCCTCCGGCATATATCACCTGTTGGGCATCGAGCCCGAAGCGGGTGCTGAAATGAGGCATCTCCACACGGAAGCTGTAGCTCGAATCGCGGCCCCAGCCGTAACCGTCGCCAAGGTATCCCACCGTGGCGCTCAGCCGCAGGTCGGGGGTCAGCGTGCCGAGGGTGGCGGCATTGTAGCTTTCGTGGGCGGCTTGCACACCCATGCGTGCCGCTTTCAGGGTCGTGCCCGCACTGTCGGCGTATGCCATCACTTCAGTGAGGCTCATTGGGCGCTCTTGGGCTTGGATGCTGCATGTCATAAATAATGTTAATGCAGCCAATAATAAACCATGTTTTTGTCGTATCATACTCTATATGTTAGTTAAAAATAGTGTCCTTGCGGGGCTGTTTATCTGGCACCCCAACTGACCTCAAAACGTGAGTATTATACGTTACGGTAGATTATACGATAAACGATTGCAAAGATACAACTTTAAATCCAATTGAAAGGTGAAAAGTGAAAATTGGAATGTGGATACCATACTGGCAATCCGTTTCAATTTTCAATTCGTGAAGGTTTTCAATTTTCGCTGTCCACACCTTGATTCTTTTTTTTCCGCCGAATGGGAAAAAAAACGTATCTTTGCATGGTGGAATAAACACAAAGGCCTCGGCCTAACGAAACTAAATTATTATAAACGAAACAACAAAAAGAAGAAACAGAACAACAAAAGTATAGAATAACGACATAAAATAAAGCGTTTTTGCTTTTCAAGTGGACCGAAATCTCGACAATTTCAGAATCCCAAACGAGAAGGCAAGAAACGCTCACGGTGTATATCCGTGGGCTTTCTCGTTTTGGGGATAGGTAGTCGAGAACCTCGGTCCAGACAGAAGTCCGCGGTTTTTTTTGTGGCTTATAGAAAGGCGAAGCGCCAACAACGCCAAGCCTTATGAGTACCAAATTCTTCAACAATATCGAAACGACGCTGATGGACAAGTTCCACGGCATCGCCACCACTATGGCCAACTTCGACATCTTCCATGCCGTGGTTGGCTATTTTCGTTCCGGCGGCTATTTCAAGCTGCGGCAGGAGCTGGACAACGTGAAGGAAATCCGCATCCTGGTCGGCATCAATATCGACAGCATCTTCCGCCACCACAACCCGCAGCTGCTTTTCACGGCCGACAGCCATCCCGCCGAGGTGGTGCAGCAATACCGTGAGCAGCTGATAGCAGACATCCGCAACGCACACTACGATGCCGAGACAGAACAGGGCATTGTGCAAATGTTTGACGACATCGCCACTGGCAAGCTGCAACTCCGCATCCATGCCACCCGCAACCTGCATGCCAAGTTCTACCTCTGTCTGCCACAAGGTTTTTCGCCACACAGCGACGGATGGGTCATCATGGGCAGCAGCAACCTGACCGACCAAGGGCTGGGCACCACAGAGGAACACCGCTACGAACTCAATGTAGCCATGAAGGACTTCGACGATGTCAACTATTGCGAGGAGGAGTTCCAACGGCTGTGGGACGAGAGCGTTGCCGTCAGCATCGACGACATGGAGCGTGCCCGCTCCGCGACACACCTCGACATCCTGCGTCCGCCCACTCCCTACGAGCTGTACATGAAAGTGCTGATTGACACCTTTGGCAGCATGGTGGAAGACTCGTTCGACATAGACCCCACGCGCTACGGGTTCCGCGACCTCAGCTACCAGCGCGATGCCGTCATCCAAGGCTACCAAACCCTGATGCGCCACAACGGCTGCTTTATTGCCGACGTGGTGGGCCTTGGCAAGACGCCTGTGGCGGCCATGATTGCCAAACGCTTCATCGTGGAGAACGGCCGCTACACCCGCATACTGGTCATCACCCCTCCGGCCGTGCAGCGCGCTTGGGAGGAGACCTTCAAGCAGTTCGAGATAGCGAAATACACATGGTTTGTCACCTCCGGCAGTTTGGACAAGGTGGTGGACGGCCGCAACAACTTCCGCGAGCCTCGCGAGTACGACCTGGTCATCGTCGACGAGGCCCACAACTTCCGCAACGACGGCAACCAGACCTACAAGTACCTGCAAATCATCTGCAAGTCGCCCCGCGCCAACCGGGGCAGCATAGCGGGCACGCGCAAAAAGGTGATGCTCCTCTCCGCCACCCCTTACAACAACACCCCCTCCGACATCCGCAACCAGCTGCTGCTTTTCCAGGATGCACGCAACTGCACCATCGAGGGCATTGGCGACATAGCGCGCACCTTCTCCGACTGGATTACGCAGTACAAGAGCCTGATGAACCAACGCGACAGGCTGCCGCGGGAACTCTTTGTGCAGCAGGTGGACACCATCATGGGCGAGATACGCCGCCGCGTGCTGGAACCCGTCATGGTGCGGCGCACCCGCAACAACATCCTGCACGAGCCGCGCTACCGTGCCGACCTCAAGGCGCAGGGCATCTCCTTCCCCACCTTCGCCCCCATCCGCGAACGCAGCTATGAGATGGACAACGCCACCGCCAACCTCTTTGCCGACACCATCCGGCTGCTCACCGACACCCCCTCCGAGCTCAACCCCGAAGGCCAAGGACTGCACTATGCCCGCTACCGCGCTGTGGAGTTCTTCCGCGAAGGGGTGCCGTACAAAGGCCGGCAAGGCAAGCAGGTGGCCCTGCTCCTCACGGGCATCTTCCGCACCCACATGGTCAAGCGCTTGGAGAGCAGCTTCTGGGCCTTCCGGCGGTCGCTCCACACCTTTCTCGACATCACCAACGGCATGATTGACATGTTTGCCCACGACAAGGTGCTGATTGCGCCGGAGTACAACGTGAAGCAGCTTCAAATAGAACGTGAAATGGAACTGGACGAAATCATCCAGTATATCGAAAACAAGGGCGTGGAACGCAAAGACTTTGTCTACCATGCCGACGACTTCAAGAAGGTGTTGCTGCAAATGCTGCAGGACGATGCCGGGAAGCTAAGAAGCCTCTGCCAACAGTGGGACAACATCAAGGAAGACCCCAAACTGGAAGTCTTCATTGCCATGCTGCAAACGGAGTTGTTCAACCCCATGGAGAACGTCAGCCAAAAGCTGGTCGTCTTCAGCGAGAGCGTCGACACGGTCAACTACCTGTGCGACGCCATAGCCCGCCGCACCGGGCGCACCGATGTGCTGAAGGTGACGGCCGCCAACCGCAATCAGCGGCGCGACGACATTGCAGCCAATTTCGATGCCAACTACAGCGGCCCGCAGCAGAACCGCTACAACATCATCGTCACAAGCGATGTGCTGGCCGAAGGTGTCAACCTGCACCGCTCCAACGTCATTGTCAACTACGACAGCCCGTGGAATGCCTCGCGCCTGATGCAGCGCAACGGGCGTGTCAACCGTATAGGCAGCACCTCTCCACTCATCTACAACTACATGTTCTACCCCTCATCCGAAGGCGACCGGCAGATACAGCTCTACAACAATGCCCTCATCAAGTTGCAGGGATTCCACTCCGCATTAGGCGAGGACTCGCAAATCTTCTCGCACGAAGAGATTGTCAAAGAGTTCAAGCTCTTCAACGCCGATGTGCGCGACGAGAATGACGACAAATTAGACCTGATGCGCGAAGTACACACCCTGTTGGAGAAAGACCCCGACCTGTACAATCGCATCAAAAACCTCCCGCCCAAGAGCCGCTGCCTCCGTTCGGCGGCCAACAGCCCGGCGAACCGTGCCGGCACCACGCTGGCTTTTGTGGCCTCAAAAGATTATGTGGACTATGTGCTGGTGTCGGAGGACGACACTCCCCGCCGTCTCACCTTCCTCGAAGCGGCACGGCTGCTGAAGGCCTCCCCTGCCGAGCCTGGCATGCCCATTGCCCCTGTCGCTGAGCGGCATTTCCGCCAAGTGAGCCGTGCCCTGCAACTCTTTCAGCAACAGAAGCAACAACAGGACACCTCCTTCACCATGCGCATCAATGTGCACGACAACAAGACCGCGGGATCGCTGAAATTCCTCCGTACAGAGGCGGCAAAAGTGCTGGCCGACGCGCAAGGCCAAGCCCTGTGCCAACGGCTCCGCAGCCTGGTGGAGCAGGGTGTGTTCAACTCGCTGCCCCGCGAACTTGCCGACCTGGCAAAGCAGCAGCGCAGCCCCCACCCCATGGACGACGGGACCTTGGCCCAACGCCTTGCAGACTTGGCGGACACCTATTGCCCCGACATTGATGGAACTGCTGACGTACAAGGTACTTACTTCGCTCCTGACCTCATTATTACAGAATCATTCATCAACTGATCCCAATATGACAATGGATAAACAATTAAGAACAATATGCAAAATGCCCTACAACGGACGGACTTACCGCGAGGTGATACTTGAACAGCTGCTACACGCGCAGAGACTCTTGGCCGAGCCAGAACTGTTGGAACCATACGACAATGGCGACCGTCTATATGGGCTTGGCTACCTGACCGACAGCGAGGGCAAGGAGATAGGTCTGTACTACACCCACATTGCTCACGGCGACGTGCGCCGCAAACGGGTGGGATTCCGCAGACTGCTGGCACCATACATAAAATATGGGGCCGATGCAGCCATAGCCGTCTTCGACGACGGTGTGCACTGGCGGCTCTCGTACATCTGTGACCTAAAAGGCGGCATCACCTCGGCCAAACGATTCTCTTATGTCTTTGGCGACCCGAAAGGACAATACAACACCCCTGTAGGGCGACTGACAGACCTGGCGCAAAAGAGGCTTACACTCGCCGAACTGTACAAGACCTTCTCGGTGGATGCCCTCAGCAAGGAGTTCTTCGACGAGTACCACCGCCAATATGACCGCATCTGTGACCATATCATCCGCTCGCACATAAACACATTGACGCAATTGCACATTCATGATTATGTGAAGAAGCTCATGGGACGCATCGTCTTCCTGCATTTCTTGCAGAAGAAACGGTGGTTGAACGATGACCCGGAGTTCTTGAAAAACCTTTTCTTCATGCAGCCTCCCGACCGCAGGGCTGACTTTCTTGAACAGGTGTTAGAGCCGCTCTTCTTCGGCATCTTCAACACCGAGGTGGCAAACCGGGAACAGGTCTTCCGCGAGAACGGCTGGGATTTGTCGTTGCTGAAGCAGTGGAATGGAGGCGACAGTAACGCATTACCTTATCTGAACGGGGGCCTCTTTGAACGCGACGAGGTGGACAAGATGCACATCGTGATTCCCGCCTCGCTGTTTGAGAATCTGTTTGAGTTCATGGCCTCCTACAACTTCACCGTCGACGAGAACGACCCCGACGATGCCGAAGTGGGTGTCGACCCCGAAATGCTGGGCAAGATCTTCGAGAGTCTGCTGGAGGACAACAAAGCCAAAGGCGCCTTCTATACACCCAAGGAGATTGTGCGCTATATGTGCAGAGAGAGCCTGATAGCCTATCTCGACAGCAAGTTGGCGGTAGCCAATGCTTCGGAGAAGCAAAACGCACAAAGTGCTAATAACCCCATACAAGAAAGCGCCCAGTTTTCGCAGTGTGGGGATGCCGGTGACAAAGGCAAATGCGTGTCGGAGACACGCGACCTCAAAACAGCCATCCGCGCCTTTGTCGAGCAGCACGAGATGCAGCCCGAGTTGGGATCTTACCGCGAGGTGATAGACACCGCCCTCCGCAACGTGAAGATCTGCGACCCCGCCATCGGCAGCGGGGCTTTCCCGATGGGATTGCTTAATGAGTTGTGGCGTTGCCGGGAGGCGTTGATGGATACAGAAGACACCTCGGAGGGGTGTGATTTCAATAACACCGTACGCAGAGCGGTGACACCTACGGAGAGTCCTCTGCGTGCCGGAGGTATGCGACTTAAAACCCGTGCAGAGCTCAAACGCGAAATCATCGAGAACAACATCTATGGTGTCGACATCGAGCGTGGCGCCATCGACATAGCCCGCCTCCGCTTCTGGCTGAGTATCGTCGTCGATGCCGAATATAACGCCAACCCGGGCTCCGGGCCCGAGCCGTTGCCCAACTTCGACTACAAGTTTATGCAGGGCAACAGCCTTATCGAGAGCTACAAGGGCATCGACCTGAGCCGCATCTCCAACCGCCTGCGTGGCGGACAGAGCAAGTCCACGCAGCTGTTGCTGGGCTTGGACAGCGACTTCAGCAAGAAGAACCTGCAACGCCTGATGCGCGACTACTTCTCCGTCACCGACCACAAGCAGAAGGCCAGTATGCGCCAAGCCATCAACGACGAAGTCAAACGTCTGATAACCGACTTCATCGGTGGCACCGCCGCCGACCTCGACACTCTCGACCCCTCCGCCAACCAAGACTTCTTCCTCTGGCACACCTGGTTCAAAGACATCTTCGCCAATGGCGGGTTTGATATTGTTATTGGTAATCCACCGTATGTGAATATTGCAAATATAAAAAATGATGATTATAGGGAATTACTGAAAAAAAGTTTTCGTTCAACACGTAACAAATGTGACCTATATGCATATTTTATTGAAAAAGCATTTAAGCTAACCTCTGATACAGGAATCGTTGCATATATTGTACCTATAACCTGGAAAGCAACAGATAGTTTTAGAAAATTGCGTGAAATAATATTCAAAGAGCACTCTATCTTACAGATTGTAAATTTAAACTATGGTACTTTTGACGCGACGGTTAAGCCGATGATATTGCTGATGACTTCTCGTTTCAGAAAAGATTACATAATTGAAATTTTTAGGGAGGACTTTAATCCACTGTATGAAATTTGTTCGCAGGAAGTGATAAGTACTTCTGATTTGTCTATTGACACAGAATCAGATTTAACAGATAAGGAGTTGTTAAAATCCATTGAAAAGGATTGCATAACACTTGGCAATATAATAAAGTTCTCTCGCGGTATAAAAACGAGTAATGATAAACGGTTTGTTGGATTTCAACATCTTAGCAACGAATACAAAAAGGTTTTTCGAGGTAGAAATATTAGACCGTATTCTCTTGAATGGATGGGAGAATACATCTGGTATCGTCCAGATTTAATGAAAGAAAAAGCAGGGTGCCTTCCACATACAAAAACTTTTTTGAAGTACCAGAAAAGCTTGTAATGCAACGAATTGGAATGCAACTTTCTGTTGCATATGACGACAAACAAAACTATTTTTTAGATACCGTAAACGTTTCAAGATATGAATCTATCGACAAACGTTATTCATTAAAATATTTATGTGGTCTATTAAATTCAAAGGTGGTAAATTTCTGGTATCATAGGAAATATCAACTACCGACAATTGGTGGTTACGAACTTGATTCAATTCCTATACCTCGAAATAATTCTACCCAGCATCAAATAATTGAAATTGTAGAAAAGATACTTTCCCAAAAACAGCAATCGTCATTAACTGATACCTCCAAACTTGAACGACAAATTGATGATTTAGTCTACAAACTCTACAACCTCACCCCCGAAGAAATCGCTGTAATTGAACAATAAACTTGATATTCAGTCGTTATACAACAAAAAGTTCACTATGTGGCATAAGATAATTAATAATTGGAAGTATATTGTGGTAGGTATAACAATAGTATTGACTCCAATATTATTGAATTTTATACTATTACTTCAAATCGGTATTCCAGAACAATTGATCGTTGGAGATTCGAAATCATGGCTCTCTTTTTGGGGGACTTATACAGGGTCAATAGGTACTATTCTAATGGTTTTTATTACATATAAGACACTAAAACAAAACAATGAGCAGTTAGACGAACTGAAACGCCAATGGGAAGATGAACATCGGCCTAGAATAAACATATCTATTGCTATATATCGTAAGGCGTTATTTATTAAGATAAAAAACATAGGGGTTGGTAACGCAACAAATATAAAACTTTCCTTCAACAAGGATTTTATTATGAAATTGCCAAAGGAGAATTATAAAGAGTTATATACAAATGTCGAGAAACGACCATTCTCTATAGAGCCTGGTGGAGCAAAGTACATTATAATAGGTTTTTGTGAGGATATTCAAAAAGATTGGGAAAACAAAAATGTTGTTTTGAATATTGTAGGTGAATATTGTTCAAAATATACCATTAACGAAACTTTTTGCATGGAGGATTTTATTACACAAAGATTTGTTGTCGTTAAAGATGCCTTGAGTGAAATAGCAGATGGGTTATCATGCCCCAATAGTAATCACTATCCGATTCAACAGAGCCTCGATATCATTGCAAAACACACATCATAAATAAACAATGAAAAAGATTGTATTGATAATAATTATTGTCATATTGGTATTTGCAGTATCCTCTACAGCAATTATTACTCTTTATTGTAGCAAATACAATTTAACAAATCAGATGGCCACTTTCAGTGCATACTATAGTGGAATAATAATGCCAATACTTACATTGATAAATATAGCAATACTTGTATGGTTGACAATTACTGTAGACCAAAACGATGCCACTCGGAATGAGAAAAATGTCATTTATCAAAAGAAAATTGCTCTAATGCAATTAAGAAAAGACGAGATATTCGAACTATCAAAAGTATTAAATAGTTCCCTTGATGTAAGGATATCAACCAATTTATTAGAGATGTCCCAACCAATTATTTTTGCAACTACTTATCTTGAGACCTTTGCAAATACAAAACTCAAGATATTCTCATTGAGCGAAGATTCAGACACCACTAAAATGATAGTTTTATTACACAAAAAAATGGGGGAATTAAATACCTTATTGAACAAAGGTGAGAAAATCTCAAACAACCAAATCCTAACAGTATTAACTCTAAAAAATACAATCATTAATAATCTACAAAATATTATGCTAAATGAGTTTTAAGAAAGGTTATTATGTAATTAAACAACACACCCTTCTTTTTTATTATATCTGAAACAAAATGTTTTAAACTTCTATTTGATGGCTACACATTTTATAGTTCTTAGTAATAATTACGAAATAATTATTGATAGTCTATTAAGTAATTGGTATATTGCTGTATTTGTTCTGATTGTTGTTTTGGTTTCAGCCATACCACCTTTCAAAGATGGTGTTAAAACATTGTTCAATATGTTAAAAAGAAAGGAACGTGAATACAGAATTGAATACGCAGACGAAACCATTACATTTGACGTAAAATGTCAAAGTAAGAACTTTGACATAATAAAAATTAATGCCACAACTCATGATTTAGGTGTTTCGGCAGAATATAAATGGTTGAGAAAATACTACCCCAAGTATGATAGTTGCATGCAGATGTTATTTCGAAAGAAACTTGACAATGGCGACGAAGTGGTGTTTGATAAAGTTGATATTGCTATGGAAGGCAAACATCTAAAAACAATTTGGTTTGATGTTACTTCGTTTATTGATGGTGCCCATGTTTCATTTGACGAGGACATAGACAGCTATGCAGAACACACAATAAACTGCATCTACAACAAATAGCCGACGTTATAACTCCATTACACAATTTTGATTAATAGATGACATAAAGACCCCACAAAGAAGGATCAAAGAACCCACGAATAAGAAGTCACAAAATGATTGCTTTCGAGCAGACCATTCTCTTGTTCTCGATATTCCTTCAGTGCTTTCATATTGTCTTTAATCTTATCCTCAACAATCTTCTCTCCAGTTTTAAGGATTATGCAGTCGCAGTAATAGAGTTCTTGTAATGCCTTGCCAAGAATGTATCGCTTGTTCTTGTGAGGGTCATAGGTGTTCAACGTTACTCCATTTTTATGGAACGTAGTATTTCCAAGTAGCATAGTACCAATGTACCTGTCGAGATTATATCGCTCGCAGTCTTCAAATTGAGGACCCTCTGAATTTCATTCTTGGTGGTTTCATTCATCACCAAGACCTTCCCCTATTCAATGATGTCTATGTCTGAAAACTTCAGCAGGTCTTTACAGGAAGGCCAATCGCTGTCTTTCCAAGCCTTGGGCAAGTTTACATTGACATTACTGACAAATGATTGGATGTTAATCAAGGCCCCTGAATGTCCTGACGACAGAAACACCTTATATTCACCTTGAATTATATCTAATTCCTTTCGCTCTAGTATAAAGTATGACTGATTTTTGCATATATACCCAATGTCGCGTCTCTCCGAGACGCTGATTTGTAGGGAGATTGTAGGCCCCACACTGCGTTCCTTGTGTGGGGTTATTAAGATTCAGCCTCTTCGAGGCTGTTGAAAAAATCAGTCATATATGAAACTAGAGCCATTCCCTTAAAGAGGTTTCTTTATCTCGAGTTGTAGCGATGAGTCTTACCATAAACCTTTTGTTTTTTTGCAAAGATACGAATATTATTCAAACCAGCAGGCATATTTTTCAACAGAGGAAAAGCTGCTGCATAGAACCCACAAAGAAAGCAGGAAGAGCCCATGAAGAAGCCGACTATAAGACAGTCGGTTGTCTATCTTTTCCAATGATATGTAAGAGTTGCCTCTTGGTTCCATGTATGGGGTCATTTTCTCCCGTGTTCCTCAACGAGGTATCAATTAGATCAGCGTTCCAATCGGAAAGTTTCTCCTGTTCTGCAAAACTTTATGACAATCTTTTTGTTTCGGAAACTTTTTTCAATGGCCTGACGTTTGGTGTCGTTCTTAGGGCAGGTGTTTGAGAATACAGCAAAGGCCATTCGTTTCGCCCCAGCGAGACGAGGGGGCATCTTATCAATAGTGTCTTTTAGCTGCTCTACGGCTTTGTCCGAATCGCCACCTTTTAACTCAACGAAATATTGGTCAGCAAATACCTCACTCTCCAAGAGATTATCACACTTATGGCCATCCTCAGCATTAAAAACACACCCATCCACTTGAATGGCACGGTAGGTGTTATGGCCGTGATTCTCAAACGTTATCTTTGATTTGTTTTCTGAGAAAACAATGAGGGAATCGGACCTCATTTCGACACAATGTGCAGGAATTTCGTTCATGACTCAAGCAGTTTGGAGAAGTCGGAAGCTATAGTATCGGATGCGGCATCTAAGTCGGTTTGGGATATCAGGCGCAAGTCATAGTCTTTTATATCCATGACAGTCCCGTTATCCACAGCATAGACATTGATGTCTTCGAATGAGATTACAGAGGATTCTCCAACAGTTGATCCCACAGAGTTGGCGTCTTTGCATTCAGAAGCTTGGATAAGGTTGTTGAATGAGGAAAGAATATAAGGGCTATGCGTGGCAATGCACAGGCTGTTATCTTGAGTGGTGTTTATCTGTTTGGCAATCCATTTAACCAGTTCATACTGCGTGGATGGAAAAAGATTCTCCTCCGGTTCTTCAAGATAGATTGATGCATGTTGCGTTAGTGAGAACCTGTCTACTATCTCACTAAACATAGCCTCCTCTCGATGGGAAGAGAAGAATTTGACACGAGGCTCTGGAAATGCTTTTGTAATATCATCAACCCTGCCCACAATATTAGTACCATTCGACTGCGTAAATTTCTCCTTATATAACGTGTCTTGCAGATTGTTTAGTTCTCGTTCTTGTGCCACACTGAGACGGCGTGGACGGTGGAGTTCATGAAAGGTCAGGTAATTTATTAAGCCGCATAGCGGAACGACTGATTGAAGTCCGCTTGACGCATTCAAAAATGCAATTTCAACTTTGTTGTTAATTAGAATCCGTTCCCGGGATTGCTCCTTGTCGTAATAATAGGAAAGTCCAAGGTTCAGGATATCAAGTTTGCTGTATTGAGGGAATGTGTTGCGAGCATTTTCCCAATCAGACATATACCCCTGGAGGTTGTTGTCATTGCTGAAAGAAATGTCAAACCAATTAGGGATGACTGCCACAATGTTGCGTTCGGCTGGAATATATGCTATTTGAGGACGACGGTATTGCCAGCGGTTGCGGGGTTTCCATTTAAAATTGAACTGAATCTTTTCAGGGGACCCGGAAATAGAAAAGGTCATAAATGAGGATTCGTATTTAATCAGGAATCCTTTTTTAATGAATCCATTCAATCGATGATATTCCACAAGGCGTTTCCAAAACTCGACTTCATTCAAGTAGTCATCGGGGGCCTGGCTCAATTCAATTCGTTTCTCAACCCAGTTGCAATAGGATGCAATTTTCAGGATGCAACTTTTTCCAGAACTTTGTGGACCAATAAACAGATTGTATTTGGCAAAATCTACCAATACAGTTTTAAGCGGTCCTATATTCTTAATTGTCAGCCTCTTCATATTTGATATCCATTTTCCATCTTTCTGCAAAGATACATTTTTTTTCTGAAATAATAAAAACTATTTCAAGAAGATATTTAAGCATCCCGCACGCGACAGTCTCGGCCACAGGCGGCCGTCCAGCGTACCGCCCCCCCTTGCCGTTGCCGAAATACCTTGTGCCTCCAAGGCCTCTACGATGGTCATATAGGGGTGTTTTGTTGTGCCTTTGCATTGCGGGAGAGTGAACCATGAATGCTCATTAATTCAAGATAGATTAAATGCTATTTTGACAAGTTGGTGGACAACTTGGCCAAGGGGAAATTGATAGAGAAGATGATCGGGAGGTAGTGTATGCTATATTCAAGTAATTTGATGTGTGTTGCCCTGCCTTTGCGTGCATGGAGGCGGGAGATGGTGCCCACGAAACAGGTGGGGAAGGTAGCAACGAGACCCCGACCAAATATGCAAAGGTAGGAGACTATTGAAATGTAATATATGTGTTGTATAAGCGTAAAAAGTTGTATCTTTGCATTGTGTAGACGGATGGGAGCACATGGTTGTTGTGCTTGATTGTTAGTGTGTTAAAGCAGTGTTTCGAATGGGTAACAAGTCTAAAAATAAGATATAATGAAGAAGTCAAGTTTATGGATGCTTGCCGTCATCCTTTCAACATGCGGCATGACGGCCTCCTCATGCAAGAAGGCAGAGCACACGGTTCCCGCTGAGGCGAATGCTACTGATTTTGCTGTCATCACCGATGTGGTACCGGATGCAATCCTGGAAATCAGGTATTACAGCACGTACAATTTCGTGGGCGCCCGCGTGGACGGCTATTTAGAGCCTGTGGCTCTGATGACGAAACAGGCTGCCGACAGTCTCCGCGCAGTGAGCGACGACCTGAAGCAGCAGGGCTACCGCCTGAAGATTTACGATGCCTACCGTCCGCAGATGGCTGTGAGCCATTTTGTGCGCTGGGCCGAGGACCTGAGCGACACGGCCATGAAGCCTTACTTCTACCCCGATGTGGACAAGTCGGTGCTGTTCAAGGAGGGCTATATTGCCGAGAAGAGCGGCCACTCGCGTGGCTCGACGGTGGATCTGACAATTGTCAGCATGGCCACGGGCAAGGAGGTGGACATGGGCGGCGTGTTTGACTGGTTCGGCATGGAGAGCCACCCGGACTGCGGCGGCAACCCGGAGACCATGGAGTACCGCCCCAATGACACCATCACGGCCACCCAGTTCCAGAACCGCATGATTCTGCGTCAGGCCATGATGCGTCACGGCTTCAAGCCCCTGGCTGAGGAGTGGTGGCACTTCACGCTGGCCAACGAGCCGTTCCCTGACACTTACTTCACCTTCCCCGTGAAGCGAAATATGTGATTGGAAGCGACGTGAAGAGAACAAAGGAAAGTGAAGAGATGTTTGCGCATCTTTTCACTTTTCATTTTAGGTGAGCATGCAACGATGTGGTTGAATCTATAAATATATTTGAGTCGTCACTCACACAATATTTGGGTCGAAAAGCCGTTATCCTGTCAGAAACAATATAAAGAAAGCCATTATGATTATCACTACTACTCCGACCGTTGAAGGTCATCAGATTGTGGAATATCACGGCGTCGTATTCGGCGAGGTGATTACTGGCATTAATTTCGTGAAGGATTTCTTTGCAGGAATCCGCAATGTTGTGGGCGGCCGTTCTGGCTCGTATGAGAAGGAGCTGACCAAAGCCCGCACGGAGGCCTTGTCAGAGATGGGACAACGGGCACAGCAAATGGGCGCCAATGCTGTTGTGGGCGTGGATGTGGACTATGAGGTGATGGGGGCTGACAATGGCATGATGATGGTGTCCGCCACAGGTACGGCAGTAACCATCCGTTAGCGTCATTATTATTTAACATTGTGGGCTATAGACTATGCAAGCTAAAGAATATATTGAAAAGCACAAAGACCGCTTTGTAGAGGAATTGTGCTCGTTGATTCGTATTCCATCTGTCAGCTCCGAGTCGGAGCATAAGACGGACATGTTTCTTTGTGCCGAGCGTTGGCGCGAGCTGTTAGTGAATGCCGGCGTGGACCGCGCGGAGATTGTCTCCACCACGGGTAACCCGCTGGTGTTTGCCGAAAAGGTGGTAGATCCCACCAAGAAGACCGTGCTGGTGTATGGACACTACGACGTGATGCCCGTGGCACCGCTGGAGCTGTGGCACACGGACCCGTTTGAGCCTGTGGTGAAGGAGGACCGGATATGGGCCCGCGGTGCCGACGACGACAAGGGGCAGAGCTTTATGCAAGCCAAGGCTTTTGAGACCATGATGGCTCTCGGCACACTGCCGTGCAATGTGAAGTTCCTGTTAGAGGGCGAGGAGGAAATCGGCTCCCCAGCCCTGAAGCTGTGGCTCAAAGAGCCGAAGAACAAGGAGCTGCTGAAGGCCGACATCATACTGGTGAGCGACACTGACATGGTGAGCCCCGACGTGCCGAGCATCACGACGGGGTTGCGCGGGCTGGTGAAGTTCGAGATGCGCGTGACGGGTCCCGACCACGACCTGCACAGTGGCGATTTCGGCGGCACGGTGTCCAACCCTGTCAATGTGCTGAGCTGGATGATTGGCACCGTGCTTGACGGCGACGGCCACATCACAATCCCCGGTTTTTATGACGACGTGCTGGTGTGCAGCCCGGAAGAACGCGAGTTGATAAACCGCGCCCCCTACAGCGACGAGGCGTACAAGAGGAGCGTGGGCGTGGAAGTGCTGCACGGCGAGAAGGGTTACACCACCCTGGAGCGTATCGGCATACGACCCACGTTCGACGTGTGCGGCATACAAGGTGGCTACAGCGGCGAGGGTTTCAAGACCATCATCCCCTCCGTGGCATGGGCCAAGCTATCGTTCCGACTGGTGGCCAACCAGAACCCAGAGCGCGTGGCCCGCATAGTGGAGGACTATTTCCGCAGCATTGCCCCCGACAGCGTCAAGCTGGAGTTCATCTATTACGAGAAGGGCATGCCCTACATCTGCCCCATCGACCTGCCGGCCTACAAGGCTGCCGAGCACGCCTTCATGGACACCTGCGGCATGCAGCCCATTCCCGCCCACAGCGGCTGCTCCATCAGCATAGTGAGCGACTTTGAACAGGAGCTGGGACTGAAGAGCATCCTCCTGGGTTTCGGCCTTGGTGCCGACAACATCCATGCTCCCAACGAGAACTACCGGTTGGACCGTTTCTTCAAGGGCATAGAGACTGCCGTGGCTTTCTTCCAGCATTACGCCGCGGAATAAACAATTGAATATTATTAATCAATACACAATACAATGAAAGACGTTAAAAGCTACATCGAAGCTAACAAAGACCGTTTTTTAGAAGAACTATTTGAACTGATACGCATCCCGTCCATCAGTGCCGAGAGCGAGCACAAGCCGGACATGGTGCGCTGTGCCGAGAAGTGGAAGGAATTCCTCCTGAAGGCTGGCTGCGACAAAGCCGAGGTGATGCCCTCCGCGGGCAACCCCGTGGTGTATGGCGAGAAGACCATCGACACTTCCAAGCCTACTGTGCTGGTGTATGGCCACTATGACGTGATGCCCGTGGCTCCGCTCGAATTGTGGAACACCAAGCCTTTCGAGCCCGTGGTGAAGGATGGCAAAATCTGGGCCCGTGGCGCCGACGACGACAAGGGACAGAGTTTTATGCAGGCCAAAGCCTTCGAGTTTATGGTGAAGACCGACCAGCTGCCCTGCAACGTGAAGTTTATGCTTGAGGGCGAAGAGGAGATCGGCTCTCCCAGCCTTTACGGCTTCTGCGAGGAGCACAAAGAGATGCTCAAGGCCGACGTCATTCTGGTGTGCGACACCAGCATGATTGCCCCCGACGTGCCCAGCATCACCAGCGGTCTGCGCGGCCTCTGCTACTGGGAGGTGGAGGTCACCGGCGCCAACCACGACCTGCACAGCGGCATCTACGGCGGCGCCGTGGCCAACCCCATCAATATCCTCTGCAAGATGATTGCCGGTCTGCACGACGAGAACAACCACATCACCATTCCCGGATTCTATGACGACGTGCTGGTCATCAGCGACGAGGAGCGCGCCCTCATGGCCAAAGCCCCCTTCGACGAGGAGGCCTACAAGAAGGAGCTCGACATCAAAGCCGTGCACGGCGAGAATGGCTACACCACCAAGGAGCGCACCGGCATCCGTCCCTGCCTCGATGTTTGCGGCATATGGGGTGGCCACACCGGCGAGGGGTCCAAGACCGTGCTGCCCAGCAAGGCCTACGCCAAGATTTCAACCCGACTGGTTGCCAACCAGGATTTCAACAAGATAAGCAAGCTGTTCCAAGACTATTTCGAGGGCATAGCTCCCGACTGTGTCACCGTCAAAGTGACCCCATGCCACGGCGGCGCCGCCTACGTCAGCCCTCTGGAGATGAAAGCCTACCAGGCTGCCGAGAAGGCCATGGAGACCACCTACGGCAAGCGCCCCATCCCCACCCGCAGCGGTGGCAGCATTCCCATCGTGGCTGGTTTCGAGAAGATTCTCGGCACCAAGAGCATCCTTATGGGTTTCGGCTTGGGAAGTGACGACATCCATGCCCCCAACGAGAACTATCCATTAGAGCAGTTCTTCAAGGGCATCGAGACCATCCCCTATTTCTATGAATATTTTGCCAACTAAAATCCATTGCATCCGATTATGAAGAAAATCTTTTTATTCGCCCTCCTCTCCCTGTTCCTGGTTCCTGCCATGGCGCAGCACGGAGGCCACAACTGCGGCAACTGCCCGCACCACAAGCAACAGCAAGGCGCATGCTGCCAGCAGCAGAGCACTCAGGCCAAGACTGTCAATGGCATGGCCATGGAGATTGTCAAAGCTTTCCCCGAGGCCAAAAGCGTGAAAAAGGAGACAAAATGGACCGTGGTCTACGACGCAAACAAGAGCGTGCTGGGCTATGCCGTATACTCCAAACCCGCCAGCGACGGCATCAAAGGCTTCAATGGCGAGACTCCCCTGATGGTCGCCCTCGACGCCAAGCAGAATGTGAAATGCGTGGTCCTGCTTCCCAACAACGAGACTCCGGGATACTTGCAGCGCGTGGTGGATGCCGGACTGCTCAAGGCCTGGGACGGCATGAAAGCAAAGAAGGCTTGCAAGAAGAAAGTCGACACTGTTTCGGGTGCCACCTTCTCCTCCACCAGCATCATCCAGACCCTTCAGGCGGCATTGAAAAACATCTAAAATGGTCTATTCCATTTTCGACAACATGGAGCGCTGCACCCCCGACGAGGTGCAGCGCTTGCTGTTGCTCGTCCCCACACAACGACGGGAACAGGCGCTGCGTTTCAAGCACATCGCTGGCCAGTTTGCTTGCCTCCAATCATTCGTAATGTTGGCAGAACTCCTTGCACAACAGGGGATAGTCCTTCCGCCGACAACGGAATTTATCTACAACGAACATGGGAAACCCTGCCTGAAGGGCCACCCCGACCTCCATTTCAACCTGAGTCACTGCAAGAACGCCATTGCCGTGGTGGTGGATTGCCAACCAGTGGGCATTGATGTGGAGCGATTTGTCTCGCCGTCCGATTCACTGCTGCGCTACACATTGAACGATAAGGAACTGGAAGAGGTACAACAATCTGCCAATCCCGACCAAGCCTTCACGCACCTGTGGACCCGCAAGGAGGCCCTTTCGAAACTGCAAGGCACCGGACTCAACAATAATCTGAAACAGCTGCTGACTGACATACCTGCCGGCATCCAGCTCGACACCACCGTCAACACTGAAAAACACTACATCTGTACCGTTGCGCACTATGCTGCGTCGGTCAGTTTTCCTTGTCAGGAGGCAGAACGGTAAACGTTATTTCCTTGATTTTCTGGTAGGAGCCCAGCATATCCATCTTGCCGATGCGCAACACCACAACACCATCCTGAATGAGGGGTTTGACAAGGTATTTGCCAGCGGCACCGCCACTACGCACACTACACACTTCGCGGTCTACTGCGGTAACCATCAAGTTGTTTGGATTTACGTCCTTAACAAGTAGTTGAACTACATTTTCCTCATTGTAACGGAGCACCAAGTCGGACGGAGTGAGGATGGTGACAAGCGTGTCGGTCGACTGCACGGCACTTTCAATCCTATGTGTAGTGACCACGCTGTCGGCAACAGGTTCCTGAGCCATTGCTGCCAGTCCGAAGACCGTCAACAGAACAAAACTGGTTAATCTCTTCATATTCATCTTGTTTTTGTCAGATTTATCGGCCAAACATTCTTAGCATCTTCAACTTCTTTTCCCCAGCCTTGCCGGTATATGGGTGTTCGCGCAGCGGCAGGTTGAACCGCGTGCTGCCCATCAGCACCGTCGAAGGGTGCGTAAACTCGCGGAAACCCCACTCACCGTGGTAGGCACCCATGCCCGAATGCCCTGTTCCGTTGAACGGTACGCCCTTCACCATCAGGTGTATGCACACCTCGTTGATGCAGCCGCCTCCATATTGCTGGCTCCTCATCACGCGGCGCGCCCAACGCCGATTCCGGGTGAAGAGGTACAAGGCCAGCGGGTGCTCCCGCTCAGCGATAATGTTCATCAGCCACTCCACATCCGCATCCTTGAAGGGAACAACAGGCAACAGCGGGCAGAAAAGCTCCTGCTGCACTATCGGCTCCTCTATCCCTATGGGGTAGAGGATGGTAGGGGCATATCGGCACTGGCTCCTCTCCCCCACTCCACCCATCACAATGCGCCCTTTGTACTGCTCTGCCAAAGCGGCACAGCGGTCATAGGCCGCCTCGGTAATCAGTTTGGGGTAAGCACTATTGGCCAGTGCGTTGTCGCCAATCTGTTTGGCAAAAGCAGCTTTCAACTCCCTGACAAAATCGTCTGCCACCTCTTCGGCCACAGCCACTTGATTGATATTGATGCAAATCTGCCCAGCATTGCAGAGCTTGAAAAAGGCAATCTTGCGGGCTGCATCTTTCAGGTCGGCATCCTTGCGCACCACACACCAGTTGCCCGTCTCGCCGCCCAGCTCCAATGCCACGGGGGTGAGATGCTGCGCCGCCGCGGCAAGCACATGCTTCCCCACGGCCGGTGAACCCGTATAGAAAATCTTGTCAAACCGCTGAGCCAAACACATATCGGCCACGTCATGTCCACCATCAATCAAAGTGACATACTCCGGCGGGAACTGCTCGGCAATAAACCTTTTCAGCACTGCCGTACAGGCCTTTGATTTCCCGCTGGCCTTAATCACCGCCGTGTTGCCACCCGCCAAGCTGGCCGTCAGCACTCCGAGAGTGAGGAGTATGGGAAAATTGAACGGGCTGATAATCAGTGTTACACCGTATGGCATTTTGTACACCTTGGTGGCTATGCTGGGGAAGCACATCAGCCCGCTGAAGTGGCACTCGGGCCGTGCCCAGCAGCGCAATCCGCGGATGGTCTCATTGATTTCCGTAATGGTGGGGACAATGTCACACAGGTAGCCCTCCACCGCACTGCGTCCCAAGTCCTGCTGCAAAGCCTCCTCAAACGCGCGCTCGTAGGCAATCACCCCTTTTTTCAATCTTTTCAATTGCGCAATCCGCCACGCCACATCCAAGGTCTCTCCCGTGCGGAAATAAGCCCTTTGGCCGTCCACAATCCGGCCAATCTCTTCAATGGTGTAACTCATAGTATGATACATTATTATTCAATATTACATCAGGCAACACTTCCGCCAAACGCCAACCCTTTTCCCGTAGCGGCAAACGGCCGCCGATCCGTCTCCGCTCACCGTTCCTGCACCAGGCGCACACTGTGTCCATTGCTGCGGGCCGCTGTGGACAAGGCATAGTCACGCGACTGGATATACAGCTCGTATGCCGTTTCCTCGTCGTTGTAGCTGCCCGTCCAATAGCAACCATAGTCCCCCACCAGCGACACCTGGTCCACATCCCTGTAGCCCCCGCAAGGCAGGAACACCGCTCCGGCTCCCTGCATTTTCATCCATTGGTCCATGGTGTAAACATTAGTGCCAAATCCCTCTGCTATGCCATATTGAAAGGTGCATCCCTGCGGCAGCTCCCACTTGTCCGGCAGCAGCAGCAGCCCATACATCGGCGAGCCGTCGAACCGCGCCCCTTGAATGGTGGCGAGTCCGCGCTTCACAAGAGCCTGGTCGCGGAAGGAGAAGAGGTGCCTCCATTCCTCATACGACATGATGCGCCACACACCCTTCTTGTCGCCCCCGTTGCTGATGGTGTTGTACCGACCCCAATCATAATTTGTCTGGCAGATGTCTTGGTCGGCAATACCATAATAACGGTTGGTATCTACCACTGTGTACGGCATAAGGCCTTCGTAGCCTGATGTGCCCCAGCCAAATAGGTCTATCCAGCCACTGTACAGAGTGTCGACCTGCTCATTGCTGGTGCCGAGCACGTCGTATTGGTTGGAAGCAAAACGCCAAGTATTGGTCGAAGCTTGGTACTGGAGGTTGCCCTGCGCAAAGACAACTGTTGTGGTGTCGCCAATGGAAAAACGCGCATTGATGGCACCCACGGCGGGGTAGAAAGGCTTTTCCTGCACGCCGTTCTGCTTCTTGCAGCCGGGCAGGAGTAGCACAGAGAGTAAAAGTATATATACAATTTTCTTCATATCGGTACATTAACGGCCATAATGACATTATATTGTATTCAATACTAAATATCATGGTCGACGAGCCGGACTAATCCGTCTGTCAACGCATCCAATGCCATCAACACTGACTAAGACAGCCGATGCCTAAAAAGTGTTGCGCGGCGGAGCCACACGCTCTACTCCGGGAAGTATTCGGCAAAAGTGTGGTCGTCATACAACACAACCATCTTCACAATCTTTTTCTTCGGGAGAGTTTGCTGGACGCGAGCCTCTGGCTTGTGCTCGGATTCTGTGTAATTCTCGTGTAAAAGAGTTTTTTGTGACGGAAATTCCTCCTTATACTCCGAAACGGGCTGTGTGACAGGCATTTGCTCCACAATTGGAGGCATAGGGTTGGGCTGGTGCTGGTCCTGGACAGGCGGCTGGTTTTCAACCTGTTGAAAATCCGTATTGTTTTCAACTTTTTGCTGTTTCTGGAGAGGTTGGTCGGCGATGTCGAGGGGTGGCTGCGAAAACAAATCGTAGTCAGTCGCCTCAACCTGAGTAGTTTCCGATCCGTCGGCCTTATCAACTTGCTCCATTGGGACGCTGCTGGATTGGGTCACGTACATTTCGCCCTTGCCGAACATGAGCCAATTGATATTGATTTCCGGCCACCGCTTCATTACCTTCATCACAAACTCAAGGCTGGGATTATTCCGACCAGACAGGATATGCGACATGCCGCTGGGCTGTATGCCTATTTCTTCAGCGAACTGACGAGCCGTGATGTTCTTTGCTTTGAGCAATGTATTTATTCTTTCAACCATAGCGATTATTATGTTCAGTATTTATAAAACAAATCTACATTCACATTTGTAAAAAAACATGCAAAGATACGAAATTATTTTGAATTACAAACATATCTATTTTTAAATTTACATCTGTAATTATAACGTTACAATAAGTAATACTTTATATGTATCAATATAATAATCAGTAATTATGTATTTTATATATTATATTACACATATTCATTATCTGGCACGTTACTTGCTTATTCACTACTTTATTATAATTAATTATTATCTAACATTCAGTGTAATATACAATCCGAAACAATATAAAAACATCCATTTTAACAAGGTGACAAATGTTTCGCTTATACATTTGTAATGTTTTACAAATGTTATTAATGGTTACACTTGTATTTATACACCTTTGGCGTTTGGTTTTACAAAATTAAACACCACTTTGCCCTATATTATACATGATTATTCTGTAGGTGTCTTCCTGTTTCGGATTCCTTGTTTTGTTTTTAATCACCGTGGCCAGGCCCACACATTTATCCGAATTAAGCACTCAAAATGTTAAAACATCGCATATATTTCGTCATACTCCCCTACCATACAGGAATTTAAACTGCCAAATCTATGTTTCAACACTCCACCCCCGGCAAGGCTCATTGCCTGATTCGATGCCCTGAACCTGCACCTCCACCCTTCCATCGTTCCATTTTTCTTTCTTATCTTATATTTATCCATCATTTCCCTACGGTGTGTTGGATAAATGGGGGGCAAGAAACGGAGTTGTATCCCGGAACGAGTGGAGGAAGTGTGAGCCAGCATGGTTTTGCGTTTTGTACAGGAATGTTCGAACTTTGGTGCAGTAGTGAAAATAATTGGGACAAAATCATCTTTTTTATTTGTATGTGTGTTTTTTTTCGTATATTTGTAAATTGATTAGAATGAGATTCGTTATTGTAAAACTTTGAATACGATTAGGTTATATGGCTGACGAGAAGAAAAAAACTTGGTATAATAGTTCAAATAGGTGGATCTATCTGAAAGTTGCTTTCATTTGTTTGACCACACCTTCGAGGGTATACGAACTGGCGCATAAGTCTCATTCCGCAAATGTGCGGGAGAAATCTATCCGGGGAAGACTCATTGAAGCTGGCGTTCTGGGCAATAGCAACGACGATTCATCATCAAACATTGACCTTGAAAAAGGACATATTTGAAACGAAGTGTAACTTGAGATATTTGGTTTTAAAACATTAATAATAAATTCGATATGAAAAAAGTAATCGTAGTAGCCTGTTTGGCATTGGTATTCGCCGCTGTTGCGTCTTCTTGCACGCATCACACTTGTCCTGCCTATCGTGGCTCGATAGCTGAAGCGGTTGAATAATCATCTGCTTAGACTGTACAGGAAAAGTCTAAAGCCCCTGCCGTGATGGTAGGGGCTTTCTTTTATGGATTGGCGGCCGGGCTGCACCGCACCGCTTAGAGCATAGTTTGGCATGGGCGGATGGGAGGCGGACCAGAACCCCGTCTGCGGTGCCGTAAAGACTGGTTTACAGCGAGGAGTCAGCCTAAAAGGCTTTGCAGCTCGGCAATGCGGCGGCGTATTTTCTCCGCCTGGCTTTCGAGGAAATCGGTGCTGTACTTCGCATCGCAAAAGCCGTTGCCGCGGGCCACATAGGCGGCATCGTCCTCCATGTCCACTTCAAGGTCTAAATAATTGAGCAACAGCTGCTGCTGTTGCTCAATTTCATGTAATATCTCTTCGCGGGTCATAAGGCCGGCAGGGATTTCGGAAAGGTTAGAGACCAATCTTCTCGTTGACAATCTTGAGGATTTCGGCTTCCTCTTTGAGGGCGCGGGCCTCGAGGTCGGCAGCCTTGGCAAGGATGTCGTTCTTGAAGGCTTCGTCTTTCAGCGAGCTGGCGTTGATCTTCACATTGAGGTGGGCACCCATAACGGCGCTGCGGGCTGCAAGGGCTCCGACACCACCGTCGGTGACGCTTGCGGGGTTGCCCCACTCAACCATGGCACGGCAGACCTCGAAGGCTTCGAAGCTCTTCTGCATGGTGTGGAAGGGGACCTCGGTGGCGAACTTGGTGGCTTCCTGGATGGCAGCGGTGCGGGCGGCCTTCTCCTCGTCGGTCTTCTTGGGCAGACCGAAGGCATTCATAATCTTGTTGAAGGCGTTGGTGTCCTCGTCGACAAGGTGCAGGAGCTCGGTCTTCAGGGCCTGGCCTTTGACGGCCACGTCGCTGAACTTCTCCCATTCATCGTCGTAGGCGGCTTTGCCACCCGTCAGATTGGCAACCATGGTGCCCAACGAGGCGGCCAGGGCACCCATGTAGGCGCTGACGCTGCCACCGCCGGGAGCGGGGCTCTCGCTGGCGGTCTCGTCGCAGAAACCGGTGCAGGTGAGGTCGACAAGTTTCTTCTGGCTGTGGTCTTCGATCAGGAACTCGATGACTTTCTCCTTGGGGTCGAAGGGCTTGAGGTCGTCGAGACCCATGCTCTTGATGGCCACCTTCATGATTTCGTCCTCGCTGACGCCAAGGCTGCGCTGCTGTTTGGCGAGGTAATATTTGCCGGCGTCAATCAGAACGCTCTTGGGGATGAGGCCGACGATTTCGCAACCGGTGACGCGGAGGCCGCGGTTGGCTGCGCAGCGGCACACCTCGTCGAAACAGAGGTGGACAGGAGCCACCTTGATGGAGGTGATGTTCATGGAGACCTGGGCGATGCCGTAGTCCTCGATGAACCAGCCGATGGCCTTGGTGCCTTTCAGGGTGCCGGGAATCATGATGGGGTTGCCCTTTTCGTCCTTCATAATCTTGCCGCTGGGCTTGCCGCCTTCGCGCTGGGGACGGCCCTTTTCGCGCACGTCGAAAGCGATGGCGTTGGCGCGGCGGGTGCTGGTGGTGTTCAGGTTGTAGTTGATGGCCACGAGGAAGTCGCGCGCACCCACCTGGGTGGCACCGGTCTGCGCCACATGGTCGTTCCACTCGTTGGGGCCGAAGTCGGGCTTCCACTCCTCGCTGCCAAGGCGGCTGCTGAGGCTCTCGTATTCGCCGGTGCGGCAGTAGGCCAGGTTGCGGCGTTTGGGCTGGAAGGCGGCGTTCTCATAGCAGTAGATGGGGATGTTGAGCTCCTCGCCCAGGCGTTTGCCGAGCTTGTGGGCATACTCCACCACCTCCTCCATGGAGATGTTGCTGACGGGGATGAGGGGACACACGTCCGTGGCGCCTTGGCGGGGATGGGCGCCGTGGTGGTTGCGCATGTCGATGAGCTCGGCAGCTTTCTGCACCACGCGGAAAGCGGCCTCGCAAGCCTGCTCGGGTTCGCCCACAAAGGTGATGACAGTGCGGTTGGTGGTCTGGCCGGGATCCACGTCGAGGAGCTTCACGCCCTCAACTTTCTCAATCTCGGCAGTGACCTGATTGATGATATTCATGTCGCGCCCTTCGCTGATATTGGGCACACACTCGATAAGTTGTTTCATGTTACTATTGATATTTTATTAATATTTCGTTTTATTTCAGTGCCTTGTATAAAAATACAAAGAAAGCTACCACATGCAAAGATACGAAATTTTTCTTGATTTGGGACTATCTTATCACCTTAACTCAATCTCATTGAGTTTAACCCATACACCTCTTTTCTACAGCAGGTTGCCATACACAAACTGCACTTTAGAAACAGTCGTTAGCGAAAATCCACACTACAAAGTATTGTTTTTTTGAGACTAAAATAGTTGCGGCGGATTGTCAGAAACCCGTCGCAACCAACATTTTTACATAAAAAAATGCATGTATTGTTTATCTGCCGACAATTTTTATGCAGATCGAATAATCAGAAGATAAGCACTATGAGAGGAATAATTAAAGCAAATATTACAGCAAGTACTATTGCGATAATCACGATATTCTTTTTTCTTGCTTTTTCGAGTCTTCCAAGCAACTTTTGTTCTACCAGTCTCTTAAACAAATAGCTAAACATAAGTGTAATAATTAATGTTACAAAGAAAAACCTTTCTGTCTGACGGTTGTCCCAATCAGGGAAATGGACTGATACTGACAAACCATTATTCATGATTGCTTCTAACACCTTCGGATTTGTAATAACAAAACCAGTAGAGGTCAAAATTATATCGTTGGGTCTGATAGCTTCGGCTCCAGCGGAACAAATTAATCCATCGATATGAGTTCTGAAATCGTATTCGAACTTCATCAGCCTACTATTGGCACTGTGCTTGATTGTAATATGCTCTTGGACTTTGCTTAGATCATACAATGATAGTATTCCACCAGGTTTTGTAAAACTAGAAGAAAAATAAGAAACCTCTTTCAACTGGTGATGCTGACCTAAAATAGAATATGATTCAGACAGGATTGATCCTCGCGGGACCTCTACTTGTTTATTGTTATTAGCTCCAAAGAGTGCGTTTCCATAACTCATGTTCTTGTCAATCAAACTATCCACATACCTCTTTAATGGAAACATCTTTTCTGCTATAGCCTTATTGTATAATGAATTAGACTGATCATAAAGTACGAGTCCATTAGCTAATATTTGTGCAGCGACATTTATATTACTCTCAAAAGAACTGTCTTTATTAAGAACAAGATTAAGGTTTTCTGATTGACGTTTGAAATTTGCCGATTTAAATTCGAGTTGTCGTAGTTGCCCGACGTATCCCAAGCTGTCAATAGTGTCTTTTTGCCCCTGACTGAAATACATATCTGTGAGGGTTTCTTGTGAGATTCTCGTCATATCATAAATTGAAGGATTATATCCAAACAATTGCAATAGTGGAGTATCTTCAATTCGATTGTCGAAAAACGCACTTAAAAAATGAATAGTATCAATCACACTACTGATTTGGTTACCATAAATCACCATGTGTTCATGAGCCACACTCTTTGGTTTAACTGTTATGGAAAAGTTAGGTATGATGCTTGAGTATCCTCTTTCATCAAAATGGCTTAAACCCACTCTTTTATTTGCCTTAATGTACAATGATGAATATAGACCTAAATTGTCTTTTGAAAAATCGGTATTAGCCAACCTGCCAATTATACTACTTTGCAAAGGGACAAATGAGCAATATGGACCATCCTCGATATAAGCTGTTGGTAAACTCGTTCCAGCAAACAAAGGTTTATCGCATGGCATAAACATACGAGTCATGACCCCAACATGAATACCAGGCAACGAAACAGAATTAGGTTTTGGCAACCCGCTGAGACCATGATTGTATTTTGGCGATACAGAAATCATTGAGTCTGTGAATTTAAACCGAGCAGTCGAATTGATATTATAGTCGCGTACTACTTTCATGCCTAATATCTGTTCACTTTGTGGACCAATATACCCAGATTCCACCTCAATGGTGTTGTTTGGTGTCTTGTGCCATTGTATCATTAAAAAGATACAAATAGCTATCACTCCAGCCGAAAAGACAACTTCAATCGGCAAGGTTCTGAATGAACGTTTTTGAGAATCGTCATCAGAAATAGCTGCTCCTATAGAACCATCATTTGTTTGCATAACTTAATCCCTAATCCATGTCGGGCACAACTTTGTTTGTGCGGCGGCCCGGCTGCACGAGATTGTACAATAAGAGAAAGTGGAGCCATCCATGACAACCCTATTTTCCTTGGTAGGGCTTCGACTCCCTTAGACATAAAAATACAGGTTCAGTGAATTGCTCCACTGAGGGTTGTATCTATAGAAAGGTATACAATCCAGCAGGAGCATTCATTTCCCCCTTATTCCGTATGTCTATTTGTGAGTGTCGAAGTTCACCAAGCGGGAATAAGGCAAAATGCGCTTTCTCAATAATATGCAAGTGCAATACGCGCTGCGCTTGCAGATGCAAATATACACATTTTTCTTGAAATAGAAAGATACTATTAGAATTATTGTATCTGGTATGGTGAGGTTAGTTGCCGGCCAGGGTTTTGCGCAGGGCGGCAATTTCGGCTTTGAGGAGGCGGTTTTCCTCTTCGAGGGCTTGCAGCCGACGGTCTTGTTCTTGGCGGTAGGAGGTGCGTGCGGCGTGCATGCGTTCTTTCACACCGCCTTCGGTCACAAACCGCCTCTCCAAGTGTTGCAGATAGGCGGCGGCCATCTTGTCGGTAATGTGGCAGAGGGTGACGGCCATGTTGCAGAACTCCTCGGCCGAGAGGGTCTCCGCCAACTGGCGGTAGTCGTCGCAGCTGTTGTGTGTCCGACAGAAGGCCAGCATCTTATCAAAACGCGGATGTCTTTTGTCCCAAATGGGCAGGGAATGTTTCTTCAGGTAGTCTTCATAGTCCTCCCTCAGTTCCTGAAGGCTGGCACGCCCCACGTTGACCAGCTTCACCTCCGTCTCGCTGCTGGTCATGGCGGCCTCGCTGCCCTCCACAATATTCTGCTTGCCGCTGCGGGCTGCCTGGTTCATCTGGTCAACGGTTCGGTCGCCGTAGGGCGGCAGGAAGCGTTGGCAGAACCGGGCTGTCAGGACGACCAGGACCTCGCTTTTCTGGTAAAGATGGAGGTTCTTGTAGTCCGGCACTCGGCGGAAGATGCTGTTTTGCTGGGTGGGCATGGGGGAGGGTGTTTTTTTTAATTAGTATTTTTAGTATGACTAGTTTTACTAGTAGTACTAGTTTTACCAGTCATACTAAAAATACTGTTAGTTATTGCTGTTTACCAGAGCTGGGCGCGGAGTTCGGGGGCGAGGTACATGGCGCAGCCGGGCTGGATGCCGAAGGCCTCGAGGAACTCGGTGATGTGCGGCAGGGTGGCGTTGACTCGGTTCTCGGCCAGGCTGTGCACGTCGGCAGCGGTGAGCTGGAGCTTGGCTTCCTCGCGGATGTTGCTGGCCCACACGCCGGCATAGGCAAGGAAGAAACGCTGGGCGGGCGTGAAGCCGTCCATCTCCTTCTCGTTGACCTGACGCTTGGCAAGGGCGTTCTGCAAGGCCTGGTAGCTGATGTGGAGGCCGCCGTTGTCGGCAATGTTCTCGCCGAGGGTGAGCTGGCCGTTGGCATAGGTAAGAGGATTGTCGCTCACCTTCACCTTGTTGAACCAGTCAACAAGCACCTTGGCGTTGGCCTGGAAACGGGCGGTGTCCTCGTCCTCCCACCAGTCGTTCAAGTTGCCGTCCTTGTCGTAGTGGCGGCCTTGGTCGTCGAAACCGTGGGTCATCTCGTGTCCAATCACCACGCCGATGGCACCGTAGTTGAAAGCATCGTCGGCATTCATGTCGAAGAAGGGCTTTTGCAGAATACCTGCGGGGAAGCAGATCTCGTTGGTGGTGGGGTTATAGTAGGCGTTGACGGTCTGCGGAGTCATGCCCCATTCGGTCTTGTCGACGGGCTTGTCAATCTTGGAGACCATATAGGCAATGTCGAACTGGTTGGAGCGGATGATGTTGGCAAAGTAGCTGTCGTTCTTGATTTCGAGACCGCTATAGTCACGCCACTTGTCGGGATAGCCCACCTTGACCATGATGGTGGAGAGTTTCTCGATGGCGCGCTGCTTGGTGCCCTCGCTCATCCATTTGGCGTCGTGGATGCGCATGGCAAAAGCCTCCTTCAGGTTGTTGACCATCTCCACCATGCGGTGTTTGGCCTCCGGGGGGAAGAAACGGGCCACATAGAGCTCGCCAAGGGCCTCGCCCATGGCACCGTCGACGGTGCTGGTGACGCGCTTCCAACGGGGACGCAGCTGCTCGGCGCCGCTGAGCGTGCGACCGTAGAAGTCGAAATTGGCATTGACAAAGTTGCTGCTCAGGTAAACGGCGGCTGTGTTGATGACATTCCAGGCGTAGTAGGCCTTGACGGCATCTAAGCTCTTGGCCTCGTTCAGCACCTTGCCCACCTCTTGGAAATACTCAGGCTGGCACATGTTGAAGGAAGAGAGCTTGGGCAGACCGATTTCGGCAAAATAAGCCTTGAGGTCGATGCCCTGAGCGCGCACTGCGGCGGTGTCGAAGCCCATCTTGTTGAAGGTCTTGAAGGGGTCGCGGTTCTCCTCGTTGCTGTACTGGGCTTTGGCCAGGCGGGTTTCAAGGTCCATGACCATCTTGGCCAGCTGTGCGGGAGTCTTGCCGCTCAGCTTGTCATAACCTGCGTTGGCAAACTGGGTTTCCATGAGGGCGACGTAGGCCTTGCGCAGTTCGGGCTCGCGGCCTTTGGTCTCCAGGTAGTAGTCGCGCTCGCCCATGCCTATGCCGCTCTGGTAGAGCCATGCGATGCACTGGTTGGCATCCATAGCGTCGGCCTCGTTGAAGATGGCGAAGAAGGGGTTGATGCCGATGCCATGCAGACGGCGCATCTCGGGCTGCAGCTCGTCGACGCTCTTGATGGCGGCAATCTCATTCAGGTAGGGCATGATGGGTTCGGCGCCCTGTTTCTCGATGGTGGCGGTGTCCATGCCGACGGTGTAGAGGGTGGCAATCTTGTCGCCATAGCTGCCGGGCTCGTTCTTGGTGTTGACTAACGAGTCGATCAGCGTGCGCAGCTGCTCCTGGTTGGTTTCGGCCAGCACGTCGAACGCGCCGTAGCGGCTGTGCTCAGCGTCCAGCGGATGGGCCTTCAGCCAGCCGCCGCAAGCGTAGTGATAGAAATCCTCGGCGGGGTTTACCGTCGTGTCGAGGTTGTCCAGATTGACACCCGAGGCCAGCTCGGTGCCCTTGTTACATCCTGTAACAGCGAAGAGCGAAAGTGTCATGATTGTTAATACGGTTTTTTTCATTTTATTATTTTGTTGTTACTATTTTGTTTTAAATATCATTGTCAACAAGTTCTTGTTATTTGCCATCTTTTCCCTATTGTTTTAACTCAAATCAATAGCATTTTGCAATATTCAGGAAAACAATTTAGTAATTATTTACAATAAGAGCCTTAATAATAGCCCTACGCATGTTGCCACAACCATGCTTAGCAATGTGCCCAACAATACATATTCCGTCAACTTGGTTTCCTTGCTTTCTTTCAAATCACCAAATCTAAATATGGATTTTGCCGCCAATATAAAGCCAACGCCTTCTACACAATTCAATAAAATACATGTCAAAGCTATTGTTCGTTCACAATATCCTATCCATGCACCGGCATTAACGAGGGAATCGCTATCGCTCTTCACGAGGGCACCATCTCTCATTCCATCATCATAGATCTCATTACGCCAACGCTTGGTCAAAATTGCAATCAATATACCTGCTGGCTTTAAAATAATCATATAGCCAATAACAAACAACCATATACGATTGTTATTAAATAATGGAATACAGCCACTACTCGCCGGCCAATTCCCATACAGCAACCAAAACAAATATACCGATAGGAAGATAAAAAGCAAATGCACCAATTGGTCTGTCACAAAAATAAGTGATTCGCGTCTCGTCTGTAGGCACATCTTCTGGCTGTGACATCTTGTATACACCACTTTGATATAATCAATTAGCATATGGGTGGTCATAATAAAAGACGGTACAAACCAATTATCCCATTGCCCGAGACACAAATAAGCAATTACACCCTGAATAATTCCATGCAGAAGTAACCACCTTATTCCTTCGCCACCTCTTCTGTGTTTTCCGATATTGATTGGATCAATCTGAAGAAAGAAATCAGCAATAATATGTGCCCCAACAAGCCGGAGTATAACGTTCATCATATCACCATCGAATTTACAATAGTTTCAAACCGGTTCAAAAAAGTCTGTAATAAAGGGACTTTCGCTGAGTGATAAAGCCTATTCACTCTTTGGGTCGATATGCTCATTTCCTTGGCGACAATGCCACTCTGGGGGGGATTCAATTCACAATAACGTTTCGTCACATATGCTTGATTTCTGGTCCAGTGCGACACTATATCATCTACAAATGGGATTTCTACCGCCAGCTCTTCATTAACATAGTCCGACTGTGTGATAATCGAAAGACGGGAATTCTTCATTTCGTCAAGTTTCCTACCCGAAAGACGGAAAGCAATACCGTCAGAAGTACCCACATTGTCTCCCATGTATTCCTCCATTCCGACGCCAACAGACAATCGGGCATCCCATAAAAAAGGAGAATGTTCTGGGGTAGCACTTATCAAACCGCTTCTTATCAATAGTGCAACTCTTGCAGCACGTGAAGCATTTACCACCACCACCTGAAAGCTATCACCTCTGAATATATCACTTGAGACTACTCCTTCACCCAAAGTCTGCGATAGCAATGACCTCAAGACCGACAACAATTTGGTCCTGTCATCTCCTTCAATTTTTGTAGAGTCTACAATATCACCCGTTATCACGCCAATCAACGCCATAATTTTTTTTGCAAAAGTACATCTTTTTTTCGGATTATCAACAAAAAAGTTCGCACGCGAAGGCTTGTATGCAAAATAACATTTATTAAAGTGCGCAATACAATTATTCTTTGTATCTTTGCAGAAGACATACGCTCGATTATGAATACTATCAACAGCCAGACAAACAGCCCAGTGCAACAGCCCCTCAACCAGGGGCGGGTAGACAAATTCCCAATGAAGACCCACGAAATCATGTTGAAGGATGCTTTCGAGGGGGCCGACTTCCCCCGGTGTGCCGTGCGGTGGATGAAGTTCGGCATCGGCTTTTTTGCCGACGTGGTGCTGGCCCTCAAATCGTCCGTCCACCTTGACGACCACAAAGGCAACGACACCCTTGTCAAGGCCTATAAGCGTGCCATCGACGAGTTCCACCGCTGTGCCGACCGCAAACGCTACATCGGCGCCGGCGTCCACCTGCACACCATCGGCGACTTCTACGCCCATACCAACTTCATCGACCTCTACAGCCTCTACGCCCGCCAGCGCGGTCTCTCCATGGACAAGGAGGACATCCCCGAATTCTCCAAACTGATGGACAATGCCGACTTCCTGCAATTTGCCAAAACCCAGGGCGAGCTGCGCGCCGGCACCTACGGCCTGATTAGCGACCTGATAGAGAAGATTTTCAAAACCAAACCCAAGGAGGGCTCCCACACCGTGATGAACCTCGACTCCAACAAGTCCATCAACGGCGGCAAACCCTACGCGCCCGGCTCCACCTTCACCAAGCATGAGGCCGGGGTCTACGTGGCCTACATCGAATGCCGCAACCTGCTGCAACGCATGCTCTGAGTCCGCACAGCACAGCACCCCCCTTACGGCAAATCCCCCTCGGTCCAACGGCCAAGGGGGATTTGCATTGCCGGCAGCCGCAGCTATCTTCTGCGCGCGCGGGCTGCCAGACAGCGGTACTCGCGGTGCGCCTTGCGCAGCAGCCGCATGAAACGCTTGTCGGCATGCAGTCTGGCCAGGGCCGCGCTGGCCGCCAGCCGTCCGGCATCCACGTCGCTCTGCCAGTGGTAGCCCGCTATCACGCGGCTCTCGCCGTAGCGGTAGCCGAGTGCTAAGAGGCCATCCGCGCTGTCAGGGTTCAGCTCCGTCAGCAACAAGGCTGCGCTCCAGCCCTCAATGGTGTGGCCGGAGGGGAAGGAGCCGTTGTTCCGCAGCTCATCCTCGTCCTGCGGATAGATGGTCGGCTCGCCGTAGTAGACGTAGGGGCGCGTGCGCCGATAGTGGTCCTTGGGCAGCTTGCCCACCTGGTCCGCCGAGATGAGGCCCACGTACAGCATGCGGTAGATGGCGGGAGTGGCCTCCTTCGAAATCGTCATGCCGAAAGGCTCGCTGAACAGGCGGCACACATTGTCGATGTTCCAGTCGGCATCGGTCACCGCCATGGCGCAGCGGGCGGAGTCCAACCGCTGCTCCTTGCCCCAGCGGTACTGCGCCCGGTCGTAGGCAAAGGCCTCGGACAGGGTGTCCGGCGGCGGCGGCAGAAAGCGGATGGGATTGGGCATCTGGGCGGGTGTGAGCAGGGGCTGCGGCTCCTGCGCCGCCACCGCCATCCCGCAGCAAAGAGCGGCTATAAGCAATACGGTTTTTCTCATCGTTGACATTTTTGCCCCAATAACGGAGTTGCGACCCTAATATTGCATCGCTGCGGGCAAAAAGCCGGACCCAACAGACGCCATTCCGTTCACCCCCGGCAGCGTTAGACACCCTCGCCCTACCCCACCCTTGCGCCAGCATCCTGACATCCGCAAAATGGCCGTTCAACGCTCGTTCATTATTGATTCAATATTGAACGAGCGTTGAACGAGTATTGGTGGATTGCTTAATAATTTGATGCAGACTGGTTTATCCACCGCATTGCTTGTTGCCGTAAAAAAAAGGATTTACATCTGTCCCGCGTCCTGCACTTCAGCGTGGCCAAACGACGCATAAAAGCCGAGACCGTCGCGAGCCTGGCTTCTGTACGCCGAGCCCGTAGCGGCGGAAGCAGACTATTTGAGTATCTGCGCCGTGTGGGCCTTGGTGTCCACCTTGCCGATGGCGTCGACAATGGTGCCCTGCTCGTCGATGACGTAGGTGGTGCGGAGGGTGCCCATGGTGACCTTGCCGTAGTTCTTCTTCTCGCCCCAGGCCTCGTAGGCCTCCAGTATGCGGTGGTCGGGGTCGGAGATGAGGTGGAAGGGCAGCTCGTACTTGGCGATGAATCGCCGATGGCTCTCGGCACTGTCGCGGCTGACGCCTACCACCTCGTAGCCCTGGGCGAGGAAGCGCTGGTAGTTGTCGCGCAGGTCGCAGGCCTCGGCGGTGCAGCCGGGGGTGCTGTCCTTGGGGTAGAAGTAGAGCACCAGTTTGCGGCCGCTGTAGTCGCTCAGTTTGATGGTGTTTCCGTTCTCGTCCATGCCCTCAAAGTGGGGCGCCTTGGTTCCTTTTTGCAGCATAGTGATGTTGTTTTTCTAAAATAACGCCGCTGGCCGTTGTTTATTGCCCCGGCAAGGGAATTAATTGCCAGCAAGGAGTATGAAGACACGCGGCACACACCCGTGATGCCCGGTGGAGAGACCGAAAAAAGAGGCATCCGCACAGATGGGGACGCCTCTTGGTGGTTTTTACAATCTGTCAGTGCCGGCACATCGCTTAGTCGAGTTTCATCTCTTGGAGGAAACGGACGCTGGCGTGGATGTGCTTGTACATGATCTGGTCAATGTCGACAAAGTTGACGCTCTTGCGGTAGTCGGCCACGAGGTTCTCGATGAAGGGGCTGCTCTTGAGGCCTTCCTGGTGGCGGAAGTCAAGGGCTTGGGCGGCATCGAAGAGTTCGATGGCCATGACGCGCTCGGTGTTCTCCATGACGCGGTAGCACTTGGTGGCAGCGTTGCCGCCCATGCTGACGAGGTCTTCCTGGTTCTGGCTGCTGGGGATGCTGTCGACGCTGCAGGGGGTGCAGAGCTGCTTGCTCTGGCTGACGATGGAGGCGGCGGCGTACTGCGGAATCATGAAGCCGCTGTTGAGGCCGGGTTTGGCCACGAGGAAGGAGGGAAGGCCGCGCTTGGCGTCGATGAGCTGGTAGGTGCGACGCTCGCTGATGCTGCCCAGTTCGGCAACGGCGATGGCGAGGAAGTCGAGCACCATGGCCATGGGCTCGCCGTGGAAGTGGCCGCCGGAGATGACCATGTCCTCGTCAGGGAGGACGATGGGGTTGTCGGTGGTGGAGTTGATTTCGGTCTCGACAACGGAGGCTACGTAGGCGATGGTGTCCTTGGCGGCGCCGTGGACCTGCGGGGCGCAGCGGAAGCTGTAGGGGTCCTGGACGTGCTCCTTGTGGCGGGCGATGATTTGGCTGCCTTCGGTGTATTTGCGGACGGCGGCAGCGGTTTCGAGCTGGCCTTTGTGGGGGCGCACCATGTGGAGGCTTTCATAGAAGGGCTCGATGCGGCCGTCGAAGGCGTCGAGGCTGAGGGAGAGGAGCATGTCGGCCTGACGGCTGAGACGCTGGGCTTTGAGGACACACCATACGGCGTAGCTGCTCATGAACTGGGTGCCGTTGAGGAGGGCGAGGCCCTCTTTGCTTTGCAGCTCGATGGGCTGCCAGCCGAGAGCGGTGTAGACCTCCTTGACGTCGCAGCGACGGCCTTTCCAATAGACGTCGCCAAGGCCGAGGATGGCAGGGAGCATGAGGTTGGCCAAGGGGCAGAGGTCGCCGCTGGCACCGAGGCTGCCTTGCTGGTAGACGACGGGAAGGACGTCGTTGTTGTAGCAGTCGATGAGACGCTGGACGGTTTGGAGCTGGGCACCGCTGTAGCCAAAGCAGAAGTTCTGGGCTTTGAGCAGGAGCATGAGGCGGACGACCTCGGCGGGGACTTCGTCGCCCACGCCGCAAGCATGGCTCATGACGAGGTTCTTTTGCAGCTGGCTGAGCTGCTCTTTGCTGATGGAGATGTTGCAGAGGGAGCCGAAGCCGGTGGTGACACCGTAGATGGGTTCCTTCTGGGTTTCCATTTTGCGGTTGAGGTAGTCGCGGCATTTCTGGATGCGGCGCTTGGCCTCGTCGCTGAGGGCGAGGGTATGGTGGTTTTCGACTATTTCGCGAATCTTGGCGATGGTGAGCCGTTCGTCGGGATTGATATAGTGGGTCATGATGATTGTGTTGTTTCGTTAATGTGAAAATGTGTCTGATGGAGGCTGTTGAAAGGGCCGCGGATGGCACACGTTTATTTGCTGAGCTGTTCCTGGGCTTTCTGGGCGATGTCGTCGTCAACAAGCATGCGGCCGCAGTGTTCGCAGACGATGACTTTTTTGTGCATCTTGATTTCGCTCTGGCGCTGGGGAGGGATTTTGCTGAAGCAGCCGCCGCAAGCGTCACGGTCGATGGTGACGACGGCAAGGCCGTTGCGGGCCTGTTTGCGGATGCGTTTGTAGGCGACAAGGTAGTGCTCGTCGATGAATTTCTCCTGCTCGGCGGATTTGTTGCGGAAGCGCACTTCGTCCTTCTTGGTCTCTTCGATGATGCTGTCGAGTTCGGTCTTTTTGGATTCGAGCTCGGCGTTGCATTTCTTTATCAACAGCTCGGCAGCGGAGATGTGCTGTTCGAGTTCTTTGATTTTGTTGTTGGAATCGCGGTTGCGGCGTTCGCAGAGCTGGATTTCGAGGTTCTGGAACTCGATTTCCTTGTTGATGGCTTCGAACTCGCGGTTGTTGCGCACGTTGTCCTGCTGCTTCTCATACTTTTTGATCATGGCCTGATGGTCGGCAATGTCGCTGTTGCGCTTGGCGATGTTGCCGTTCTGCTCGGCGATGTTCTCCTTGAAGTTGCTGATGCGCGTCTGGAGGCCGGCGATTTCGTCTTCGAGGTCCTGAATGGCCTGGGGCAGTTCGCCACGGATGATTTGGATTTTGTCGATTTCGGAGTCAACCAGCTGAAGGGTGTAGAGGGCTACGAGACGACGCTCGGTGGCGACATCGACATCGGACATTTGCTGGGTGTTCTCGGCGGTGGGCTGTTCCGTGACTTCGGGTGTTGTGACTTTTTTCGTCATTGTGCGATAAAATATAAATATAAATTAAAATTCTATATTACAGCTACATATAGCTGACAAAGCTTTTGCCTTGCTGGCTAATGAAACATGCAAAATTACTAAATTTTTTTGATATAACGGAATAAATAAGTTGTTTGCCGAACTGTTCGCTTTCGTAATGGCCGACGTCGGCGAGGGTGATACGGCCTTCGGCACGCTGGAAATCGTGGTATTTCAGGTCGCCGGTGAGGTAGATGTCGGCTTGCTGGCGGATGGCGTCGGCGATGAGGAAGCTGCCGGCGCCACCGCAGATGGCCACACGGCTGACGGCAGGGGTGGCGATGTCGCTGACGCGGAGCAGGGGCAGGCCAAGAGTGGCTTTGACCTGTTCGAGAAAGGCCGCGGTGGGCAAGGGGTATGGAAGGGTGCCAATCATTCCGGCCCCGATGTCGGGTGACGAAGTGGCTTGAAGGGGACGCAGGATGTGACAATCTGTCAGTCCGAGCTGGAAAGCGAGAATGCCATTGATGCCATTTTTCAGATTGTCGAGGTTGGTGTGGGCGGCATAAACGGCAATGTTGTTCTTTATCAACGTGATGATTGAACGGCCTGTGGCGCTGTCCGGGGTGATGCGCTTGATGCCACTGAAGATGAACGGATGATGGGTGACAATGAGGTTGGCTCCAAGGCTGATGGCCTCGTCAATGACGGCCGGTGTGAGGTCGAGCGCGACCAGAGCTCCAGAGCATTCACTGTCAGGATTGCCGAGCAGGAAGCCAGAATTGTCGTAATCCTCCTGATATTCGGGATGGAACTCGCTGTCGAGATATTGGATGATTTCGGATAAAAGCATATCGGGCATGTTTGTTTTGATGTGTCCTCTTAACGTAAGGACGGATGAAATATTGTGTGACATAATGTCAGTTTTTCGGGCAGGTGTCCACACTGGCACGGTTTGTGCAAGGTGATAGATGCAGCGATGCAAAAAACAAACAAAATAGATTAATAAACTAAAATTTTATAGAACTATGAACATTCAACCTTTAGCAGACCGCGTTCTGATTCAGCCCGCCGAGGCCGAGCAGAAAACCGCTTCGGGAATCATCATCCCTGACACCGCAAAAGAAAAACCCCAAAGAGGAACCGTCCTGGCCGTCGGTAAAGGCACCAAGGATCACGAGATGACCCTGAAGGTGGGTGACAATGTGCTGTATGGCAAGTACAGCGGCACCGAAGTCGAGATTGACGGTGTGAAGTACATGATCATGAAAGAGAGCGACGTTTACGCTATCATCTAATCAATCAGAGTAATCGGAACATCAGATTATTCAGAGTAATCAGAAAAAAAGAAAGGAATAAACATTATGGCAAAAGAAATAGTTTTCAACAATGATGCCCGCGAACAACTCCGCAAAGGTGTTGACGCTTTGGCAAACGCAGTGAAAGTGACCCTCGGTCCTAAAGGCCGCAATGTGGTTATCGACAAGAAATTCGGTGCTCCTCATATCACCAAGGACGGTGTGACCGTTGCCAAGGAGATTGAACTGGAGAACGGCATAGAGAACATGGGTGCCCAGATGGTGAAGGAGGTTGCCTCCAAGACCAACGACCAGGCAGGTGATGGTACCACCACCGCCACGGTGCTGGCACAGGCTATTGTCAACACCGGCTTGAAGAACGTCACCGCCGGTGCCAACCCCATGGACCTGAAACGCGGTATCGACAAGGCTGTTGCAGCCATCGTCGAGGACATCAAGGCTCAGGCTCAGGAAGTGGGCGGCGACATTGAGAAAATCCGTCAGGTTGCCACCGTCAGCGCCAACAACGACAGCCAGATTGGCGACATCATTGCCGAGGCTATGGAGAAGGTTTCCAAGGACGGCGTTATCACTATTGAAGAGGCCAAGGGTATTGAGACCAGCGTGAAGGTGGTCGAGGGTATGCAGTTCGACCGCGGCTACATCAGCCCTTATTTTGTGACCGATACCGACAAAATGGAATGCACCTACGACAGCCCTCTGATTCTTATCTACGACAAGAAGATCAGCACCCTGCAAACTCTTCTGCCTATCCTGGAACAGGTGGCCAAGAGCGGTCGTGCACTGCTTATTATTGCTGAAGATGTCGAGACCGAGGCCATGGCAACTCTCGTTGTCAACCGTCTGCGTGGCGGCCTGAAGGTTGTTGCCGTCAAGGCTCCCGGCTTCGGCGACCGTCGTAAGGAAATGCTTGAAGACATCGCCATCCTCACCGGCGGTACCGTCGTCAGCGAAGAGAAGGGCTACAAACTTGAAGATGCCACCATTGAGATGCTTGGCACTTGCGAGAAGATTACCATCGACAAGGACAACACCACTATCGTGAACGGTGCTGGCAACAGCGAGATGATCAAGGCCCGCGTCAACCAGATTAAGGCTCAGATTGAAAAGACCACCAGCGACTACGACCGCGAGAAGCTGCAAGAGCGTCTGGCCAAACTGGCAGGTGGCGTGGCAGTCATCTATGTCGGCGCAGCCTCCGAGGTTGAGATGAAGGAAAAGAAAGACCGCTTTGACGATGCTCTGCATGCCACACGCGCAGCTGTCGAAGAGGGTATCATCCCTGGCGGCGGCACCGCTTTCATCCGTGCAGCCGAGAAGCTCAACGGCATCAAACCCGCCAACGAGGACGAGAAACTGGGTGTTGAAATCATCCGTCGCGCCATCGAAGAGCCTCTGCGCATGATTGTCGAGAACGCTGGCCTGGAAGGCAGCGTGGTCGTCAACGAAGTGAAGAACGGCAAGGGTGACTATGGCTACAATGCCCGCACCGAGGGCTATGAGAACCTCTTCAAGAGCGGTGTTATCGATCCCGCCAAGGTTGCCCGTGTAGCACTGCAGAATGCTGCCAGCATCGCCGGCATGCTGCTGACCACCGAGTGCGTCATGTGCGACATCAAGGAACCCGAACCCCCGATGCCCGCCAATCCCGGCATGGGTGGCATGGGCGGCATGTACTAAGCCAATAGTAACACCTAACAGAAAGGGAGCATCCACACGGGTGCTCCCTTTCTTTATGTCCTCTTTATGAGTTCTTTCTGACCACTTTTATCAATTGGCACAGAACTCCTGATAAAGAGCCACTGGGCCAAGATGCCATTGCTTGGAGGATTCCTGCTCCAACCGTTTATATACATCAGAGCAATATACCTCTTTTACAGCCCAGATGATGCTCTTGCCGCTGTCCTCGGCAAGCATCTCCGCCATACGGCTAACCTTCGACGGAAGAATCAGATAGAGGTTGTCTTGTGTAATGTCCAGATTCATCGCGTCACCTCCTTTGCTTCTACAAATGTAAGCGCTTGCAGAGATCTCTCTGTATGGAACAGATATTGGTCTACTAGCTTATATGCTCTAAGTTCCTTAATGAGGTCTTGTTTGTTCAGTAGTCCTCCTTCATAAAGTGCAAATGCGGCATATACGCGGTCATTGGCCACAGGGCCATAGACGATATCATAGTCGTGCACAAACCCTTTCTCCGTACGGTTGCGCATCACAAAGTCCACCCACTCTTCCGTTGGCGATTGGAAAATCAGCTTTCGCAACGAAGTCGGTAGTGCCTCCAGAATATCATAAACATTCACATACCCCCAGTCCTGCTTGGTCTCGTCCATACGGCGCCTCACCCACGCTTCGGCCTGTTCAAACGAGGTTGTAGTATAGAACCCACTCCCGTAGTCAAGCGTTCGGTTGGCTTTGCGTATTTCGGGTTTTTGCACAATCTCCAGACTACCGTGATACAGTTTCATAAGACCTCCTTTCTGCGAAGTGAAATATACTCGTCAATATCTTCCATCAACCATTGGCGGCTCTGCGTGTGCAGCATTTCGTAGTGCTCCGCCAGATAATCCAACACGCCATACTTCTCCAGCACCGCCACGGCATCCCTGCCCGAAAGGTGTTTCTCGTTCTTGTACTGCTCGGTGCAGAACGACAGAAAATAGGCTATATCTTGTTGCTTTTTCTCCATAATGCGGTTGCTATTTCAAATTGCAAAGATACGACAAAATCCCGAAATGAAGAAATAAAATTTTGTCATATCGGAAAATGTTTGTATTTTTGCAGTCGGTTTTGAGGGTTAATTGAATTTTGATGTGACAGGCTATAAAAAGTTGGCCACACGGTAGAGGAAGAAGTCGAGGTCACGCGAGCCTCTGTTTTTGATAGTGGCGAGTTGAATTTTGGCGTTGGTGCTTTCGGCGATGGCGTTGGTGTG